>JAEEJW010000023.1 GCA_016282095.1 Ruminiclostridium sp. | reverse complement strand
ATGAGAAAAAAACAAGCAAGAACAGGAGCCTGCGCAATCATGGCGGCAGCAATAATGCTGGCAGCCTGCGGAAACGATAAACCCGCACAGACAACTGCGGACAGCGCACAGACCGGTGCCGCCGTACAGACAAACAGCGCTGCGGAGACAAAGCCGGCAGAGCCGATACCCAGCGACAGCTTATATGTAAAAAAAGTAGAAAACCTGCCCGACGATTTCATCATGGGCTGCGATATCTCTACTGTCATCTCGCTTGAAGAGTCCGGCGTGAAGTTTTATGATTATGCCGGGAATGAAAACGATTTATTCGACACGCTGAAACAATCCAGCGTGAATTACATAAGAGTCCGTATCTGGAATGACCCCTTTGACTCGGCGGGCAACAGCTACGGCGGCGGAAACAACGATATAGAGACTGCCTGCAAGATCGGCAAGCGCGCCGCGGACGCAGGTCTGAAACTCCTCGCCGACTTCCACTACTCGGATTTCTGGGCTGACCCGTCAAAGCAGATGTGCCCCAAGGCGTGGGAAGGCATGGAGATCGAGGAAAAGAAGGAAGCCCTCTATCAGTACACGAAAGACTGCCTCACAAAGCTGAAGGACGCCGGTGCCGATGTGGGAATGGTACAGCTCGGCAACGAGACCAACGGCAAGATGAGCGGCGAGAAGATATGGATGAACATATACTACCTCATGGATGCCGGTTCCCGTGCGACCCGTGAGATACTGCCCGACGCGCTCGTCGCGGTGCATTTCACCAACCCCGAGTCCTCGGACAGGATGCTCAACTACGCAAGCAAGCTGAAATACTACGATCTCGATTATGACGTGTTCGCGTCTTCGTACTATCCGTACTGGCACGGCACGCTGGATAACCTCACCTCGGTGCTGAAAACAGTCTCCGAGACCTACGGCAAGAAAGTCATGGTAGCCGAAACATCCTACGCCTACACCCTTGAGGACGGCGACGGCAGCGGCAACTCCATAGGCGATGTAGTCAACTACGAGAAGAAGTACCCGATCACCGTTCAGGGACAGTCCCGTGAGCTCCGCGACGTGATACAGGCCGTCGTGAACGTGGGCAGCGCGGGAATAGGCGTATTCTACTGGGAGCCTGCTTGGCTTCCCGTTCCCGGCGAATCATGGGAGGAGCGCTCGGCGCTCTGGGAGAAGTTCGGCTCCGGCTGGGCTTCGAGCTTCTCGGGAGAATATGACCCCGACGATGCCGGCAAGTACTACGGCGGCAGCGCGTGGGACAATCAGGCGATGTTCGACCACAGCGGCAGACCTCTCGAATCCCTGAAAACCTGGGGACTGGTGCGTGTCGGCAATGAAGTGCCGCCTGTACCCGATGCAATAAAGGACAGCGAGATCATGGTGAAGCTCGGCGAGAAGATAGTGCTCCCGGCCAAGACCTCGGCAATATACAACGACGGCAGCGAAAAGGAAATAGATGTAGTCTGGGAAGATGCCGACCTTGAAGCAATGACCGCCGGTGAGCCGGAGACCTACACGATAAACGGCACCGCGGGCGGTATGGCGACCGTATGCAGAGTCGCTATGGTGGACGCGAACTATGCCGAAAACTACAGCTTCGAGGACGAAGACCGCTCCATGTGGGTCATCGAGAACATAGACGATAAAACGACACAGATAGACTATCAGAAGAAGGCTCTTGACGCGGTGACAGGCGAATATGCGCTGCACTTCTGGGGCGAAAGCTCCACAGAATTCAGAGCATACCAGACCGTCTCCGGAATGCCGGCAGGCAGCTATACCCTCACGGCTTCGGTGCAGGGCGGCATTGACGGCGGCGATGACGCGCAGGATATTTATATCTTCGCATACACCAATGACGGTGCCGATACGGTGAAAGCCTCCGCAGAGCTCTCGGGTTACGCCAACTGGCAGCACCCGAAAACCGACAGCATCACCGTAAACGAAGGCGATACCGTGACTGTCGGCGTCTATGTGAAGGCGGGCAAAGGCTCGTGGGGAACCGTTGACGACTTCATGCTCAATCCGCAGAAGGCTAAAGGATAAGCGGCTGCGAGGCAGGATACCTGTCCGCTGCTGAAAAGTAACATACGGATACGCCGCGGGGCGCTCCCCGCTCAATCCGCAGAAGGCCAAGGGCTGATATCCGCGGAACGATAACTCGGGAAACACTTATTCTTCATTAATTTCTCCAAATGCCGATCGTTTTCTTCCCGCCGCATGACGGGAAGAAAATGAAAAGCAGGACAGGGATAATGTTATTGAACGGGGAAAGACCGTTTGATATAGAAAAGTAAAAAATACGGCATACAGCCGTACAGAAACATTTTTCAGGAGGTCACTAAATGAAAACTGCAAAGAAAACACTTCCGATAATGCTCGCATTATCAGTACTCGCACTCGCAGGCTGCGGCAATTCCGCACCCGCGGCTACAACAACGGCTGCTGCGGCAAAGCCCGCCGACACAACAGCGGCAGCTGCTCCGGCAGACACTACGGCAGCTCCGGCTCCGGCTGCTTCGGCTGACAAGCAGACCATTACCGTATGGGCTCCCGATGAGGTAGTTGAGCTTACACAGACCAACCTCGACAGCTGGCTCGCAGGACAGGCTGACTGGAACGGCAAGTACAGCATCACCGTATCGGCTATGGGCGAAGGCGACGCTACCACCCAGATGCTCACAGACGTTGAGGCCGGCGCTGATGTATTCGGCTTCGCGCAGGACCAGCTCGCACGTCTCGTTGCAGCGGGCGCACTCTCCAAGCCCGGCGGAGTATTCCTCCAGCACGCTACCGAGAACAACGATGCCGGCGCAGTAGGCGCTGTAACGCTTAACGGCGACGTTTACGCTTATCCGGAAACCTCCGATAACGGCTACTTCCTCTACTATGACAAGTCCGTCGTTACCGACCCGTCCACACTTGAGGGCATCATTTCCCAGTGCGCGGCTGCGGGCAAGAACTTCTACATGGATATCCAGTCCGGCTGGTATGATGTTGCGTTCTTCTTCGGCACAGGCGCTGAGTGCTACTACAACTACGACACCGAAGGCCTTGTAACAGGCTGCGTATGCGATTACAGCAGCGAAAAGGGTCTTGCGGCAATGAAGGCTATGGTCGAAATGGCAAAGAGCAAGGGCAAGGGCTATGAGCAGTCTCCCGACGGCGCAGCGGCTCTCTTCAACCCCGAGGGCGGCACAGCAGGCGCTCTTGTATCCGGCACATGGGACTATGCAACAGTCAAGGATTATCTCGGCGACAACTTCGGCGCAGCCAAGATGCCTACATTCACAGTTGACGGCAAATCCTACCAGATGAGCGGCTTCGGCGGCTTCAAACTCGTTGGTGTAAAGCCCCAGACAGATTCCGACAAGCTCACGTTCTGCCACCTCGTAGCAGACTACATCACATCCGAAGAGATGCAGATGGCAAGATTCGAGGCCAAGGGCTGGGGTCCGTCCAACCTGAACGCTCAGAAGTCCGATGCAGTACAGGCTAACGAAGCTCTTGCAGCTCTCGCAGAGCAGCTCGCATTCTGCCCCGGCCAGGGTCAGTATCCTCAGGCTTACTGGGATCTTACCACCGCTTTCGGTACAGACATCAACAGCGGCAAGTATGCAGATGCTGACGACGCTACACTGACAGCGGCCCTCAAGGATCTCGAAGATTCCATAAAGGCAGCCAAGTAAGCAGATCACCGTTCGGGTTTATGGGGCAGCGCAGGCTGCCCCGGCCTGACGGGATCAATGAATGGTGAAAAATGAATAATGAACAGTGAATAATTCCGGAAATAACCCGCCGCAGGCGGCACCTCAATTATTCATTATTCACTGTTCACTATTCATTATTTACGTTCGCCGGTGAAGCCGGCAGAATACAGAAAGGGTGATCAAATGGGCAAGCTGACGGAACTGGAATATCTGGGTCTGCCGCCGATGAAGCGGAAGCTGTATAATGCAGGGCAGTTTTTTGTGAGACTGCCGGGCAATATACTGAACTTCCTGAAGAAGATACCGCTGGGCATCTGGAAGTGCCTGTGCGCGATCGGACGGTTTTTCAGAGGCATAGGCGAGATATTCGTCAAGGGCGACTGGAAGACGAAGATGTCGTTCCCGATAATGGGATTCGGCCAGTTCTTCCGTCATCAGATAGGCAGAGGAATACTCTTCCTGCTTATGGAAGGCCTGTTCATCTGGTTCATGATCGCCATGGGCGGCGGTTATCTGTACGGACTGAAAGACCTCGGCACGCAGGCTACCGTAAAGACGCTCAACGACTACGGCCTCGAAGTCGTCACCTACAAGGACAACAGCCTTAAGATACTGCTGTACGGCGTGCTCACACTTTTCATTGTTGTCGGCTTCATCTACACATGGATCATCAACATACGACAGAATTACACCGCGCAGAAGCTCATCGAAAAAGGTGTGCGCCCGAAGTCGTTCAAGAACGACATCAAGTCGCTTGCCGACGAGCAGTACTACAAGACGCTGCTGGCGGTGCCGCTGCTCGGTATCACGCTGTTCACCGTGCTTCCCATTTTCTTCATGATACTGATAGCGTTCACGAACTACGACTACTCGCATCTGCCGCCCGACAGACTGTTCGGGTGGGTCGGCCTCGAGAACTTTCAGACCATTCTCGCGACCGACGCTTCGGGCAACGATAAGTTCGCGTAT
>JAEEJW010000022.1 GCA_016282095.1 Ruminiclostridium sp. | reverse complement strand
CTAAACTTCGCGATCTCAATCGCAGTTGCCTCTTTTGCCGTCTCGTATGCTTCAAGCTCATGTTCATAATAATCTTTCAGTCTATTGAGTTCTTTAAGCTCTGCTTCGTAAGATGTTGTGGTATCGGCATCCGAGCTGTCGTGCAGCACCGTAGTCGCGGTTGTAGTTTCAACAGGTGGAGTCGTCATATAAACTGCGGTCGTTACTATCGGCTCGTCGATCATGTCGGTGCTCTTGTACATAGTAAGCGAGAAAATCTCGGTGTGTTCCGTATCATCGCAGAATATTACCTCTGTCGATTCCGACGGCTCGTACAAACGGTAATCCGCAAAGCATGAAAACTGTGTTCCGCTGCCTCCTATCTGACAGCTTTCACGGTGTCCGGTATCACTGTCCTTCGGTAATATCAGCTTTTGCGGCATCCCGTCATCGATCATTTCTTTGTAAATAATGTCATAGTATATCTTTGCCCACATTCCGTCAAACTTGTAGCCCTTCAGATAAACGGTGGTATCGTCGCCGACCCCGTATCTCTGATCTATGCTTACATACCCGGTCGCATCGGCAAAGGGGTATTTCTGTGTGCTTGCGGAATACCCCGCTCCCGCGCCTTGCACATCTGGACCCTTGAGCCCGCCGTTATCGGCAAGAAATTTCAGTCCGAACACCGCGCCTGCAAGCACTGCGGCTGTTCCTGCTATCCAGAATATAGCGTTACGGAGCTTGTGCTGGCTGTGCGGCTCGCGCGAAACTGGTATTTCACGCAGAGTCATTCCGTTTCCGACAACAACTGTATTTTTCTTTGCTTTCGCGCGGACGGCAGCCGAAAACTCGCTGTCTGTCATGCGCATTTTACTATTGCCGAGCGAATCGAACGCTTGGTCAAACATATCCTTATATGTCATCTTCGATCTCTCCTTTTATCAGAGCTTTCAGCTTTTCACGACCGCTTTTCAGCCTCTGTTTTACCGCAGACTGGCTTATTTTAAGAATCGCGGCAGTCTCCTGCACCGAATAACCTTCGTAATAACGCAGATATATCGCTATCCGCAGCTTCGGCGGGAGCGTCAGCACCGCTGGCATTACGGTATCATCACCGCTGTCCGGAGCTGCCTTTTCACCGATCTCGGAAAGCGATACGGTATTACGCCGCCTTGATGAACGCAGTGCGTCGATGCTCAGATTCGATGCGCACCGGAGCAGCCATGCCCTGACGTGCTCGTCGCCGTCAAAGCAGCCGGTGTATGTATAAAGCCGCAGGAACACCTCCTGCGCTATATCCTCTGCCTCTTCCGCATCACGCAGTATGCACAGCGCAGCTCGTGTGACGCTGCTTCGGTACATTCCGACATATCGGTCAAAGTCGTTATCTGTCATAGATTTCAACTCCCTCGAAAGATCTTTCTGTATATATAACGAATGAGAAGCCCCAAAAGGACAGGTCATAATCAAAAATCAGCGTTTTATACAATATTATAGCGTGTTTTTGTGCAAAAAGCAAGCATATATCTGTCCGGATCGTCCGCACGCACGCCGTTTCTAAATGCTGTATTGAAAACAATGAAAAAAAGATGTATAATATTTTTGAAAAAAGTGTAACACTTGCGCTATTTTTGTCGTTTATATTTATAGAAGCTTCTGAAAACAGCTGCGGGAGGACGGAAATGGAAGACGAAAAGATAATTTCGCTGTACAAAGAGCGTTCGGAAAGCGCAATATCCGAGACCGACAAAAAATACGGGGCTCGCTGCCGCGCCACAGCTTACAATATCCTGCAAAGCCGTGAGGACAGCGAGGAATGTGCCAACGATACATATCTTCGTCTCTGGAACGCTATCCCGCCGGCTGAGCCTTCGCCGCTTGCCGCGTTCATTTACCGCATCGTACGCAATATCGCACTTGACCGCGTGAAGCTGCTGCACCGCAAGCGACGTGCAGGTGAAAACTACACCGATGTTTACAGCGAAATATCCGACTGCATACCGTCAGGCGAAAATGTTGCAAAAAGCGTTGAGGACAAGGAGCTGACAGCGCTTATAGACAGGTTCCTCAATACACTCAGCCGCGAAAAACGGACGATGTTTCTTATGCGGTACTGGAATTTCTGCACGGTAGCCGATATTGCAAAACGGCTCGGCATAAGCGAGAGCAAAGTCAAGGTGACGCTTATGCGGACACGGGAAAAACTGCGGGAGTATCTTGTGAAGGAGGGCGTTGAAGTATGAGAACGAAAGAAGAACGGCTGCTTGATATTATAGGAGATACAAAGGACAGGAACGTGCTTGCCGCAGTGGGACACGAAAATGCTGACCCGAACTATAAAACCGAAGTACACCGTGTTGAGTTAATGGAAGTCCCAAAGCTGCCGGAGAGCTATATTAAGCGCTGCCGCATACGGAACGGCATACTTGGCGGGCTTGCCGCGGCAGTCGCGATAACCGGCGGCGTTGTACTCTGGAACAATCTGCGTGATAACGCTACAGAGCCAAAACCCGCCGTGACATCGGCTTCACCGACAGTTACCATAACAACACCTGCGACCGTTGCTGACCCGTTCTCGGTCATAACCGACAGATCTATGCCGGAGCCGTTCGCGCCGCCGGACGACCCTTTGGTTTACGACAGCGCCGATACATGGCACGACGAATTCAACGACATCTGGCAGAAACGGTTTACTTCGATAGATGTCGAACTGATACAACTTATAGACAATGAACGTGCGGAAGATCTACTCGCACAGTATCAGGAAGCACATAGAGCGGATATTCAGGCGGGCAACGTGACACGCTACAGTATCGACGATACGCCGAACGTTTACCGATTTATGAAGGAGCTCGGTTTGTCCGGCGAAGAAATGGAAGATATACTGAAAAAGCATGATGAAGGGCTCCGCAAAGAAATATCCGAGGGCAGAAATCTTGAAGACCATCTGTTTGACCTCTACACAATGTATTTCGGATTCGAGAATAAATCGGATATGGCTGCTACATTCAAATCACCATACGCTATAGTTGTCGGTGAGTGTGTTTTCTCGCCGAGATGGCTGTACTACCATACCGAAGCCGATTATACCAAAGCCGGAATTACAGCTACTCAAGTCGAGATAATGCTCCCGCTGTACGAAAAGCTGGGATTGACGGAAGAAGCGTGGGACGCTTTCAGTAGCAAGCTGAACAGATTTATCGAGGAAAATAAAAAGCCCGAAGAGAAACGAAGATACGTTATTCCGAACGACGAAACGGATATGACCGAGACTTTAATCACGGGCGACAGCGCACTCAAGATACTTGAGGAGCGTTTCTACGGCACATGGAAGCGCACTCCCGCGACCGGCGGCGACTACGACACGCTTACATTCACATACAACTACGACTATGAGGAGCGAAACCTTATGGGATTCGACTTCGATTTCGAGGGATTTCACCGACCGTTCGCGATCGGCGAGACGGACGATATATGGTATATGGAGTGCATCAACAGCGGCGAGAGCGAGGTATTCGTCATCGAAAAGAGCGAACCGAAAGTGATGTACTGCACAGGTCTCATCTACTACAACGGTTTTGATAGTAGTCCGGCGGTCGATCTTTCGGAGGACTGGGTCGCAAGATACGAATATGAGGAAACGCTTATCGACAAAACGGTCAGACCAGGCGAAATAAGCGTTCTCGGGCTGGATAAGCTGATAAACATCTACGGTGCGGACTTTGAACAGTTCTTCCGTGAAAGCATAGAGCAGGGCTTCGATACCGACGACGGTAAACATTACGTACCCGGCGACGATATGATGACAGCAAAGTCGCGGCGTTATCTCGTTACGCGCAACGATAACAGCGTCACGCTCGGTATACGCTTCTACGAGCAGACCGAGTACGAGAGCTACCTGAACTATGAGTATCCCACCGCCGAGGACGGAGCGGAGATACTCGACGGCACGGAAAGTCCGCAGCCGCCGACGGAATACTACTTCGCGATAACATTCACAAAGACGGAGGACGGCTGGACGTTCGGCTACGGGCAGCTCAGCGACGTTTACGCAGACCTGCCGGCGCAGATATACCGTTCGTCACAAATGGAACGATACGTCACGGAGCTTACACTGAACGACGTACAGCTCCGCGGCGACGAGATCATCTTCCAAAGCGGCTCGCTGCGTATCAATGACACTATGGAATACGGCAAGTCCGCTGAAACGGACAGTGTCGGCTGCGCATGGATAGCGGGTCTTGACGGTCACCACACACGCATAGATATCCGCCTGTTCAATTACGCACTGTCGGACGGACGCGTGCTCGCGACGGTGTGGCTGCCCGCACCGGGCAAATCCGGCTGGATAGTCCTGATGTACTGCTATGACGGCGAAACGCTCAAAGCGCTGAGAAACGGCGATGGCGGGCTTGAGCCGCTTGTTGCAGACATCGGTGATGTGAGGGTCGAGGGCGATATGATTTATGTTACATGGTCTGCCGACGCGGCTGCACTTGCACCCAATTCGGGAATTCCCACAGGAACAACGGCTTACACCATAAGCGAGAGCGGCAATTCGCTGATCGAAATTGCTGAGTAAAAAAACAGCGAATAGCCTTTACCCCGTCATTCACAACGAATGGCGGGGTTTATTGTCTGTATGTATTGAAAATGATATATAAATATGATAAAATAAAATATATTAATACCACTGTGCATTATTTACAAATCGTTTTGTGCAAATAAACAAATTACAAAAACCAATGTAACACTTTTGCCTGCTTATTCGTTATATAAACAGGTGCAAGTGATAAAATATGAGCCGGAGGTCGGAAAGATGCTTTCACTGTACCTTTCTATGGTCGATACCGAAGAGCAAAGGACGCTCATAGAACAGCTTTTCTTTGACTATGAGCAGATAATGTTCCGCACCGCATTTGCGGTCTTACATAAAGAGCAGGAT
>JAEEJW010000191.1 GCA_016282095.1 Ruminiclostridium sp. | reverse complement strand
TGTCATCTGCTTTACTCAACTGCTCAGGATCACCGTCGGCATCAATAAACAGCGTGTGGGAATCGATCGCTTTGTTATAGCTCACGCGGGTAATGTTTATTCCCAAGGAAGCAAAACATTCGCTTGCCTTCAGAAATGCTCCTATATGATCAGGCATTGTTGTGATATATGTTTTCCTCATTGCAGCTCGTTTTCCTTTCCGAACAATGAAATATAATCAGATTGTCTCCTGCTCGAATCACCAATTAGTTACTAAAACAATTATATCACATATCTTCATTGTTGTAAAGTGGCTTACTCGCATTATTAAACAGCTGAGAGCCTTGGCTATACATCACAGTTTCCCGCCTGCGCCTCGCGGAACATATGTTTTTCATAAATTGTCTCCTTTCCGAGCTCAAAAAATGACGGGAGCGTGTCCCGTCATCCAAAGTATAGGAATATCATCGCTGCGGTGCATATAATAATTGGCTTACCGGAGCACCGCAGCCTTTATTGAAGATCCTGCCGGATATACTGACACAGTAATTGATTTTGTATCCGTCAGGCTGCTGCCGATGCCGTGCTTGTCATCAACAGCGATATCATTGAACCGAGCTCAAAGAGCAGCACTACCCAGAACGAAGGGCATTTCATCAATAGCAGAAAATTATGCTCTGTTCCGTTTTGTCAGACGGTCCGGAAGCGGACTCCCCCGGGTGAAATCCGCTCCGTATTCACGCTGCATTGAGTATCTGTTTTTACATCTCTCCTACAAATACTGTTCCAGCTTATGTATCGTTGTAAGCTTATCCAGATTATACTGTTTTCTGATGCGGTCGATATATGAGTTAAAAGCACGGCGAAGATCGGGGTGATCGAACCTTATGGTGATATACGGAGCTTTCAGACGGGTTACCGCAACGCTCCGCTCCGAAACGATAAGCCTGATGTCCTCGAATGCCTTTTCCGGAATTATACACAGGCGATAATTCGGATAAGACTCTAAATAATCAATGATACTCCGGATATGATCCGCATATTCTTTTGGGGTATATGCAGCCGATATCCCGGGTATATCTGCCCTGACCTTTCCGCAGAACAATTCTTCGTCGGAAGGCAGGGGCGCATATTCATATACCGTACCGTTCTCCGCCGTTTGTTTCAGCAGTTCGCAGTGCTTTTCCCATACGGCACGGATATGTGACAGTTCGGCCTTGTTCTTACCGCTTCGCAGAATTACGGAACGGAGGGTGATCTCGGGCATTGTGGCAAGGGAAAGCGTATCCGAGAGCACCGCTGTCGAGCGCACATCCGCCTCCCCCGGGCTTCCGGTGTCCTCGGCAAGCTGCACCTTGGCAAGCTCGCCGGAATGTTCAAGAAGTTCATCATAGGCGATCCTGTGCGCATTGAGCTGATCCGCACCTGTATCGAAACGGTACATTCCCGATTCGTTTTCGGTACCAACGGCATTAGAACCCGATATACAGGCATACCCCGGGCTGAGAAACAGCGTAGTGGAAAATCTGTCACCTGCGCGCAGCTTGCAGTAATATGACTTTATCATACCGGACGGATACAGCGGAAGCCAGCTTTTTATCGCATCCGTCATCTCGGACAGATCGCGATTGATATTGTGTATGATCGAGATCCTTGTTCCGTTCGTAACGCAAAGTATCATGAGCGAAGCCCATTTTGCCCGGAAATACGGGTCTCCTGTCATCCATTCCATATTCTGATCTGAATACAGATACAGTTCCTTTTCACCACGCAGAAAAACATTTCCGAGAAAGCGTATAACTGCGCGTCTTAGTCCGGCAGTTCCGTAATAAGCCGATATATCCTCTGAGACGATCTCTGCATCGGCCGCTTCTTCAAACGAAAGAGGCGGCATTACTATATCCGCGGAAAATGATCCGATCTGATCTATAAGGCCCTGCACAACCGGTGCGTCGTCGGTCCTTTCGGTGCTGTACAGCCATTCATATACCGCGTCAGATACGTTCTCCCGGTTTGCCGACGGTCCGCCGTCCGCTCCTGTCAGCCTTGCGAGAGCGGAGAGTTTGCCCTGTGAGGCTGCGCGTTCTGTGAGAGTAACACAGATATCGCTCATCATTTTCCGGTTTGCTTTCGGAGAGCGAAGCCCGCTCCGGAAACGACTGATATACGAAGGGTCTATATTCAGCAGCCTTCCCATGCGGATATTTGAAAGTCCGGTCAGTTCCATAGCAGCTCCCAGCTTTTCACCGAATTCGCGGTACGGAGTTCTGTCAGCGGAAGACCGAGGCTTTGCCGCATCGGTTTCTTCTCCGTCATAGAGCCACTTTATCAGATGTGCTTTGATCTCGTTGGCAGAACAGTCCCTTTCGCACTGTATTACTTCACACAGTTTATCCGTCCGGCCCTTTTCGTCTGCGGCAAGATATATACCGTCAGCGAGACGCCGCACTGCCGCTCCGTTGACCTTTGGCTTTCTTGCGCCGCTTACCATGCGGCTTATATGCGACTTGTCACAGTCCGATATCCTTGCGATATCCGCCGATGACGTTTCCAGCAGTGCCAATATTTGTTTTACCTTATCACTGAACATAGCCGATACTCCTGTCCTGCCTTTTTTATGAGTTTATCACAGATCGGAAAGAAAATCAATAGGTTGACAATTCATTTGTCAATGCCAATTGCCTGTCACCTATTGAGAGCATAAGCCGGAATATAGTATAATAGTATCATAGAAAGCCGATCCCCGCTAAAAAGGAGTGTGCTTATGAGTAAGATATGCAAAAACTGCGGCGCTCAGATAGCCGACGGAGCGGGCTTTTGCCCGAACTGCGGAACAGCCGCGCCGCACGATATCCCCGCAGGCGGAAGCAGGTTCTGTCCGAACTGCGGAACGCCTGTGACGAACGGAGCAGCCTTCTGTGATCAGTGCGGAACCCGGCTGAACTATGCACAGCCCTCACAGCAGCCTGCCGCGCCGGTTCAGCAGCAGACTTACATTCAGCCGGTACAGCAGCAGTTCGTTCAGCCTGCGCCCCCGCCTGTTCAACCTGTACAACAGCAGTACCAACAGCCGTTTCCGCAGCAGCCCTATCTTCAGCCGGCGATACAGCCTGCGGTCGGTACAGCGGTAAAGCAGAAGAAAAGCAAATACCCGCTGATAATCACGATAATCGCGGTATTCCTCGCAATAACGCTTATTATCGTACTCGTTTTCAATCCTTTCGGAAGCAAAAAGAGCCCTCTCGGCGAGCAGCTTGAAGCGAGCTTTTCAAAACTCTGCGATATGACTAAGCTCGGTACGCAGAGCTACGCGCTCGCGAGACTTCTGACCGAGGAACTTCTTGAGACCGATCTTGCGTCTGCGAATCCGGACACCATAAACGCTCAGTTCGATCAGTGCCTTGATGCTTGGAAAGCGACCGAGGAAGTCTCGAACAACATGATCTCCATGTCCGAGGAGCTTGCAAAAGACGAGAATATCAAGAAAACCAAGGGCATAAGCACCAAGATCAGCGCGACATACGCGGCTCCCGATCTTGTGGATATCCTTTTTCCGTTCTCGGTCAAAGCATCCGCAGCGAATGAGGGCGACATCACAACGGAAGTGTCCGAAGCGGCATCACCCGCCGACAGTGTTGAGCAGTGCTCGATGCTCGGCGTTCAGATACTCTCCGACTCGCAGAACGGATACGCCGCGGTTATGAACCTCCGCAGCATATACAGCGGACGCACAACGCCCGTACAGGAATGGAACAGCGCGGTAAGCACAATGGCGGCAAATTTCACGACGCAGTTCTACGTTTCCGGCGAGATAACCTCCGGCGCGTTTACCCAGATACCCAACGGCACTCACAGCGTTCATACCCTCTCGCAGTCGATAAAGGGCGGAACTCTCGCGGTGAGCAACACCGATATCCTCGTTGATGTCGGCAGCGGCGGAAGCTGCATA
>JAEEJW010000190.1 GCA_016282095.1 Ruminiclostridium sp. | reverse complement strand
TCGTCCGCGCAGCTGTCCGTATGCGGGACGAGATGAAGAACAGCGGCTTCCGGCCCATAGAATACGAAAAAGACCTTATCCTCGACCTGGGCGGAGTCACGGTGCGCGGACGCTGCGACCGCATCGACGGCATGATCGCGCAGGACGGCAGGGATTTTGTGCGCGTGGTGGACTACAAGCACAGCAGGAAACTGAAATTCAGGCTCCCGGAAGTGTACCGCGGCTACAATCTGCAGATGCTGCTGTATCTGTTCGGCATTTGCTCGGAACCCGCTCTGCTGGGCAGCGGAGCAAGGGAATACTTCGGTGGCTCCGTTCCCGCGGCACTGGAGCCCTCATCGGTGATATACTTCAAGTTCGCAAGCCTTGACTACGGCGAGACCGACGACCCCGACAGCGCCGCTGCCCCGGGCGGCTCCGACGGCGCGGAATACTTCAACCGCGACTATTTCAGGAACAACTCCACCGAAGGCCTTATCCTCAAGGATTCGCCCGAGGAGGAGGAAATGGACAGGCGCATCCGCGACATCGAAGCGCGCTATCCTGCTGCCAGAGCCTCAAGAACCGGCAGCAAGGGTGACGAAGACAACCCGCGGAAGCTGTATTCGGGCTTCATAAACTCGGTGCAGGTGACGGCTCCGGAATTTGCGGAACTGCGCGGCTGCTGCGAGGCGCTGATAAACACGAAGGTCTCCGAAGTGCTCCACGGAATGGCGGGAGCCTGCCCCTCCGGAGAGGACGCCTGCCGCTGGTGCCGGTACAGGCTGTTCTGCGGCAGCAACAAGGTAATAGCGGAAAATGCCGGATAACGGCAAAAAAGACCCCGCCGGGCTCACGGTCCGACGGGGTCTGTCATATTCATTATTCCTTGGTGTAGAATGCTTCTCCGACTTTGCGGGCGCCCTCGCCGAAAGGCGACTTGACGGGTGCCGCCATGATCGGGAACTTGGTGAGGAACATCTTCGCGGCTTCACACAGCGAGTCTCCGATATCGCGGGAGGTCTCGGGGTCCGCGTCGATATCGAGGGTGAAGAGATAGTATTCCTGTTCGCCCTGCTTCATCATGCAGAAGTATGCTTCCTTTACTGCGGGAGTCTTGGCCAGCTTCTTGCGGAACGCGCCCAGCACCGCGTCGGGAACGTTCTTGGGCTTGCCGAACATCAGCTTGACCTGCGGGCCGCCCTGTGCGGGAGCCGCACCGCCCTCGGGAGCCTTTCCGTCAGCCGCTGCTTCCGCGGCAGCCCTCTGCTGCTCCGCCACCTTGCGCATAGCTTCAAGAAGATTTCCGATAGCCTCCTGCGTGAAGATTATGTTCTGGGACATGGGGTTTATAACAAGGCCGTGTATGCTGTCCTTCTTCTGCGCCGCGAGCTGTGCTATCTGTGGGAACACAACGACGATGGTGTTGACCTCGGAGGTCTTGCTCCACTTGCGGAACTCGTTGATATCGGTAAATACGGTGAAATAGTTCTCACCCTTCTGGTTCTGTATCAGCTTGAAGTTGAACTTCGCGTCCTTCGGAATGGCTATCTTGCCGTTGCCGCGGACGAGCTTGCCGTCGGCGTCGATAACGTCCACGGGAGTGAAGAATCTCGCTGTCAGGACGCGCTCGATCAGCACTCTCTGCGTATCGGTATTCTCGTTGGCTTTAAGAGCGTCCATAGCCTTGACGAGCAGCTCATTTCCGAGCTCCGGGAAAATGTCCTCGGGCTTCGGCGGGTTTATCTCGGGAGCAACATTCAGATTTGTATTGTCATTATTTTCGGGAGTCGGGAATTTTATATGATTGTCAGCCATTTTCTATTGTCCTTTCAAAGCAATTTATAGTATTATAACACATTCCCGGAAATTTTTCAATAGCTTTTTCCGATATTCTTCAAATAATCCGCGCCGGATACGCGGCAATATTTCCGGTATGCAGTCAGAGGCACTGTGCTATAATTGTTGATTTATCCCGGCAGTATAATGCCCCGAAGCACTTTGAAAGGCCTCGGGGCAAAACTTCTGTACGGGTTATCCGCCTTCACGCCCGCCGCACTAATTATCCTCATACTATTGACAGAACGTGCGGAAAAGATATATAATATCAGTAACAGATCTTTACAGAATCAGGAGCGCTTTTATGGAAATAAAAAATCTTGTACTCTCCGAACTCGGAACAAACTGCTATATAGTACCCGCCGGGGATAAGGCTGTAGTCATAGACCCCGCCGACGACCCGCTGCGGATAACCGCGGCAGCAGACGGCATGGGGCTCGGCATAGCATGGATACTGCTGACCCACGGGCATTTCGACCACACCGGAGCCGCCGCGGCCATACGGGAAACATCCGGCGCGCAGGTGTATATCCACGGGAACGACGTTGAGATGCTGTCCGACCCGGTGAAGTCGCTGTCCTTCTTCACCCCGGAGCGCGCCTTTTCTCCCTGCGAAGCCGACGTGACCGTGAATGACGGCGACAGGCTCACACTCGGGGGACTGACTTTCGATGTCCTCCACACTCCCGGACATACCGAGGGCAGTGTGTGCTACCTGATGACCGACCCCGGGACAGGCGCGAAATATATGTTTTCCGGCGACACTCTGTTCCGCGACAGCATAGGCAGGAGCGACACCTACTCCGGCAGTACGGAAAAGCTGATGAAGTCCCTCGACAAGCTGAACGCCCTGACCGACGAATATAAGGTACTGCCCGGCCACGGCCCTTCCACCACGCTTTCCGCGGAAAAGAAGTATAACCCGTTCCTTGCGGGATTCTGATCAGACAAGCATCTCCCGCAGGCTGCCGAGTATCTTCTTCTCGCGCCGCGAGACCTGCACCTGCGTCATGCCGAGGAGACGGCCTGTTTCGGCCTGCGTCTTGCCCAGCGTGTAGCGCAGATATATGAGCTTTCTGTCGGCGGCTCCAAGGCTGCCCAGACACTGACCGAGCGCTATCAGCTCGGTCATTTTTGTCTGCGGAGGCTCCACGGGTATGTCGAACTCGCTGCCTTCCTCGTCTGCGGCAGTGAGGGACAATGCCGGACGCGAAGCCGCAATCGCTTCGGTGACGCTTTCCACAGTCTCCCCGAGATGATCCGCGATCTCACCGACGGTGGGGTCTCTGCCGTCCGCGGTGCATTTCTCGCGGTAGGCGGCTATTTTCAGCGACAGCTCCTTGACCGTGCGGCTGACCCTGACCGTTCCTCCGTCACGGAAGAGCCGCTTTATCTCCCCGAGTATCACCGGCACCGCGTAAGTCGAGAAGCACAGTCCCCGGCTCTCGTCAAAGCCCCGTGCCGCTTTGACCAGCCCCATGCACCCTGCCGAGACAAGCTCCTCATACTCTATGCCGCGGCCGCGGAACCTGTTCGCAAGGGCGTGCACCAGCCCCATGTTCCGCTCGGCGAACTCGTCAGTCAGTCTGTCCATTGCGTTCCCTGCGCCCGAGCTTTTTCGTCATTGTGACGCTTGTGCCTTTTCCGGGAGTGCTTTTCACCCGCAGGCTGTCGGTGAAGCTCTCCATTACGGCGAATCCGAGACCGGCGCGCTCACCGTCCGGCGAAGTGGTGAACATGGGCTGCATGGCCTGTTCTATGTCCGCTATGCCGGCACCCTTGTCGGTTATCTTTATGTAGAACGTATCGTCGTCCAGCAGCTTCATCCGTATGTCGATATCTCCTATGGTATCGCGGTAGCCGTGGACTATGCAGTTTGTCACGGCTTCGGAAACGGCAGCCCGGATATCGCTTATTTCCTCGACTGTCGGGTCGAGCTGTGACACGAATGCCGCCGCGCACATTCTTGCAAGGCTCTCGTTTCTTGAATATCCCGGAATAGTCATCTTCATGGAGTTTATTGTATTACGCATTTCTGTCCTTACCAGCTTTCCTGAGTATGATGCCGCCGAGTCCCGACAGCCTGAGTATTTTTTCCGCGCGTGGAGAGGGCTCGGAGACTTTCACTTTTCCTCCCCAGGGCTGCATTTCTCTTGCGCGGCCGAGAATGAGTCCGACGCCGGAGCTGTCCATGAACGTGACTCCGCGCATATCGAAGACAAGTGTTCCGGGCATGGTTCTTGCCAGCTCGCCATCGGTCATTATCCGCATCTCCGCTGCCGAATGGTGGTCAATCTCGCCGTTCAGCACAGCGGTGAGCGTATCTTTTCCGTAAATGAATTCAACAGACATTTTCACACCTCCGTTTTCTTTAATATACCACATCTTATCCGCGAAATATGTCACATCATGTTGCCAGCAAAAAAAATTCGGAAGCTGCCCCTTTCACCCTCAAAAGGAGCAGCATTTTTCGTATCTGACAACGAAGTGTTTAAAGTTTTTTGAAGGGGGTCCGGGGGGAAACTTTTTTTCAAAAAAGTTTCCCCCGGGTCTCAAGCGTCAGCGACTTCAGCGCGTCAGCGCCGGTCTCGAGCGTCAGCGACTTCAGCGCGCCAGCGCCGGTCTCAAGCGTCAGCGACCAATAGCGGCGCCCCGCCGCCTCAGTTCTCAACGAACTTCACCGGGTCGGTCCATGCACCGGCGACGGTCACACCGAAGTGGAGGTGGGGTTCGAGTTTGCACTCGACGTCGGCGGAATTGCCGACCTGACCTATCAGCTCACCCATGGCTACTTCCTGTCCGACTTTGACGGAGACATTTTCCGCAAGGCCGCGGTAGTGGCCGACTACGCTGTTACCGTGGTCGATCACCACGCAGATTCCCCAGAGCGGGTCGTTGGTGACTTCGGTAACGGTGCCTTTCATCATTGAAGCCACAGCGGTACCCGTATCTGCCGCAAGGTCAACGCCGTCGTGGGTCTTCCAGACACCGAGGGTCTCGCTCTTAACAAGCTCGCCGTTGCTGTACGGGTTTATCACCGTGCTGCCCGCTATGGGCATTGTCTTCGGCTCTTTGAAGAACAGCCCCGTTTCATCGGCCAGCGCGGGGGCGCTGTCTCCGGCGGTGGTATCGGATACGGCTTCGGTCTTATCCTTCGGCGCCGCGGTCTCCTTCGGTATGTCGAATTTCTCCGCATTCACCGTTTCCGCGGGCTGCGTGAAGATGAAGACATTGTCCTCCGCAGGCGGCTGCTCTGCCTGCTTCTTCGCGGTGCTCACAGCTCCGCTGTATGCCGCGTAGGTCGAGATCCCCACTGCGCACAGCGACAGCACCAGCGCTGCCGCAAAGCCCTTGCCCTGTATCCCGTTGGTAAACCTGATCTTTTTCATTTCATACATTCCTTTCTGCTTGCCTTTCCGGACTTACAAACATATTTTTACCAGATTTTCCGCAATTATTCAGTAAAATTTTGCGTCAGCCCTTGCTAATTGCTGACATTAATGATATAATTATTTTGTATATTATATTATTTTCCGGAAAGGTCAGAATACAATGAAAATCAACAGAATACTCGCTGAACTCTGCTCCGCCGCGGGGGTGTCGGGCGCCGAAAACGGTGCCTGCGAAGCCGCCGCCGGGATGCTGAAAAGATATACCGACGATGTGAACATCGACTGCTTCGGCTGCGTGACGGGCTATGTGGGTCGCCGCGGCAGCGGTAAGCCCGTGCTCCTGCTGGAAGCCCATATCGACGAGATAGGCTTCATCGTGACTTACATCGACGAAAAGGGCTTTCTGCGCGTGGGACAGTGCGGCGGCACAGACCGCAGGCTCTACGCCGCGCAGCGGGTAACGATACACACGGATAACGGAGCTGTGCGCGGCATCATCTGCACACTGCCGCCCCATGTGGCGTCGGATTCCAAAAAGGCTATGAAGCTCGAGGAAGTAGCGATAGATATAGGCTGCACCAGCCGCGAGGAAGCGGAAAAACTCACAGCACCCGGCGACCGCGTGACGATAGAGAACGGCCTCACGGAACTGATGGGCACGCGTGTGACCGCCAAGGCCATAGACGACCGTTCGGGCGTTGCGGCGGTGCTGTACGCTCTCGAACTGCTCAGAGGCGCGGAGCTGCCCTATGACATCGAAGTGCTGTTCGCTTCGCAGGAGGAAGTCGGTTCCAGAGGCGCGGTGATCGCAGCTTACCGAAGCTCCGCGGAAAAGGCCATAGCCACCGACGTCAGCTTTGCCTACACCCCGGACGCGAAGAAGCACGAATGCGGCGAAATGGGCAAGGGCGCAATGATCGGCATTTCCCCCGTGCTCGACCGCGAAATGACCGCGGAACTGCGGGCGCTTGCCATAAAACTCGGGATACCGTGGCAGAGCGAAGTAATGGGGGGCTCCACAGGCACCGACGCGGACGATATTTCCGTGTCCCGCGGCGGCATACGGACCGCTCTCGTTTCAATACCCCTGAAATATATGCATACACCCGTGGAAGTCGTTGACACCGCGGATATCGAAGCTGTGGCAAAGCTCATGGCCGCATACGCGGCAGGCGGCACTCTGCCGGAATATGAGGAAGAGCCGGAGCAGGAAGCGGAAATTCCCGCGCCGGAGACTCCCGCAGAATATACCGGCATCTACGCAAATATCGCCATGCTGTCGAAGCTCTGCGGCCCCAGCGGCGGCGAGGAGGACGTACGCGGATTCATAAAATCCCGCCTGCCCGCGGACTGCGAGACAAAGACCGACGGCATAGGCAACCTGATAGTGTTCAGGAAAGGCGCCGCGGTACCGAAGAACAAGCTGATGTTCTGCGCCCACATGGATGAGGTGGGCTTCATCATAACCGACTACACCGAGGACGGCAGACTGAAATTCGCACCCTTGGGCGGCATTTCGCCTGCGGTGGTCTTCGGCAGACGGGTCATTTTCGCTGACGGGACCGTCGGCGTGATAGCGGCAAAGGCTACACACCAGCTCAAGGACGAGGAAAAGGAAGACCAGCCGAAGATAGCCTCCCTCGCAATAGATATAGGTGCCTCGAACCGGAACGAAGCAATGTCCCGGGTCTCGCAGGGCGACCTGTGCTGCTTCATGGGCGGCTACGAGGAGTTCGGGAACGGCTTCGCGGCAGGCAAGGCCCTCGACGACCGCGCAGGCTGCGCGATACTGCTGGAGCTTATCAACAGCGACCTGCCCTATGACTGCACCTTCGTGTTCACGGTGCAGGAGGAAGTCGGCACCCGCGGAGCTGCCTGCGCAGCCTACAACGTAAGACCCGATATCGCGGTGATACTCGAAACCACAACAGCCTGCGATATAGCGGGCTCGGAGGACGAGAAACGCGTCTGCGAGCTGGGTAAGGGCGTGGTGGTGTCCTTCATGGACCGCTCAACGATCTACGACCGCGAGCTCTACAAAGCGGCGCGCTCCGCGGCTGACGAAGCGGGAATAAAGAATCAGACCAAGACTCTTATCGCGGGCGGCAACGACAGCGGAGCCGTACACAAGGCAGTGGGCGGCATACGGACGGCTGCTCTTTCGGTGCCCACGCGCTACCTGCATTCGCCCGCCTGCGTGATGAAAAAGGAAGACATCGACAGCACACTTGCGGCGGCAAGACTTGTGATGACAAAATTTGCCGGGATATAAGGAGCGGCTATGATCCAGAAGATAACCGACAGTACTGTTCTGTTCCAGGCGCTTGACAAGGGGCGCGACATATATACGGAAAAGATCCGCGCCTTCGGCAGAGCCTACGGCTGCGGCTATGATTTCTGCAATTTCTACAAGCAGACGGGCGGCACCGTCATAGCGGATTACTACGGCTCGGCTGTGGCTGCAAGGACCGGAGTCCGCCCAGGCGACAGAGTGGCGGAGCTTATGGAGTTCCTGATGTGCGGGAAGTTCCGCAAGGTGCTTCTGCCCTATCAGACCCTGGCCGCCGCGAATGTTGACGCCAACTATAAAGAGATACTGCTGATGAGCTGTGAGAATACCCCGGAAAAAACCGACGATATCGACAAACTCCGGGGCAATACGGACACTTCTCTCGTTGACATTTCCGAAATCGTCAGCGACGGGTTTGACATTGACGTGAACAAGTGGTATACTGATATGAGCCATAATCTCCGCCACGGGATCTCGCAGGTGTATGTTCTGGAAAACAACGCCTGCGCAGTAAAGATGTTCGCGTCCTCGGGGATAGCCTACCTGTCCTATGTCAGCACACGCAGGGAAGCCCGGGGCAGAGGCTTCGCCACGCGCCTCGTCAGCACGATATGCGCCGATGAAGCCGCAAACGGCAATACCGTGCAGATATTCTGCGATGAGAGTCTGCGCTCATTCTACGCGGACATCGGATTCGTGAGCATCGGAAAAGCCGCGGAACTTACGATATGAAAACATCAACGGAGAGACGCCTTATGAAAAAGATCATTGTATGTATTTTCCTGTTCGCCGCCATGGCACTTGCGCTGACGGGCTGCGACAATAAACCGAAGATACCCGAAGAATGGTATAAGGAAACGCTGAAGTATTACAGCGAAGGCTTCGCGGACGGCTGGAAAGCTGAAAAAGACACTCTTTTCGTGGCCGACGAGATGAAGGATACGAACAACAGATTCGGATATCTGCTGAAAGACCTTGACGGCGACGGAGCCGATGAAGTACTGATAGGCTTCATGGACGATGAGAACGAGACACGCTTCATCGACGTGTTCGTCTGGCACAGCGATATCGGCGCTTTCCGCATACTTCACGCCGGAGACGGTTATTATATCTATCTGTGCGAGAACAATATACTGCGCGTGGACAAATGGTACGGGTCAAAGACACTGACGGACTATATGAAATATCAGCCCGGAAACAACTCATTCCTCAAGGTGAACGAAACGGCCGCGCCGCTGAAATGCGGGCTGACCGCTTTCTGATATAAGATAAAAAAAGAAAGAAAAACAAAACAAGGAGATAAGAATATTGAGCTGCTTTAGCATTGACAAGAAGCTGGAAAGCATAGCTGCCGCTGCCGAGGAGCGCTGCGCCGAGTCCTTCGCGCGCATAGAGCACACCGCGCGCTGCAACGGCGAGAAAGTACTGAAAGCCTTCACAGACTGCCGCGTCGGGGAGATGCACCTGAAAGGCACAACGGGCTACGGCTACGGTGATGCCGGCCGTGACAAGCTGGACGAAGTGTTCGCGCAGGTGCTCGGGGCGGAGGACGCCCTTGTGCGCCACACCTTCGTGAACGGCACCCACGCGCTCTCAACGGCGCTGTTCGGAGTACTGCGCCCCGGCGATCTGATGCTGTCGCTGACCGGCAGACCCTACGACACGCTGAATGAGGTGATATTCGGTGAACACGGCGGTTCCCTGGCGGAATTCGGCGTGAAGTACGACCAGATCGACCTGCTGCCCGACGGCAGAGTGAATTTCGGAAAGATAAACGACCTTGCAAGATCGTGCAAGGTCGCGTACATACAGCGTTCGCGCGGATACAGCCTGCGGCCTTCCATAACAGTCTCGGAGATAAGCGAAATGGTGGACGCGGTGAAGCTCGTCAACCCCAACGCGATAATCATGGTGGACAACTGCTACGGCGAGCTGGTGGAGCGGGTGGAACCCTGCGATGTGGGAGCGGATCTCGTTATCGGCTCCCTGATAAAGAATCTCGGCGGCGGCATAGCGGAGACCGGCGGCTACATAGCAGGACGCCGCGACCTTGTGGAGCTGTGCGCTTACCGTCTCACCACGGTCGGCACGGGCAAGGAGGTCGGCTGCTCACTCGGAATGAACCGCAGCCTGTTCCTCGGGCTTTTCTACGCTCCCGAGACCGTTAAGAACGCCGTAAAGACCGCCACATTCGCATCGTCATTCTTCGATATGCTGGGCTTCACGGCTTATCCTAACCATAACGAATACCGCACCGACATAATCACGGCTATAAAACTCGGTTCGCCCGAAGCCCTGACGGCGTTCTGCGAAGGCATACAGTCCGGCAGCCCCGTTGACAGCTTTGTGGCTCCCGAGGCATGGGATATGCCCGGCTACGAAGATCAGGTCATAATGGCGGCAGGCGCGTTCACCATGGGCGCGTCGATAGAGCTCTCCGCGGACGCTCCGCTGCGTGACCCCTACGCCGTGTGGCTCCAGGGCGGACTTACCTACGACACCGGCAGAATGGGTATCATTCTCGCCGCGCAGAGAATGCTTGAAAAGGGGCTTATAAAGCTCCCGTGAAAAGGACAGCGATATGAAAAGACTTCTTCTCATGGACAAACAGAACTATGACGACAGCTGGCCGGAGATACTGCGCACAGCTGTGCGCGGCATCATCTTCACCGGCGATAAGCTGCTGGTCATCGAGGACAAATTCGGAGAAGTCAAGCTGCCCGGCGGCGGTCAGGAAAAGGGCGAGGACGATATGCAGACCCTTGTACGCGAAGTCAGGGAAGAGACCGGATATCCGGTCATTCCGGAGTCTGTCCGGCCGTTCGGCTATATAGAAGAAAAGCGCAGATCCTTCGATGAAGAAAAGATCTGGCACCAGATCAGCAGGCTCTATTTCTGCGATATCGGCGGTGAACGCACCGGGGAGAGCTTTACCGGGAACGAACAGCGGCTCGGTATGCGGTTCAGGACTTATACGCTCGATGAAGCAATTGAAAAGAACAGGAAAATGCTCGATATCAAGGGTGAGCAGGCGTGGAACCGCCGCGAATACGAAACTCTCCTGCTGATAAAAGAACATCTGGAAAAGGATAGATAAAATGCATCACAGAAAGAATTCCGACTTATACGGAAAACTCATTGAGATCAACGTGACCGAAGACCGCGGAAACGTCCGCATCGGCACATGGGACGGCAGACCCGCGGTAACCGTCGGCGGCGTGAGCAGGGGTAAGATCTGCGCCCTGATCGCCCGCGGAGACGACGAAATACCGGTAGCTGTACCGGAAGACCTGTACGGCCTGAATATATGCTATGAGTGCAACCTGCTCCATGAGCTGGGAGACCTCGTCCGTGACGGAGATATCTTCTACACGAAGTTTGAAAAGACAGGCGGAGCTGTGATGTTCACCGAGAAGGACGGCGGGCGCCGCTATTTGCTTATAAAGAACGAGAGCGGTCATATCGGCTTCCCGAAGGGTCATATCGAGTACGGCGAGACTGAGACGGAAACTGCGGAGCGCGAAGTGCGCGAAGAGACAGGCCTTGAATTTGTGCAGTACGGCGATTTCCGGGAGGAATACACCTACGCGACCCGCGAAAACAGCATAAAGACCGGCGTTTTCTTCATCGGGCATTATGAGTACCGCGAGCCGGAGATACAGGAAGACGAGATACTCGATGACTGGCTCCTGCCGTTTGACAAGGCGCTGGAACTGCTGAACTTCCCCGAGGACAGGGAACTTATCAGGCACGCGGAAGAATATATTGCGAAAAGAGAGAATTGAAATGGGAAAAGAAACAAAAGTCGGAATGGTCTCCCTCGGCTGCCCGAAGAACCAGTGCGACGCCGAGCTGATGCTTGCGAAGATAGCCGAGGCGGGCTATAAGATAGTACCGGAGGCAGGCCTTGCCGATGTGGTAGTGATAAACACCTGCGGTTTCATCACCAGTGCCAAGGAAGAAGCTATCGAAGAGATAATGGAAGCCATAAACCGCAAAAACGACGGCATAAACAAGAAGATAATCGTGACAGGCTGTCTTGCCCAGCGCTACCAGAAGCAGATGGACGATGAATTTCCGGAGATAGACGGTGTTCTCGGACTCGGGCGGAACGATGCTATCGTTGAGACGATAGAGAAGGTGCTTGCCGGGGAGCGCGTCATGGACTTCGGCTCCATAGACGAACTGGATATGGAAGGAAAGCGTATGCAGTCCACTCTGCCGCACTACGCTTATCTGCGCATAGCCGACGGCTGCGACAACTGCTGCACCTACTGTGCGATCCCGCAGATACGCGGCAGATTCCGCAGCAGAAAGATTGAAAACATCGTAAAGGAAGCCGGAATACTGGTAAAGAAGGGCGTGAAGGAGCTTATAGTCGTTGCGCAGGACACAACGAACTACGGCATCGACCTGTACGGCAGATACGCGCTGCCCGAGCTGCTCAGGGAGCTGGCGAAGCTGGACATAAAGTGGATACGCCTGCTTTACTGCTATCCCGAGCGAATGACGGACGAGCTTATCGATCTTATCGCATCGGAACCGAAGATATGCAAGTACATAGACCTGCCGCTCCAGCACTGTGACGAGGAGATACTGCACGACATGGGCAGAAGCGGCGACAGAGCAAGCCTCACTGCGCTGATAAAGAAGCTCCGCGACCGCATACCGGGGCTGACTCTGCGCACGACGTTCATCACGGGCTTCCCCGGCGAGACCGAAGCACAGTTCACCGAGCTTGCGGAATTTGCGAATGAGATAAAATTCGACCGGCTGGGCTGCTTCGCCTACTCGCAGGAGGACGACACTCCCGCCGCTGATTTTGAGAATCAGGTGGACGAGCGCGAGCGTGAGCACCGCGCCGAGATAATCATGGAGCAGCAGGAGATACGCGTCTCCGAAGCCTTTGCCGCCCTTACCGGCACCGAAACAGAGGTGGTCTGCGAAGGCTACGACCGCCTGTTCGAGATGTACTTCGGCCGCGACGCTTCCTACGCCCCCGAGATCGACGGTATGATCTACTTCTCCTGCAAAAAGAAACTCCATACCGGCGATTTCGTGAAGATTCGCTTCACTGACTGCCTCGATAATAACCTCATCGGAGAGGTGGTTGAAGAGAGTCGCTGACGCTCGAGAACGAGAACAAGAGTCGCTAACGCTCGAGTATGACGCCCTTTAAAAAGGGCTTGGCCTAAACTTAAATCGCTTCGCCTTGCAGATTCGGTCAGTAGTACCCCTTTTCAAAGTAAAATAACTGCAAACATAAAAATATCTGCTCCCTTTGACTTCCAAAAGGAGCAGATTTCTTTTAATTTAATAACGAAGTGGTTTAAGTTTTTTGGGAGGGGGTCCGGGGGAACCCTTTTGTTCACAAAAGGGTTCCCCCGGGCTCGAGCGTCAGCGACATCTCAAGCGTCAGCGACCAAACTCGAGGCCGCCTCAATCCAGTTCGAAGGCGCCGGTATAGAGTTTATAGTATCTGCCCTTTTCGGCGATGAGCTTCTTATGATCGCCGCGTTCGATGATACGGCCTTTTTCAAGCACCATGATCACATCGGAGTTCTTGACAGTGGAGAGACGGTGGGCTATGACAAATACTGTTCTGCCCTGCATGAGGCTGTCCATGCCCTTCTGCACTATCTCTTCGGTACGGGTGTCTATGCTCGATGTCGCTTCGTCAAGTATCATGACCGGCGGGTCCGCTATGGCGGCTCTCGCTATGGCTATGAGCTGACGCTGCCCCTGCGAGAGCTGTGCCCCGTTCTCGGTGAGCTTCGTTTCGTAGCCCTGCGGCAGTCTGCGTATGAAGTCGTCCGCGTTTGCGAGACGTGCCGCTGCGTAGACTTCCTCGTCTGTGGCGTCAAGCTTGCCGTAGCGGATATTCTCCATTACCGTGCCGGTGAACAGATTCGTCGTCTGGAGCACCATGCCCAGTGAGCGGCGGAGATCACTCTTCTTTATCTTGTTGATGTTGATGCCGTCATAGCGTATCTTGCCGTCTGCTATGTCGTAGAAACGGTTTATCAGGTTCGTGATCGTGGTCTTGCCCGCACCGGTGGAGCCGACAAAGGCTATCTTCTGACCCGGATCGGCATACAGCGATACATCATGCAGCACTATCTTCTCCGGAACATAGCCGAAGTCCACCTCGTTCATCGTGACCTCGCCTTTCAGGGGTGTGTAGGTCACGCCGCCGGTGCCGTGAGGGTGCTTCCACGCCCACATACCCGTTCTCTCGGAACATTCCTCGAGCTCGCCGTTCTGATTCTTCTTCGCATTAACGAGAGTAACATAGCCGTCGTCGGTCTCGGGCTCCTCGTCGATCAGCGCGAATATTCTCTTCGCGCCCGCAAGTGCCATTATGATGAAGTTGAACTGCTGCACAAGCTGGTTTATCGGCATCGTAAAGCTGCGGGAAAGCTGAAGGAACGACGCTATGCCGCCTATCCTCAGACCGCCTATGCCGTTTATGGCAAGAACACCGCCCAGCACCGCAATAAGCGTGTATTGCAGATGGCCGAGGTTGTTGTTGATAGGGCCTAAGATGTTCGCAAAGCCGTTCGCTTCGCGGGCGTTGGTGTAAAGCTCGTCATTGAGCTCGTCGAACGCCTCCTCGGAGGGCTTTTCGTGGTTGAATACCTTGACTACCTTCTGGCCGTTTATCATCTCCTCGATGTAGCCGTTCACTTCGGCTATCGAGGTCTGCTGCGCTATGAAGTACTTGCCGCTCTTTGAGGCTATACCGCCGGTTATCATCATCATTACCACAAGCGAAACGATGACGAAGCCCGTCAGCGGCAGACTCAGCAGGCACATGGCGATAAACACGGACACTATGGTTATCAGCGACGAGAACGCCTGCGGTATGCTCATGGAGAGCATCTGGCGCAGAGTGTCTATATCGTTGGTGTAATGGCTCATTATATCGCCGTGGGTATTCCTGTCAAAGTAGCTTATGGGGAGCTTCTGCATCTTCTCGAACATCTCGTCGCGTATGGACCTCTGAACGCCCTGTGAGATGCCTACCATGAGCCACTGCTGCAAAAACGCGCAGAGCATACCCGCAAGGTAGATGCAGCCCATTTTCACCAGCTCACCGACAAGCGGCATAAGATCGGGCTTCGGCTGACCTATGAGGGGCGTGATATAATCGTCGATAAGCTCCTGTAAGAACATCGAGCCCGCTACTCCGGCGAGGGCGTTGACTATTATGCAGACGAAAACCACGAAGAACCGCAGTTTGTATCCTTTGAAAACATAGCCCAGCAGGCGTTTCAGCGTTGCGGGGTCGAGCTTCATACCGGTACCGACAGCTCTGGGGCCGCCCGGACCGCCGCGCTTCATCATCATTGTCTGACCTGCTGTGGGTTTTCTTCTTCTTGCCGGCATTATTCCTCACTCCCCCTTTGCTGAGACTCATATACCTCACGGTATATGGCGCTGGACTGCATGAGCTCGTCATGAGTGCCGAAATCAACGACCCTGCCGCCGTCGAGGACGATTATCTTGTCAGCGTCCATTACCGACGTGATACGCTGTGCGATTATCAGCTTGGTGGTGTCGGGTATCTTCTCGCGGAACGCCTTGCGTATCAGCGCGTCCGTGGCGGTATCCACGGCACTGGTGGAGTCGTCGAGTATCAGTATCTTCGGCTTTTTCAGCAGGGCACGCGCTATGCAGAGCCTCTGCTTCTGGCCGCCGGAAACATTGTTGCCGTCCTGCTCTATGTAGGTGTCATACTTCTCCGGGAAATCCTGAATGAAGCTGTCCGCCTGGGCGAGTTTACAGGCTTCGATCATTTCTTCCTCGGTGGCGTTCGGATTGCCCCATTCGAGGTTATCCTTTATGGTGCCGGAGAAGAGGGTGTTCTTCTGGAGTACCATAGCAACCGCGTCACGGAGAGTTTCGATATCGTATTCACGCACATCCCTGCCGCCTACGAGGACGCTGCCCTCGGTAACGTCATACAGACGCGGTATCAGCTGCACGAGGGTTGATTTTGACGAACCCGTACCGCCGATTATTCCGATAGTCTCACCCGATCTGATTTTCAGGTTTATGTCCGACAGCGCGTAATTGCCGCTGTCCTTCTTATACGCGAATGAAACGCCGCGGAACTCTACCGAGCCGTCCCTTACTTCGCCGGCGTCTGTTCCCTCGGGGGATCTGATGTCGCTTTCCTCGTCCAGCACTTCGCATATACGCTGTGCGGAGGCTCTTGACATAGTGACCATGACGAATATCATCGACAGCATCATCATGTTCATGAGTATCTGCATGGCGTAGGTTATCATGCTCATGAGCTCGCCTGTGGTGAGGGAGCCTTCAACGACGATGAGGTTTGCGCCTATCCAGGATATGGCTATCATTCCGCCGTAAGCGCAGAGCTGCATCAGCGGGTTATTGAAGGCCAGCACCTTCTCTGCAAAGGAGAAGTCCTTGTAGATGTCGCCGGAGATGTTTCTGAACTTCTTTACTTCAAATTCCTCACGGACGAAGGCCTTGACGACGCGCATACCGCTGACATTCTCCTGAACGACGTTGTTAAGGTCGTCATAGCGCTTGAAAACGCGCTCGAACACGGGGTGAGCGTTCTTCATGATCATTATGAGACCAAGCGCGAGTATCGGTATGCACACGAGGAACACCAGCGAGAGCTGTGCGTTTATCGCGAACGCCATAATGAGCGAGAAGATCAGCATTACGGGAGCCCTGACTGCTATACGCAGGATCATCTGATAGGCGTCCTGAACGCGGGTAACATCTGTGGTGAGGCGTGTCACAAGGCTTGCGGTGGAGAACTTGTCGATGTTTGAAAACGAGAAGTCCTGTATCTTGTAGAACATATCTTTACGCAGGTTCCTCGCGAAGCCCATAGCTGCCTTGGCTCCGGTCTTTGCACCGGCAAATCCCGATCCCAGCGACAGTAGGCAGCATACTACCAGCAGCGCACCTATTATGAGGATGTGGTTCATATCGCCATTGCCGCCGTTGCCGTTTATGCCGTTATCAACAAGAGAGGCCATGAGCAGCGGTATGATGACTTCCATGACGACTTCGCCTACCATCCATACCGGCGTCAGTATGGAAACGCCCTTGAATTCCCTGACACTTCTCAGGAGTTTTCTGATCATTTCCTGATATCATTCCTTCCTTTATTACTTTCTGTAAACAATATAATAACAGTTTATCAGAAAAAATTTTAAATGTCAATAATTTTCACCAATTCTTCATATTGAGAACGAAAACAAGAGTCGCTGACGCTTTAGAACGAGGGCAAGAGTCGCTTGCGCTTTAGAACGAGAACAAGTAGTCGCTTACGCTCGAGTATGACGCCCTTTAAAAAGGGCTTGGCCTAAACTTAAAACGCTTCGCCTTGCAGATTCGGCAGGTAGTACGTTTACTCTGGACTGCGAGGCAGAGAATGTAAAAAAGCAGAATGTAACAGACGGATTGGGGGCGGCGGCTCGCCGCCGGTTTGACCGCGGGGGTACCCCGCCGCCTTGCTACCCGTTATGTAGTACCCCTTTTCGAGGAAAAGTAACCGAAAAACATAAAAATATCTGCTCCTTTTACTACCAAAAGGAGCAGATTTCTTTTAATTTAATAACGAAGTGGT
>JAEEJW010000021.1 GCA_016282095.1 Ruminiclostridium sp. | reverse complement strand
CTGAAAACAGCCGTATCGCCTGCCATTCCAACTTCTCGTTCGATGCGTCGGTTGAGGATCTCTATCCTGCACTGACTGTCGGAGGGTGTGTGTTTATCGTACCCGAAAAAGAGCGCCATGACATCTTTGAAATGAGAAAGTATATCAGCGCAAACAGCATAAACGGCGGCTGTTATACAACTCAGTTCGGTCAGCTTCTTTCCGATAAGGAACCTCTTGTTCTCGATTATTTATGTGTCGGCGGCGAAGCAATGACATCTGTTCCGAATGTCCGCGGAGCGGTGTTTAATACATACGGACCCACAGAGTTCACAGTTGACGCAACATACTTTGAACTTGACAAATCGAGAAAATACGACAATATCCCGATAGGAATACCGCTGACAAACTGTTACGCTTTCATTGTCGGACTTCACGGCGAACTGCTTCCGCGCGGCATTGCGGGTGAGCTGTGTCTTGCGGGTCCGCAGATAGCAGAGGGCTACTGGAAGCGTGAAGATCTGACCGCTGAAAAATTCGTTGACTGCCCATATCTCGAAGGTCAGAAAATGTACCGCACGGGCGACCTTGCACGATACAACGAGGAAGGTCAGATCGAATACCTCGGACGAATCGACACGCAGGTCAAGCTGAGAGGTTTCCGTATCGAGCTCGGCGAGATAGAAAGCAGAGCAAGCCAGTTCGCCGGTATCAAGTCTGCTGCCGCCAATGTCCGCAAGGATTTTCTTGTTCTGTATTACACCTCCGAAAACGAGATAGAGAGCAGTGTGCTGAAAGCATTCCTGTCCGAAAGTCTGACCGAATACATGGTTCCGTCGGTATATATGAGACTTCCGGAAATGCCTATGACCCCCAACGGTAAGATCGACAGGAAAGCGCTGCCGGAGCCTTCCGCCGGCGGCAGAGCAGCCTATGTTGAGCCTGCCACCGAAAAGGAGAGGATCGTCGCGGAGATCATGGGTACAATTCTCGGTGTAAGCGAACCGGTAAGCGCCGAAGACAGCTTCTTTGAACTCGGCGGCGACTCGATAAAGGCTATCCGTATGGTAAGCCTTCTTCGTGAAAGGTCAGTGCAGATATCCGTTGCCGGGATAATGAAGAATAAAACAGTACGCAGTATTGCAGCAAACGCCGTTATCGAAACTGCGGCTGTCATCAGTCAGGAACCCTATGAGGGATACATAAAAGATACCGCGATAATAGCTTATTTCAAAGATGTTGAACTTCCCGAACCGTGGCATTACAATCAGGCACAGCTCTTTTCTCTTTCGGGGCGTGCAGATCTTCAAATTCTACAAAATGTCTGGGATTCGCTGACATATCAGCACGATATGCTCAGAGCAGTCGTTCGTGACGGCAGGATATTCGTCCGCAGCGCGAATATCAGACTTGAAATCGAAGAACATTCTGCCGCGGATAAATCAGAGATAACCGGGATCTGCTCGGAAATACAGCAGCATATAGATATGAGCGGGGCTCTTGTAAGAACAGCTCTGATACACGGCGCGGACGGAGACTATTTCTTCATTGCCGCACACCATCTCATTATTGACGGCGTTTCGTGGCGCGTTATACGCTCCGACCTTGAAACGGCTTACTCACAGACTGTTTCGGGAGCAGAGATAAATCTTCCCGCCAAAACAAACACATACAATGATTTCGCACAGCTACAGCACCGTTATCGTGACAGCTATAAACTTACGCGTGAAATTCCTTACTGGACTGCGGTGCAGAAAAAGCTGGAAGCACTTCCCTGCTCCGCCGCAAAGGCTCACGACCGGCGTTTTGAGCATATTACCGTATTCCTCAATGAACAGGAAACATACAGATTCTTACATACGAACTTCGGCATACTCAAAACAGACATCAATGACGCACTTCTTACCGCTGTGGGCGCGGGATACCGTGCTCTGACGGGAGAGACGGCTGTTTCCGTTCAGCTTGAAGGTCACGGACGTGAGGATATGGGCGAACACCTGATAACAGACCGCACCGTCGGCTGGTTTACCTCGATGTATCCAGTGGTTCTTGAAGATCTGAACGGAGATGTGCGGCATGATCTTCTTACGGTCAAGGAGACCCTGCACCGCGTTCCAAACAAAGGTGTCGGTTACAACGTGCTTCGTTATCTTGAAGGGAAAGAAAATATACCTGTACAACCCGACAGGATGGAGAAAATTCTCTTCAATTATCTCGGAGATATGGGCAGTGAAAATTCCGAGGACACGTCCTTCTTCCGCGACAGTGATATATTTATCGGGGAAGAAGTAAGTTCAAGAAATAACGGTGACCCCGATCTGACTATTAACTGTATCGTCATTAACGGCAGCTTTGAACTGCGGCTGGACTACAATGCAGATATATTCAGCAATGACGCTGCGCAGAAATTCGCCGACAGCATATTATCGGAAATGAAGCGGATAACAACATATCTATCGGAATGCGATACGCCTGCCGTGACCGCATCCGATCTCGGCGAAACGGAATGGACGGAAGAAGAATTTGAGAAGATCATGAACGAGTTCGCCGCGCGCGGTGAACGTCCGGAACGTATCTATCCGATGCTGCCGATGCAGGAAGGAATGTTGTTTAAAAATGTTTCTGAGCCGGATTCTCTTGCATACCGTATGGCAGATATTTACGAAGCGGATGCCGTATTCACAGAGGAACAGCTGAGACGGGTGCTTGAAAGGCTCGGAAAAAAGCATGAGGTACTTCGCACAGCCATAATATACCGCGGAGTCGGTCAGCCGAGACAGGCTATAGTTGACAGGCAGCTTGGGCTT
>JAEEJW010000189.1 GCA_016282095.1 Ruminiclostridium sp. | reverse complement strand
CTGCACCTACTATGACGCGGTGAGAACGATGCTCCCGCCCGGACTTGCGCTGTATATAAGCGAAAAGCACTCATTCAATGTCAGCCGGGCACGTCTGGCGGAAGCCGGCGGTGAACTTTCCGATGAAGAAAAGCGCCTTGTAGGGGAGCTTTCACAGTGCGTAAACGAAGCGGCTCTGGAGGAACTGCTGAAGCTGCCGGAAAACTCCGCTCCGGGTAAGTCGCTTACAGAAAAGGGTATAATACTGTTTCATGAGAGTGTGAAGCGCAGGGTCGGCGATGCGGTGGAGAAAACCGTGACTCTCGCTGACGAACTTCCGGAGGATCTGAGACTGTCCCCTAAGCAGAGCCATGTACTCGACACTCTCGCAGAAGTCGATGCCGCTTCGCTCAAGGAGCTGAGCTATTTATGCGGAGTGACCGAATCTGTCATAAAACGTCTCGCGGACAAAGGCGCGGTGGTGATATCCGACACCGAAGTCTACCGCAGCGACTGCGCCGGTGCCGAGGCCACGGAAAAGCTGTCCGATATAAAATTCTCGCCTCTCCAGCAGAAGACCTATGACGGCCTCCTGGAGCTGATGAACAGAGACAAGCCGGAATGTGCGCTTCTGCACGGCATAACGGGCAGCGGCAAGACTTCCGTTTTCATAAAACTTATCGAATACTGCGTAAATATCGGCAAGACCGCGATACTCCTTATCCCCGAGATATCGCTGACGCCCCAGACCGTCAACAAATTCCGCGGCCTGTTCGGCGGCAATGTGGCCATAATACACAGCAGTCTGTCTCTTGGCAAACGTGCCGACGAGTATAAGCGCATACGTTCCGGAGAAGCCCGGATAGTTATCGGCACCCGCAGCGCCATATTCGCGCCGGTGGACAATATCGGCATAATAGTCATCGACGAGGAGGGCGAGCATACTTATAAATCCGAGAGCTCGCCGCGATATCACGCACGGGATATAGCCAAACAGCGGTGTTTCAGGCATAACGCCCTGCTTCTGCTGGCCTCGGCGACTCCGTCCTTCGACAGTTATTACAATGCTCTGAACGGGCGCTATTCTCTTTTTGAGATGAACGAGCGGTACAGCAACGCTGTATTGCCGGAAGTCAGGATGATAGATATGAGAGTGGAGGCTGAAAAAGGCAACCGCTCCAATTTCAGCAGCGAGCTCATTGAGCAGCTCTCCCTCAATCTCGACAAAGGCGAGCAGTCCATGCTCCTGCTCAACCGCCGCGGTTTCCACACCTATGTAAACTGCGTGAGCTGCGGAACAGTGGCGGAATGTCCGAACTGCGGCATACCGCTGACATACCATAAAGTCAACAACAGCCTTATCTGCCACTACTGCGGCTATCGGCGCCCTATGCCGGAAGCCTGCGAAAAATGCGGCAGCAAATTCATATATGCCAGCGGCACAGGCACCCAGCGCATCGAGGAGGAGATTAAACAGCTCTTTCCGGCGGCGCGCGTCCTGCGCATGGACGCAGATACCACAATGTCGAAGTATTCCTACGAACGGCGTTTCGCCGAGTTCGCCAATAACGAATACGACATCATGGTCGGTACACAGATGATAGCAAAAGGCCTGAATTTTGAGAATGTGACGCTGGTAGGCGTCCTTCTGATAGACAAGTCACTCTACGCCGGCGATTATCTCGGATTCGAGAGGACATTCTCACTGATAACACAGGTCGTCGGGCGCTCCGGACGCGGATCAAAAAAGGGCAGAGCCTATCTTCAGACATTCTCTCCCGATCATTATGTTCTGGAACTTGCCGCAAAGCAGGACTACAAGGGTTTCTACGCGCAGGAATCGCAGGTGCGTGAGGCGCTGATATTCCCACCGTACTGCGATATCTGCATGATAGCTTTCGCTTCCCCCGAGGAAAGCGCCGTTGAGACCGCAGCAGGAAAATTCCGCGATCTGCTGGATGAGCAGAAAAGGAACTGCGGCAGGGAAATGCCGCTGATTATCCTCGGTCCCACAGCGGGAAGCCGCGTAAACGGCAGCTTCAGGGCGAAGATAATTATAAAATGCCGTAACACAAAGCCGTTCCGTGATATGCTGCGGTACGTCATGCTGTCGGCAGGCAAGCTCCCGGAATTCAGGAAAGTGAGCTTCTATCCGGATTTCAACGGAGAAATAATATAGGGTACATAAAAAGAAAGGAAATATATAAAATGGCACTGAGAAACATAGTAAAATTCGGAGACGAAAGACTGAGAAAGAAATGCCGTGAAGTCACGGAGTTCAACGACAAGCTGTGGGTGATGCTCGACGATATGTACGAGACAATGAAGAATTCCGACGGCGTAGGCCTTGCCGCGCCGCAGATCGGCATACTGCGTCGAGTTGCGGTCATAGATGTGGGTGAAGGTCCTATCGAGCTTGTAAACCCGGTCATAACTTCAATGCGCGGCAAGCAGCATGAAGTCGAAGGCTGCCTGTCATCGCCCAATCAGTGGGGCTATGTCGAAAGACCCGCCAAGGTCAAGGTAACTGCGCAGAACCGCTACGGCAGAGAATTCAAGATCGAAGGCACGGAGCTGCTGGCGCGTGCGCTCTGCCATGAGATAGACCATCTGAACGGCGTGCTGTTCACCGACCTTGCGGACGAAATGGTAGACCCGAAGGATCTTGAGGATAAAAAGGACAACGAAAAGTAATAAGGAGTACGGAATGAAGATCGTTTTTATGGGTACGCCCGATTTCTCGGTGCCGTGTCTTACGGCTCTGCATGAAGCCGGTCATGAGATAGCTGCGGTATTCACACAGCCCGACAAGCCGAAGAACCGCGGACACAAGATGATGCCTACGCCGGTGAAAGAGTGTGCGCTGACGATAGGCGCTCCGGTTTTCCAGCCGATATCTCTGCGCAGGAATAAAAGCGAGGATGCGGCACAGGCTATAGACACGCTTAAAGAGATCGCGCCGGACTGCATCGTGGTAGTCGCTTATGGTCAGATCCTCCCGAAGGAAGTTCTCGATATCCCGAAGTACGGCTGCATAAACGTACACGCGTCGCTGCTGCCGAGATACAGAGGAGCCGCGCCTATACAGCATTGCATCATAAACGGTGAGAAGGAGTCCGGAGTCACCACCATGTATATGGCCGAAGGTCTTGATACCGGCGATATGATACTGACAGACAGGATAGCTATAGACGAGAAGATGACCGCTTCCGTGCTGCACGACAGCTTATCTGAAATGGGCGCGAAGCTGATAGTAAAGACACTCGCGGAAGTGGAAGCCGGCACGGCGCCGCGCATTCCCCAGACCGACGAGAATACCTGCTATGCTTCGATGCTTACGAAGGAGATGTGCAGGATAGACTTTTCTCAGCCGATAGAAAAAGTATATGACATGATACGCGGCCTTTCCGCAAGTCCCTGTGCGTTCACGATGCTTGAGGGCAAGCGGCTCAAGGTCTATTTTGCGGAAAAGACGGATAAAAAGACCGGTCTTCCGGCAGGTACTGCTGCAGACGACAAACTCGGCATCTCCTGCGGAGGCTGTATCCTGCGCCTCACCGACGTTCAGCCCGAGGGCAGCAGGCGTATGACAGCTGAAGAATATCTCCGCGGAAAGAAAGTTCCGGCCGGTACGGTATTCGGGGAATAAGGAGGCAGCGGTATGACACTGCTTGCAAGTCAGTCAAGAGCGGTATTTGATACAATCTTCGATGTGTTCGCGGGAAAATATTACAGCTTTGTGCTGATAGGAATGATAATTTTTGCCTTGTTCTGTCAGATCAAGGTAAAAAGCACGTTCAGCAAATACAATGTTGTAACGCCGCAGAACCGTATGCGCGGGCATGAGGTAGCAAGAATGATCCTCGATATGAACGGTCTGTATAATGTTCAGGTCGTTCATAATGAGGGTGCGCTCACTGACCATTATAACGACCGTACAAAGACGGTATATCTGTCCGACTCGACATACGGTATAAATTCGATAAGTGCCATAGGCGTTGCGGCGCATGAATGCGGCCACGCCATCCAGTACGCACGAGGCTACGGTCCCATAAAGCTCCGCAATATGCTCGCACCTGCCGTGCAGTTCTGCTCCGGAGCGTGGTTCTGGGTGCTTACTGTGGGTATTATTCTTGAATTTATGCCGATCATCGAGGTGGGCATTATTTTCTATATGTTAGTTGTTGTATTCCAGCTCGTTACGCTGCCGGTGGAATATAACGCCAGCAAGCGTGCCATGAACACATTATATGCCAATGAAATACTTGTCGGCAGCGAGCTCGACGGAGCGAAGCAGGTGCTCAGCGCCGCTGCAATGACCTATGTGGCGAGCTTCCTTATGTCGCTGCTCCAGCTCTTCAGGCTGCTGCTGCGCTTTGCGAGGAAACGCTGATGACGGGCAGGGAATGTGTATTCGGTCTGCTGAAAAAGACCGCGGAAGACGGCGCTTATTCGAATATAGCCCTCGATGCCGCACTCGGAAGAGCCTCACAGAACGACAAAGCTTTCGTGACTGCGCTGTTTTACGGTGTGGCTGAACGCCGCATGACGCTTGATCACATCATAAGAGAGTTCTCAAAGATCGGATTTGACGATATAGAGACCGATACATTGCAGCTCCTGAGAATGGGAGTATATCAGCTAATGTATATGGATATTCCGGAAAGCGCTGCGGTGAACGAGACCGTAAAGCTCGCCCCCGAGCGCACAAAGGGCTACATAAACGCGGTGTTGCGCGCATTTATCCGTGACGGCAGGCGGTTGAACCTGGACGGCATCGATAACCTGCTGCAATTGTCGGTAAAATATTCCTGTGCACGCTGGATCGTTAAAATGTGGGCGCAGGAATACGGGACTGAAAAGACAGTGCAGATGCTTGAAGCATCGTTGGGCAGAGCTCCTGTGTATGCGCGCGTGAACCCGCTGGTATGTGATGCGGATGACCTTGTTTACGAGCTCTCGGAGGACGGGGTAAAGTCTGAGCCGATCTCGGAGAACTGCGTTGAGATAACAAGTCCGTGCGCGATAGAAAACCTGCGGGCGTACAGGAACGGTCTGTTCCATGTTCAGGATCTGTCCTCACAGCGCTGCTGTGAGCTTCTGGCACCGAAGCCCGGTGAAACGGTGATCGATCTGTGCGCGGCTCCGGGAGGCAAGTCCTTCACACTGGCGGAGCTTATGAACAACAGGGGTAAAGTCCTGTCATTCGATCTGTACGACAGCCGTGTATCGCTGATAAAGCAGGGCGCCGAAAGGCTCGGGCTCAACATCATAACAGCAGCTGTCGGTGACGCTTCCGCTGCGGATGCTGAATTGCCGCAGGCCGACAAAGTGCTGTGTGATGTGCCTTGTTCGGGTCTCGGAGTTATCCGCCGCAAGCCCGAGATAAAGTACAAGAAGAAAGCGGAGCTTGAAGAGCTCCCGAAAATACAGAAAAAGATACTCGCCAATGCGAAGAATTATGTCAGACCGGGCGGAAGGCTTGTGTATTCCACCTGTACGCTCAATCGCGCTGAGAATAAAGATGTAGCCGTGGCTTTCGCAGAAGAGAACCCGGATTTCCGGCTGACAGAGATGAAAACGAATCTGCTCGGAGAGAACGGCGGAGATGGCTTCTTCACAGCATTGTTTGAAAGGATGAACTGATTTGGGCAGCGTACAGAAGGAAGAGAAAAAAGTCAGTCTTAAAATCCTTAACCGTGATATGATGAAGTATCTTGCGGTATTCTTCATGTTCTGGGGACATCTTATTGCGTGGGTGACGCTGTATCAGAACCCGGACATCACTACTCCGTATGAGATAATGCCGTTGTGGGTCAGGGTAATTGTTCACGCTTCGCTGTTCTGTCCGCCGGTGATGTTCTTCTTCATCACGGACGGATATAAATATACGCATGAAAGAAAGAAATACGCGATCCGTCTGCTTATATTCGCCTGTATCACTCAGCCGTTCGACTGGCTGTTATTTTTTCCGAGATACGGCTTGCGGAGTTTCAATGTAATATTCACTCTCTTTTTCGGGCTTCTGGCGATAATGGCGTATGAGAGCCGGCTGAAACTGTGGCTCCGCATAGTAATGATAGTAATGTGCGCTGCGGCGACATTCCTTATGTCGGCTGACTGGGAAATATTCGGAGTGATAGTAATACTTTTCCTGCATAAATACCGTGACAGACCCAAAGCAAGACTCATTTCCTATGCTGTCATCATTGGTATCTGGAAAGGTATGGAATATTTCTGGGAGCTTCTCGGCGGTACATTCGGTGCGGACAAGCTGCTTGAGGGAACTCTTGATCTGGTGTTCCTGTTTGCGGCGTATTTCTGTATGACCACTTTCTATAATGGCAGAAAGGGAAAGCACCCGGTATTCGCAAAATGGTTCTTTTACGCGTTTTATCCGCTCCATTATCTGATAATATGGGCGGTTGCGGTATCTGTAAAATGGGGGTAAGAATAAAATGGATGAGATTTGGCAGAAGATGTATGATGCCGCAAAGGCAGTCCAGAATGAAGTTAAGATATCGGATTATGTCATTGCGGGAGGAGTCGCGGCGGCTGTTCTTTCCGAGAGCGGAAAGATATATACCGGCGTGTGTATAGACACCTGTTCGACACTTGGCATCTGCGCCGAGCGCAATGCTATATTCAATATGATAACGAACGGCGAGTACCGTATAAAGCGCGTGCTCGCGATAATGCCGGACGGCAGCTCGGGCGCGCCATGCGGAGCCTGCAGGGAGCTGATGGTGCAGCTTATGGCCGGAGACTATAAATCTGTCGAGATACTTGCCGACAACAAGACCGGCAGGACTGTCACCCTCGGCGAACTCACTCCTGAGTGGTGGATAAGCTGAATCGGTTCAGCGGAGAATAACGATTGCGCAAGATCGCTCTTTTAGGAATGATGATAACTGCCGCATGAAGAGATATTCAGCTAAGATGTGTATGCTTTGTGCCGGAAACGGGGCAAAGCCGTGTCACAAATTGGAACGATAAAATAGATGAAATAGGCTGACAGATGAAAAAAGACATACTATCAATGACCCTGCCGGAGCTTGAAGCCGACCTCACGGCGCTTGGCGAGAAGAAATTCCGTGCCGGACAGCTTTATGACTGGATCCACGCAAAGCGCGCCCGGTCATTTGCAGAGTGCTCGAACCTGTCGAAAGCGCTGATAACCCGGCTTGATGAAGAATATGAGATACGCCGTGCGGCGATAAAGCGCAAGCTGGAATCAACGCTGGACGGCACAATAAAGTACCTGTATGAATTCGCGGACGGCGAGCGGTGCGAAACTGTAATGATGAGCTATAAGCACGGGAACAGCCTTTGCATCTCAACACAGGTGGGCTGCAAAATGGGGTGCAGCTTCTGCGCCTCCACAAAGGCGGGCTATGTCCGCGACCTTCAGCCCTCGGAAATGCTGCTCCAGATATATGAGAGCGAGCGCGACAGCGGCAGGAAAGTGGAAAGCCTGGTTCTCATGGGTATAGGCGAACCTTTAGATAACTACGACAATGTAATGCGCTTCCTGAGGCTCCTGTCCTCGGAAAAGGGCAAGAACATGAGCCTGCGTCACGTTTCTCTCTCGACCTGCGGAATAGTTCCGCGCATACGAGAGCTTGCGGAGCTCGGTCTCGGTCTTACGCTTTCCGTATCGCTCCACGCACCGACGGACGAAAAGCGCAGCGCAATAATGCCGGTGAACAGGCGCTACGGAACCGCGGAACTCATAGACGCGTGCAGATACTATTTCGATAAGACAGGACGCCGCATCAGTTTTGAATTCGCGCTGATATCGGGCGTAAACGACGATGCGCAGACCGCGAAGGAACTGATACATCTGCTTAAGCCGGTCTCTCCGTGTCATGTCAACCTCATCCCGGTAAACGAGATACGGGAGCGCGAATACCGGCGCAGCAGCAGAGTCAGGGAATTTCAGAAGATGCTCACTGACGGTGGTATAAATGCCACGGTGCGCAGGACTCTGGGCGCGGACATAAACGCCGCCTGTGGTCAGCTCAGACGTGAGAATTTGTCGGAAAACTGAAAAATTCGTCGGAATTGATAAAAATATTAAATATTGTAACCGAATTGTAAGAAAATTGTAACCATTTTACAGTTGATTTATTTGAAAAAAGAGTGTATAATAGATAAGATAGGTTAGTTGCGTTCATACAAAAACAGATAATAACACTGTGAGTCAGAGTACCCGTTGGCAAGAACAAATTATCAGACGGATTGGGAGCGAGAGCTCCGCGCAGGAAAGAGGGGATATCAATGAAGTGCTTTTCAAAGACCGATATCGGTCTGAAAAGAAGCGAAAATCAGGACAGAGTCTGGACAGATATGCTGGAAGAGGACGCTGTGGCAGTAATACTGTG
>JAEEJW010000188.1 GCA_016282095.1 Ruminiclostridium sp. | reverse complement strand
GATATTCTGGGCGTTCAACATCATCGACTATGCGCCGTTCATCAACGCGTCGGTGACGCTCGATGACGGAACAAAAGTCTCCGCTGTGGGAACGTGGTTCAATCACCACATGGAACTCCCGACGGGCGAACAGCTCGACGCCGGTGTAACAAGCATGAGAAGCTGGTGGGAGATAGTCGACGGAAAATGGCTCGATGAGCAGACAGGCGGCGCATACGGCGCAATGGTCGGAAAAGCGCTTGCCGGTAAGCTCGGGATCAAGGCGGGCGATACGCTGCACCTTAACGGTACCGTGTCAGATATCACGCTGAACGTTGCCGGTATTTTCGATGCCGGCGGCGACGAGGACGACAAGATATTCATGCCGACAGATACTGCGCAGGAGCTCAACGGACTGGACGGAAAGATCGACAGCATCGAGGTCAGCGCTCTGACCACTCCCGAAAACGACCTTGCTATAAAAGCGGCAAAGGATCCGAAATCCCTTACGATAGCGCAGTACGAAACGTGGTACTGTACCGCTTACGCAAGCTCGATATGCTATCAGATACAGGAGGTCATAACAGACTCGGTAGCTTCTCCCGTAAGACAGGTGGCGGATTCAGAAGGCGCGATACTCGAAAAGACGCAGCTTCTTATGACACTTATCACGATACTCAGCCTGATAGGCGCGGCGCTCGGCATCTGCAATCTCGTTACCGCGAGTGTAATGGAACGCAGCGCGGAAATGGGACTTATGAAAGCGATAGGCGCACAGAACTCCTCGGTATCGGGACTTGTGCTCACGGAGATCATGGTTACCGCGGTATTCGGCGGCACAGCGGGATTTTTCGCGGGCTGGGGTTTTGCTCAGATAATCGGTCATTCGGTATTCGGCTCGGCGATAACGATGAGGCCTGTGGTCATACCGCTGGTAGCGGTGCTTGTGGTGATCGTAACGCTGGCGGGCTGCATACCCGCGATAAGAATGCTTCTGCGGCTGAGCCCGTGCGAAGTGCTTCACGGAAGATAATGGGGGCGGTAATATGAATAAAAGGAAAATGTTTCTGCGGATGGTGACCGCTTCCCTGCTCCGCCGCCGTTCGAGAATGATAGTAGCTCTGCTGTCCATCGCGATAGGCGCCGCTATTCTGTCCGGACTGGTGACGATATATGTGGATGTTCCGCGGCAGATGGGTGCGCAGTTCCGCAATTACGGCGCGAATATGATATTCACACCGACTGACGGCTCGTTTACTTATGACGATATCACCAAAGGAAAGTCGTACATAGACAGCAAGGATATAGTAGGCGTGACGCCTTACCGCTACGAATCGGTAAGAATACATGAGCTCCCCGTTATGGCAGCGGGAACCGATATGGAACAGGCGAAGCTCACGAGCCCTTACTGGTCGGTGGAAGGAGCGTTTCCCTCCGGAAACGGTCAGATCCTTCTCGGCGCAAGCCTTGCGGTGCAGTTCCGTCTTGGTATAGGCGACGTGGTGACGGTGAATTATACGCCGGAAAACAACGCTGCCTCCAATGATGAGGCCGTACCTGACAACACGAAGGATATGACAGTCGCGGGCATTCTCGAAACCGGAGGTCCCGAAGAGGACTATGTTTATATCACGATGGCAGACCTTGAAGAGCTAACGGGTGTTCCGGGAAAGATCGATCTCGCGGAGCTTTCGGTATCGGCAAAATCCGACAGACTGAAAGAATACGCCGGCAAGATCAGTGCAAATGTCCCGGGCGTGAGCGCAAGACTCGTAAAGCGTGTTACGGAATCGGAATCCACGGTCCTCACTAAACTGCAGGCTCTTGTGCTGCTTGTAACGGTCATAGTCCTGGCGCTCACAATGATATGTGTCGCAACAACAATGACTGCGGTAGTAACTGAACGCCGCAGAGAGATAGGGCTTCGCAAGGCGATAGGCGCCTCCAACGGCGGGATAATCGCGGAATTTATGGGCGAGGGCATACTGCTCGGCGCAGTCGGCGGAACGATAGGCGTTGCACTGGGATTTATCTTCGCGCAGCAGGTCAGCATCAACGTATTCAGCAGTTCGATCTCATTCATGCCGCTGCTCATACCGATAACTATACTTGTGTCCGTCGCGGTCACCGGCGTTTCGTGCCTGCTTCCTATAAGAAGCGCCACACAGATCGATCCCGCGCTTGTACTGAAAGGAGAATAAGCTGTGAGTCTGCTTGAATTAAGAAATATTTACAAAATATACGGCGATCTTCACGCCCTCGATGATGTGAATCTGAAGGTCGAGAAGGGCGAATGGCTTTCGATAATGGGGCCTTCCGGCTCCGGAAAAAGTACGATGATGAACATTATCGGATGTATGGATAAGCCCAGCAGAGGCGAAGTCCTGCTTGACGGAGCTGACATTGCGAAGGAGAGCGCAAAGAACCTCACCACGATACGCCGCGACAAAATCGGACTGATATTCCAGCAGTTCCACCTTGTAAGCTATCTTACGGCAATAGAAAACGTGATGCTTGCGCAGTACTATCACAGCGTTCCCGATGAAAAAGAGGCTCTCGAAGCGCTTGACCGCGTCGGTCTTGCGGACAGGGCGAAGCATCTTCCGAGCCAGCTTTCCGGCGGTGAGCAGCAGAGAGTATGCGTAGCCCGCGCGCTGATAAACTACCCGGAGATAATCCTCGCCGATGAACCTACCGGAAATCTCGACGACGCAAACGAGAAGATAGTCGTCGATCTGTTTCATAAGCTGCACAACGAAGGTACGACTCTCATCGTCGTAACACATGATCCGGAAGTCGCGGAAGTTGCTCAGAGAACGGTCTTTCTGCGGAACGGAAAGCTGCATAAGGAAACTATCAACGAGAATTTCACAGGCGAGATAAAATTCGATAAATAAGGGGGATCTGCATGAAAAGAAAAATTGCTTTTATTGCCCTGTCTGCGGGTATTGCGATGCTTGCAGGCTGCGGCGGCTCCGCTGTTTCGTACAAGGACGGGACTTATGAAGCGAGAAGCGCGGAGTATATCAATGAGGACGGATCCGAAGAGGGCAACGGCTATGGCATTGTGACTGTCACGATAAAGGACGGTGCGATCGCGGACTGCACGTTCAGGACATACGAGCTCGACGGCACGGAAAAGGGCAAGGATTACGGAATGAAGTCCGGAAGCATAGCCAACAAGGATTTTTACAACAAAGCTCAGAAAGCCGTCGGAGCCTGCGAAAAATACGCGGAACAGCTCATTCTTGCGGGCAGGCCCGACGGTGTGGACGCTATAAGCGGCGCCACGATAAACTATCAGCAGTTCGTCGAAGCCGCGGAAGCCGCGCTCGCACAGGCTGAACAGAAGTAATGCCGCGCCTTCTCAGACATATCGCCGTCTGTCTTGCGGGTGCGCTGCTGCTTATCGTAGTGCCTTTCGCCGCAGCGGGAGGCTTCCGGATGTTTTCCGGGGACACCGATGCCGTGTCCTCCGCCTCGGTAATCATCGACAAACCCTCGGGCAGCTATACCGTACTGATAAACCGCGACCGCCACAGGAACGAGAGCGATCTTGCGGCATGGCATGAGTTCTTCTCGGGCGGCGAGTTCACGATAATATTCGACGATATCGAGTGTGTGACTCTCATGGGCGATACGGGAGCTCTGACTCTCGCGCAGAGCTTTATGTCGCGGCTCCCCGAAAACCAGATGAAGGTGACAGCGGAAGATGCCGTACTGACATTATCAAAAGCGGAGAACGGAAGGTTCGATATGATGATCATATCTGCCGAAGCCGCGGAAAAATATGGCATCAGATCTGTATATGAAGGAAAGAACGTTGACGTGATCGCTGTGGAGGACGAACCGATATGAGAAAATTCAACGCTATACTTGCTCCGGTGATTTTTGCGCTGTTCCTGCTGCATATCATTATCGGCAGTCTCCAGCTGGCGGGTCTTATTCCCGGCGGAAATGTCATCATGCACGCAGGGTCATGGTTCCTTATTGCGGCTGTCGGCGTGCATACGGTCATCGGCATAAAGCTGACTGCCGACACACTTGCGGCGATGAGAAAATCCGGCGCAGGTTATTTCCGCGAGAACAAGCTGTTCTGGGTCAGGCGCATAAGCGGTTTTGCTGTGATGCTGTTCATAGCCGCGCATATCATAATGTTCATGGGACACGGAAGCGGCGGCTCTTTCCGTCTGAACCTGTTTGATGTGCCGCAGCTTATAATGTCGGTACTGCTTGTACTGTCACTGCTGCTGCATATCGTGACGAATATCCGCCCGATGATGCTTGGCTTCGGAGCCCGCGGAGGAAAGGAATTCGCTGCGGATCTCGCTGTCATTTTTTCTGCGGTGCTGCTTGCTGCCGGAGCGGCATTTGCCGTCTACTACGCAAGATGGCTCATATAATTGCTTTGAAAATGAAGAAGATATCTGCTGTTATCTGTACGGTGCTTATCCTCGCCCTTTCCGGCTGTTCCGGACCGGCGCGTCATTATGACGTGCGCCGCGATCTGGGCATAACATTCAATAATGCGGATAATGTCATTGAAGATATCCGGAAGGCATTCCTGTCGAGGAGTCCGAAAATAACGGTTTGTTATGAGTCCTTTTCGGACAATATGGCAGACATCTATCCGATGATCGACGAGCTTGTGATGTTTGCGATGTCAGAGACCGACGATCCGCGGGAAGGCGATTACATTTACCACCAGTACGGCGGCTATCGCACCGAATACAGCTATGAAAAAACCGGAGACAGGTTCTCCTATACCATAGATATTTTCCCCGGATACTTCACTGCCCCGAAACAGGAAAAGATCGTTGATGAAAAGGTGTCGGAGATAATCAATGAGCTTGATCTTCAGGGGAAAAGCGGGTATGAGAAGATCTGCGCGGTATATAACTACATTTACGAAAATGTGAAGTACGATAAGGTGCACAAAAAGAACCCTCACTATCATCTGAAATCCACGGCTTACGGAGCGCTGGTGAACGGCTGCGCCTGCTGTCAGGGCTACAGTGTGCTGATGTACAGACTGCTCCGCGAGGCCGGTGTGAGCGCCCGTGTCATAACAGGCAGCGCGGTCCGTGAGGGCGGGAACGAATATCATGCGTGGAATATAGTCAGGCTGGATGATGTTTACTACAATATTGATGTGACGTGGGATTCCCTGAGCGGCACTCACGATCACTTCCTGAAAAACGATCCCTGTTTTGCGGATACCCACATACGGGACGATCAGTATTCAACATCCGAATTTTATGAAAAATATCCGATGTCGGAAAACAGTTACATCGGTCAGGGAGAAACGATATGAAAAAAATCAGAATCAGGACAGGCGGCATAATTCTATTTATTCTGAGCCTCATGCTCACAGTCGGGATAAAGCTGATATTCCCGGCCTGTGCGCCGCACGACGACGGCACATTCATGTGCTGTCACTGGGCAGAGCAGTCGGTGTTCGGAGCCGGACTTGCACTTACGGCAATATCTCTGATCGTACTGATTTCCGGGAACGGAAAAGCTGCGCCCGGCGCATCGCTTGCCATGGTACCGCTCGCGGCATTTGCCGCGCTGACACCAGATATACTGATACCGCTGTGTAAGATGCCGATGATGCAGTGTCATACAGCAACACGCCCCGCAGTCATTGTTATTTCCTGCCTGATCGCGGCAGCGGCGCTTGTGAACGCTGTACTGATACTCCGTAAAAAGGAAGAAAACAAATGAAACTTAACGAAAGTCTTTCGTTCAGAAACGTAAAAGGGCGACCCGCAAGATCGGCCGCTCTGATAATACTTACAGCATTAATGGCTGCCGCGATAGTTGTCGGAACGATCACGGTGACAAGCCTTAAAACAGGTCTCGGAGCACTCGAAGCGCGGCTCGGAGCGGATATTATGGTAGTTCCCGCCTCTGCCGCGTCAAAGAAGAATTTCGAGAATATCGTCCTGCAGGGCAGTATGGGTTACTTCTATATGGACAGGTCATATTATGACAAAGTCGCCGCGCGCGAGGGTATCGAAAAGATATCCCCGCAGCTCTTTCTCGCGTCTGCAAGCTCGGGCTGCTGTTCGGTACCTTTGCAGATAATTGGCTACGATCCCGAAACGGATTTTACGGTATCGCCGTGGATACGCAAAAGCACAGGCGGTGAACTGGGACTTCTCGATGTGGTGGTCGGCAACGATCTGAGCGTATTTGTCGGGGATACGATAACTTTCTACAATGTCGAATGCAATGTGGTGGCAAAGCTCGACAAGACCGGAACAGACCTTGATACTGCCGTCTATACGAATATGGATACAATAAAGAAGCTGACAGCTTCGTCGCTGGAGCTGGGAATGAACGATTTCAGCGGCATCGACCCCGACAAGGTCGTGTCCTGCATACTCATAAAGGTTGCGGACGATTACCCCGTTGACGAGGTGCTGAACGATCTGAACCTGCACGTCCGCCGCACAAAGTCATTCAGGACAAAGGATATGATTTCCGGAGTTTCGGACAGTCTGACAGGCGTTTCCGGCATCATCGGCGTGCTGATGTGCGCGGTATGGGGGCTGGGACTTGTGATACTGTTTCTCGCGTTCACACTGTCGGTCAACGAGCGCAGGAAAGAATTTGCCGTTCTTCGCATTGCGGGAGCCTCACGCAGAAAAATATCCCGCACTGTCGTGTCGGAAGCGCTGATAATAACGCTTGCCGGAGGCATTGCGGGAATAATTGCGGGACTTCTGATTATGCTTCCGTTCAACGGACTTATTGAGGAGAGCGTAGGCCTTCCTTTCCTGCTTCCGGAAGCGTGGGTCATCGCAGCTCTCTGCGCTGCTGCCGCAGCCGTTTCCGCAGCCGCAGGAGCAGCGGCTTCCGCTTATTCCGCCCACAGGATAAGCAGGCTCGATGCGGGGCTCATACTGAGGGGGGACAACTGATGATAATTGCCGCAGAAAATATAAGCAGGGAATTTATCCGTCAGGGCAAAGGGACGAACCGGTTCATTGCCGTAAAACCGACGGATATTGCAATAGAACCAGGGAAGCTGACACTGCTTACGGGGCGTTCGGGAAGCGGAAAATCAACGCTTCTGAATATGCTCGCCGGGCTGCTCGCTCCGACTTCCGGCAGAGTGCTGTACGGTGACACCGACATCTACAGCCTCGATGACAACAGGCTTTCGGCTTTCCGCATGGAACACACCGGTGTTATCCCGCAGGGTCAGACCGCTGTGGGCAGCCTCACCGTAATAGAGAACATCTGCCTTTCATTCATGATAAACGGGAATACTGCCGGCCGCGCAGCCGTGCGCAGCTTTGCACGCGAGCTCATGACAAAGTTCGGTATCGCGGAGCTTGAAAATGAGCTGCCCTCGGCTCTGTCCGGAGGTGAGCTCCGAAGAATGGCGATAGCGCGGGCTATGATAAGAAAGCCCGATATCATCTTTGCTGACGAGCCTACCTGCGATCTCGACGACGAAAACACGGAACTTGTTCTGAAGATCCTGAGAGTCGCCGCGGATGACGGAACAGCGGTTTTTATGGTAACACACGAAAAGGATGCTTCGGTCTATGCGGATGTTCACTTTTCGATGAACGCCGGAGAGATCAGCACAGTATAAGAATTGCCAACGGTATCCGGCCGGAACGGGCAGCCGTTTTCAGCTGCGTATCTCCGGTCAGATATATGAACCCGATATATATATTTTGCGGTAAGTATCAAAATCGAGCCACTTCCCGGAAAGATCCGGCAGTGTATGTTCATCGGCGTTTTCGTATTCCGACATGAACCGCTTCAGCTCTTCATTTGTCTTTGCCAGCACCGCAAATCCACGTCCGTTGACGACCGGAACGTCTCCGCCGTACTCGTATTCATCGAATGTCAGCAGCCTTGCCACCTTTCGTCCGCGCACCTGCACAGCCACCCTGTCACGCATCACGATTATATCGAGATCGTCGGGATAAGCATAGCTTTTACCGGTTGTCGGTATCTCGTCGCCTACCGTGAAAGTACGGCGTACCGTCTGCGTGTGAAACACGTTATAGCTGTTCATATCGTAGTAGAACTCTTCAAAAACATCGCCCCGCGCTCGCAGCTTTCCGTCTGTGAACGCGGCTTTTTCTTCTGCCGTGACAGCTTTGTCCGAAACGTCTTCGACTACTCCGCAGGCAGCGGTCATGTTCGTTACGCGGTCAATGAGTATAAGCTCACCGAGAGTCCTGTGCAGCGCAAATCTGTCTGCGGGTACCGGTTCCGAAAGCTTTATTGCACACCGTGCAAGCCCGTTCTTTCCTATTGCAGTCACAGGTATATGCTCGCCGGTATTCACATCCACCGCGTATTTTATCGAAGTCACGACAGCCGGTATCAGTTTCGTTCCCAGCTTAACGAGGTAATCCTGACCTGCGGTCAGTTCACTGTCGTCCGTCCAGAGCAGTGATACATCGAGCGTGCCGTAAGCCGCTATATTTTCGTCGGTCGTGATAACACACCCGCGCGATACATCGACCTCACGGTCGAGCGTTATCGTGACAGGCTGACCGGCGCAAGCATGAGCGGTGCTCCTGTCGCCGACAAGTATTCCGCTCACATTTGCGGTCTCGCCGCTCGGAAGTGTTCTCACAGTATCGCCTACACTTATACCGCCGGCTTCGATCTGTCCCTGAAAACCTCTGAACGTCCGGTCCGGGCGGCATACACGCTGAACGGGGAGATAGAATCCCTCACCGCTGTCAGACTCGCTCACATCAACGTTTTCAAGATATGTGAGCAGCGCTTCGCCCGTGTACCACGGCATATTTTCCGAATGTACGGTCACATTGTCCCCCGCAGTCGCGGAAAGCGGAATGACCTTGATATCGGGAAGATTCAGCTCGTTCGCAAGTTCATTTATCTGACGGTTCAGTTCGCTGAAACGAGTCTCGCTGTACTGTACCAGATCCATTTTGTTTACTGCGAAAACATAGTGCCTTATACCCATCAG
>JAEEJW010000187.1 GCA_016282095.1 Ruminiclostridium sp. | reverse complement strand
TTCTTCGTCCATGGTCTCCTTCTTCATTCCCGTACCTGCGGGTATGAGCTTACCGATGATGACGTTCTCCTTCAGACCGATGAGGTGGTCTACCTTGCCGTGGATAGCGGCATCGGTGAGGACTCTTGTGGTCTCCTGGAAGGACGCTGCCGACATGAAGCTGTCGGTGGCGAGAGAAGCCTTCGTGATACCGAGAAGTATCGGCGAGAATACGGGGTCTCTTGCGTCTTCGCCCGCTGCGCGTCTCTCGGCCATCTGCTCGAATATCGTTGTCATCTCGTTCTTGTCGATCGTAGCGCCGGGGAGCAGATAAGAGTCGCCCGGATCGTCAACGCGTACCTTTCTCATCATCTGGCGGACGATGACCTCGATATGCTTGTCGTTGATATCAACACCCTGCTGACGGTAAACCTTCTGTACTTCGCTGATGATGTAGTTCTGTACAGCCTGTTCGCCCTTTACGGCAAGAATGTCGTGCGGGTTGATCGAACCTTCGGTCAGCGGATCACCTGCGGATACAACGTCGCCCTCTTCTACCTTCAGACGGTAGCCGAAGGGGATTACATACTGCTCTGTCGTGCCGTCCTCGGCTGTGATAATGGCGTGGCGTGTCTTCTTGATCTCCTCGAAGGTAACGGTTCCGCCGATCTTGGTGATGATAGCGCTGGACTTCGGTCTGCGGCTCTCGAAGAGTTCCTCTACACGCGGAAGACCCTGCGTGATATCCTCTGCCGACGCGATACCGCCGGTATGGAAGGTTCTCATGGTAAGCTGTGTACCCGGCTCACCGATAGACTGTGCCGCGATGATGCCGACAGCCTCGCCTATGGTGATAGGATTGCCATTGGCCAGCGAAGAACCGTAGCACTTCGCGCAGACGCCGTGCTTTGCGGCGCAGGTGAGCAGCGAGCGGATGCGTATCTTCGTCGTGCCTGCCTTTATGATCTTATCGGCGTCTGCATCGTTAATCAGCTTATCTCTCGATACGATCACGTTGCCCTTGTCGTCGGTGAAGTCCTCTGCAAGATATCTGCCGACAAGTCTTTCCTGGAGGGACTCGATCTTTTCCTTGCCCTCACAGATCTCATATACTTCGATGCCCTCGGTGGTGCCGCAGTCTTCGGTCCTGATGATGACTTCCTGCGATACATCGACGAGACGGCGGGTCAGGTAACCGGAGTCCGCTGTACGCAGCGCCGTATCGGCAAGTCCCTTTCTCGCACCTCTGGAGGAGATGAAGTATTCCATGATGTTCAGACCTTCACGGTAGTTGGCTCTGATCGGGATCTCGATAGTCTCACCGGAAGTATTCGCGATAAGTCCGCGCATACCTGCCAGCTGTCTGATCTGGTTGATAGAACCACGCGCACCGGAGTCCGCCATCATGAATATCGGGTTGTACTGATCCAGGTTCTTTGTAAGAGCGTCGGAAACTTCGTCGGTAGCCTTGTTCCAGACTTCGAGAACAGCGCTCTTTCTTTCCTGGTTGGAGATAAAGCCGCGGGAGTATTCCTTGTTGATCTCGCCGACCTGTTCATCGGCTTCTTCAAGGATATGCTTCTTCTGGGGCGGAATGGACGCGTCGCATACCGCAACGGTGATGGCCGCCTTTGTAGAGTACTTGTAGCCGAGAGCCTTGATCTTATCCAGCACCTGAGCGGTAGCCGCGGTGCCGTGGATCTTGATGCAGCGCTCGATGATCTGGCCGAGCTGCTTCTTGCCGACCTTGAAGTCGATCTCAAGTCCGAGGGACTTGTCAGGATCGCTTCTGTCCACGAAGCCCAGATCCTGCGGAATGGGTTCGTTGAAGATTATCTTGCCGACAGTGGTGTCGATGAGCTTCTGAATCTTCTCCTCGCCGATCTCCTTTACAACGCGCACCTTTATAGCCGCGTGAATGGAGATTATGCCGTCCTGATAAGCCATGAGAGCTTCGTTGAAGTCGCGGAACACCTTGCCTTCACCGGGCTCGCCTGCCTTGTTGATGGTCAGGTAGTAGGAACCGAGCACCATATCCTGCGTAGGAACGGTTACCGGCTTACCGTCGGAGGGCTTGAGCAGGTTCTTCGCCGCGAGCATGAGGTCTCTTGCCTCAGCCTGGGCTTCTTCGGAAAGGGGCAGATGAACTGCCATCTGGTCGCCGTCGAAGTCGGCGTTGAATGCCGTACATACCAGCGGGTGGAGTCTTATCGCACGGCCTTCGACAAGTACAGGCGAGAATGCCTGGATACCGAGACGGTGCAGTGTAGGCGCACGGTTGAGGAGCACGGGGTGATCCTTGATGACGTCTTCGAGAACGTCCCATACCTCGTCCTTTGCCCTGTCAACGAGCTTGCGGGCGCTCTTTATGTTGTTGGAGAGTCCGCGTGCGCAGAGCTCCTTCATTACGAAGGGCTTGAACAGCTCGATAGCCATTTCCTTCGGCAGACCGCACTGATCCATTTTCAGATCGGGGCCTACGACGATAACGGAACGGCCGGAGTAGTCAACACGCTTACCGAGCAGGTTCTGACGGAAACGTCCCTGCTTGCCCTTGAGCATATCGGAAAGGGATTTGAGCGGACGGTTCGAGGGTCCTGTTACGGCTCTGCCGTGTCTGCCGTTGTCGATAAGCGCGTCAACGGCTTCCTGGAGCATTCTCTTCTCGTTTCTGATGATGATGTCCGGAGCCTTGAGCTCGAGCATCTTCTTGAGTCTGTTGTTTCTGTTGATAACTCTTCTGTACAGGTCGTTCAGGTCGCTGGTAGCGAATCTGCCGCCGTCGAGAAGAATGAGCGGACGAAGATCGGGCGGGATTATCGGCACCGCGTCGAGTATCATCCATTCGGGACGGTTGCCGCTCTGTCTGAACGCTTCGACGATGTCGAGACGCTTGAGCAGCTTGACGCGCTTCTGACCCTGCTGGGTATCCTTCAGCTCGTCCTTGAGTTCCTTTGCGAGCTTCTCAATATCGATCTCCTGGAGCAGTACCTTGATCGCCTCGGCGCCCATTCCTGCCTTGAAGTCGTCCTCATAGCGCTCGCGCATATCGGCGTATTCCTTCTCGGTGAGGAGCTGTCCCTTTGTCAGGACGGTATCACCGGGGTCGGTCACGATATACTTTGTGAAGTAGAGCACTTCCTCCAGTCTCTTCGGGGAGATGTCCAGCACCTGACCGATGCGGGAGGGCGTACCCTTGAAATACCATATATGCGATACCGGAGCGGCGAGTTCGATGTGACCCATACGCTCACGTCTTACCTTGCTGCGTGTTACCTCAACACCGCAGCGCTCGCATATCTTGCCTTTGAAGCGTATGCGCTTGTACTTTCCGCAGGCGCACTCCCAGTCCTTCTGCGGTCCGAAAATCTTCTCGCAGTACAGGCCGTCCTTCTCGGGCTTCTGTGTTCTGTAGTTTATGGTCTCGGGACGTTCAACGATTCCGTAGCTCCATGCGCGTATCTGATCGGGCGACGCAAGTCCGATCTTCATTGATTCAAAAACATTAGCCAATTTCAAAAACCTCAATTTCTGTAAATTCGGCGGTAAAAACCGCACTGTCCGAATCCTTCTGCATTACTTATGACACCCCTGCGGCATCATCCGGGATCATCAGTCGATCTCGTCGTCGCCGTCTTCTCCGCCTATGCCGAGGTACTGGTCTATATCATCGTCATCGCCGTACTCGGTGTCTTCGTCAAAGTCGCCGTCATCATCCTCGTCATTGCTGAAATAATCATCATCAGCATCGTGAGTGATGAAGGAATCTCCGAGCTCGTCCTCATCGACTCTGTACTCAAAGTCGTCCTCGGTGACAACGCCTGTGTTGTCGTCATCGTCGAAGGTCTGCTTGAGGTCGATCTCCTCGTTGTTCTCGTCAAGTATCTTGATATCGAGACCGAGGGACTGGAGCTCCTTGATAAGAACTCTGAACGACTCCGGAACGCCCGGGTTGGGAACAGGTTCGCCCTTTACTATAGCTTCGTAGGTCTTTACTCTTCCGACAACGTCGTCGGACTTCACGGTGAGTATTTCCTGGAGGGTGTAGGCTGCGCCGTATGCTTCCAGAGCCCATACTTCCATCTCACCGAAACGCTGGCCGCCGAACTGAGCCTTACCGCCCAGAGGCTGCTGTGTAACAAGCGCATAGGGACCCGTCGAACGAGCATGGATCTTATCGTCAACGAGGTGATGCAGCTTGAGGTAGTACATATAGCCGACGGTTACAAGGCTGTCGAACTTCTCGCCCGTTCTGCCGTCGATAAGCTGTGTCTTTGCGTCCTGGGTCATCGGTATCTTCGAGAAGTCGATGCCCGGACCGTCCTTGCCCTCATATTCGGCTCTCTGCTCTTCCGCCATAGCGAACATCTGTCTGATGTCCTCTTCGTGAGCGCCGTCGAATACGGGGGTCATTACCTTCCAGCCAAGCGCCTTTGCGGCATAACCGAGATGCACTTCCAGCACCTGACCGATATTCATACGGGAAGGAACGCCGAGGGGGTTAAGAACGATATCGAGCGGTGTACCGTCGGGCAGGAACGGCATATCCTCCTGATGCAGGATACGCGATACGACACCCTTGTTACCGTGACGGCCCGCCATCTTGTCTCCGACGGAGATCTTTCTCTTCTGCGCGATGTAGCAGCGTACCGCCATATTGACGCCCGCAGCCAGCTCGTCGCAGTTCTCTCTTGTGAATACCTTGACGTCAACTATGACGCCGCTTTCGCCGTGAGGCACGCGCAGCGAGCTGTCGCGCACTTCCCTTGCCTTCTCACCGAATATCGCGCGAAGAAGTCTCTCCTCTGCGGTAAGCTCGGTCTCGCCCTTGGGGGCTACCTTGCCGACAAGTATATCGCCCGAGTGAACTTCCGCGCCTATACGGATTATACCGTTCTCGTCGAGGTCCTTCAGAGCATCCTCACCGAGGTTCGGAATGTCTCTGGTGATCTCCTCGGGTCCGAGCTTGGTGTCACGGCATTCAAGCTCGTATTCCTCTATGTGGATAGAGGTGTAGACATCGTTGTATACCAGCTTCTCGTTGATGAGAACGGCGTCCTCGTAGTTGTAGCCTTCCCATGTCATGAAGCCGATGAGGGCGTTCTTGCCCAGCGAGATCTCGCCCTGGCTTGTTGCGGGGCCGTCCGCCAGCACCTGTCCCTTGATGACCTTCTCGCCCTTGCTTACGATAGGACGCTGGTTCACGCAGGTACCCTGGTTTGAACGCTTGAACTTGATGAGCTTATACTTTCTGTCCTGACCGTCGTCGCCCTTGACGGTGATCTCGTCTGCGGTGACGCGGGTAACGACGCCGTTCTCCTTCGCGAGCACGCATACTCCCGAGTCAACGGCCGCCTTGTATTCCATACCGGTTCCGACGATCGGGTTCTGTGTTACCATGAGCGGAACTGCCTGTCTCTGCATGTTCGCGCCCATCAGAGCACGGTTCGCGTCATCGTTCTCAAGGAACGGTATCATAGCCGTAGCCACGGAAACGACCATCTTAGGCGATACATCCATGAAGTCTACCTGATCGCGGGCAACTTCGAGGATCTCGTCCTTGCGTCTTGCGGTTACGCGCTTTCTCTTGAACGTACCGTCATCGTTGAGGGGTTCGTTCGCCTGTGCGATAGTGTACAGATCCTCAACATCTGCGGTCATATAGATTACTTCGTCGAGCACTCTGCCTGTTTCCTTGTCAACGCGACGGTACGGAGCCTCGATGAAACCGTACTCGTTGATGCGCGCGAAGGAGGCGAGGTAGGAGATAAGGCCGATGTTAGGACCTTCAGGGGTCTCGATCGGACACATACGTCCATAGTGCGAATAGTGAACGTCGCGGACCTCGAATCCGGCACGGTCACGGGAAAGACCGCCGGGGCCGAGGGCGGAGAGTCTTCTCTTGTGAGTGAGCTCAGCCAGCGGGTTGTTCTGATCCATGAACTGCGACAGCGGAGAAGAACCGAAGAACTCCTTGATCGCCGCCACAACGGGTCTTATATTGACGAGGTCGCCCAGCTTGATATTCGTTGTTTCCTGCTGGAGGCCTATTCTCTCACGGATAACGCGCTCCATTCTTGTGAAGCCTATCCTGAACTGGTTCTGGAGCAGCTCGCCCACGGAACGGATACGGCGGTTGCCGAGGTGGTCTATATCGTCCACATTTCCGACGCCTTCGCAGAGGTTGATGAAGTAGCTTACGCTTGCGAAGATATCGTCAACCGTGATGTGCTTGGGTACCAGCTCTTCGACTCTCATGCGGAGTGCTTCACGGAGTGCGTCAACATCTTCGTTTTCCGGATCGTCGAGTATCTCGCGGAGAACGGAAGCGTAAACGTGCTCGTTGATGCCCAGCTCTTCGGGGTCTATCTCAGCGGGGATATAGGGTCTGATATCGACGGTGCCGTTGCCGATTACCTTTACGGGGCCGTTCTCGGTATCGAGAATGACTTCGGTAACGCCTGCCTGCTCGATAGCGGCCGCCTTTTCGGTGGTGATGAACTCGCCTTCCTCGGCGATGATCTCACCGGTGAAGGAGTCGAACACAGGGGACGCCAGCTTGTGACCGGCGATGCGGTTCGATACGCCGAGCTTCTTGTTGAACTTATATCTGCCGAATCTGGAGAGATCATATCTCTTGGGGTCAAAGAACAGGTTGTTGAGATGTATTTCCGCTGATTCCACTGTGGGGGGCTCGCCGGGGCGGAGCTTCTTGTAGACCTCGAGAAGAGCCTCTTCCTTATTCTTGGTGGTATCCTTCTGGATTATGGTCTGGCGGATGCGCTCGTCTTCGCCGAACATGGCGTAGAGCTCTTCGTCAGTACCCTTGCCCAGTGCTCTTACGAGCGTTGTTGCGGGTATCTTTCTGTTCTTGTCGATACGGACGTAGAAGATGTCGTTGCTGTCCATCTCATATTCCAGCCACGCACCTCTGTTCGGTATGACCTGCGAGGTGAAGAGTTTCTTACCGGTCTTGTCGTATTCAAAACCGAAATAAACTCCCGGTGAACGGACGAGCTGTGATACGATAACACGCTCGGCGCCGTTGATGACGAAGGTTCCGCTGTCTGTCATGAGCGGGAAATCGCCCATGAAGATCTCACTCTCGGCAACCTCGCCCGTTTCGTTGTTGCGGAGTCTTGCCTTGACTCTCAGAGGGGCGGCATAGGTGACGTCACGTTCCTTGCACTCCTCTATGGTGTACTTTGGTGTTTCGTCGATACGGTAATCAACGAAGCTAAGAACCAGCTTTCCGTTCGAATCGGTTATGGACGAGATATCGTTGAATACTTCCTTGATACCTTTGTCCAGAAACCATTCATACGAGTTTTTCTGGATCTCGATGAGGTTCGGCATATCGATGACCTCATTGATCTTTGAAAAGCTCATGCGGGTAATTTTACCCATCTTCACCGGTTTAACATTCACCATTAGCTTAGATCACTCCTTAATTTTTTGAAAAATTTGCGCAAATTTTTCTTGTATCGGTTAATATGACCATTATAATACATTATATTATCATATCATAAGTCAACGCAAAAGTCAAGGAAAATTTTCACTTTTTTCAAAAAATTTTTCAGGCCGGAATGAGCGTATATATAAAAGGTATAAAAGTCAGGGGCTCCGGGCGCCCCATATATAGTGTCTCAAAGGCCTGCCCTGCCCACATTTTGTTTAAACTGCACAAAAAAGAAGGCATATTTTTTGCAAATATCGCTCTTTTTTTAACGCCAAAAAATCCGCAAAACACTTGATATTCGGAGGCAAATCCTGTATAATATTATAGGTAAGATACAACAAGCCGGAAAACCCCGGCAGGTATGTACCGCAAAGAAATATTTATAATTCAGGAGGAATCCCACAATGGCAGTTAAAGTTGCAATCAATGGTTTCGGTCGTATCGGTCGTCTCGCATTCAGACAGATGTTCGACGCAGAAGGCTATGAGATAGTTGCTATCAACGATCTTACAAAGCCCTCCATGCTCGCTCACCTTCTCAAGTATGATACCGCACAGGGCGGTTACTGCGGCAAGATCGGCGAAGGCAAGCACACAGTTTCCGCTGATGACGAAGCAGGCACAATCACAGTTGACGGCAAGGTCCTCAAGATCTATGCTGAAAAGGACGCTAAGGATTGTCCCTGGGGCGCTCTCGGCGTAGACGTAGTTCTCGAGTGCACAGGTTTCTACTGCTCGAAGGACAAGTCTCAGGCTCACATCGACGCAGGCGCTAAGAAGGTAGTTATCTCCGCTCCCGCAGGCAACGACCTCAAGACTATCGTATATTCCGTAAACGAAAAGACACTTACAGCAGATGACAAGATCATCTCCGCTGCTTCCTGCACAACAAACTGCCTCGCTCCTATGGCTAAGGCTCTCAACGATTATGCTCCTATCCAGAGCGGTATCATGAGCACAATCCACGCTTACACAGGCGACCAGATGATCCTCGACGGTCCTCACAGAAAGGGCGACCTCCGAAGAGCAAGAGCAGGCGCTGCAAACATCGTTCC
>JAEEJW010000020.1 GCA_016282095.1 Ruminiclostridium sp. | reverse complement strand
GCAACGCGCTCGACATCGCTCAGGATGTGGGTGCAGAGCAGGATAGTCGTTCCGCCGTCCGACAGGGCGCGGATTATGTTCATGACTTCGGCGCGGCCTTCCGGGTCAAGTGCCGAGGTCGGTTCGTCGAGTATCAGCAGCTCGGGCTTGTTGAAGATCGCCGCTGCAATACCGAGGCGCTGGTTCATGCCTCGGGAATAGCCCTTGATGCGGCGTTTCGCGCCTTCGGTCATGCCCGTCAGAGCGAGCACGGCATTTATGCGTGCGTTCACATCTCCCTCGAAATTCGAGCAGTACGCGATATATCCAAGGTATTCATACCCGTTCATATAGCCGTACAGAGAAGGAGATTCCGGGAGATATCCTATCCGGATATGTTCTTCACCGTTCTCGCCGAGGATCACTTCACCCTCGTCCTTCGGTATGACATTGCAGACGATGTTCATTGTCGTGGTCTTTCCGCAGCCGTTCTTGCCGAGAAAGCCGTAGATATCGCCTTTGTTTATCTTCATATTGAGCCCGTCAAGTACTTTGAAGTCCTTGTAGCTTTTCTGCAGGCCCCTTATCTCAAGCAATTTGTTCTGCCCCCTTACTTTATAAACAGTGGTAGTGTCCGCCGTGCGGACGGGATATTTATTTTGTACGCGGTTTTCTGCCGGTGAGGAATTCAACCGAACGCTCCACCGAAGTGCGGACGTGCTCCATTTCAGGTTTGTGCAGATTACCGGCGTTGCGGTAGTCGAAGCTGTTGCAGAAGTCGTTGACGTCGGAATTGAGCTGCTTGACGTATTCTTCGACCAATTTGTCAAGATCCTTGCGGAAATTCGCGAGATCTGCCTTCTGGAGCTTTTCTTCCGCTTTCATACTCAACAGGTTGTAGTGCGGCACGCAGATAAATTCCTGCGCGTTGAACAGATTCCTGAATCTGCCGTCCTTGACGTACATAGTGAACACCGTTTCGAGCATATGATCTATACCCCAGTTCACCTTCCCGCAGACGAAGCAGGAATTCTCTATTTCCGCGGACTTCTTCGACTTGGCGTTCTTTGAGAAGAAAATGCTCTTTTTCTCAAATATATTATGTCTCGCGTTTTCAAGGTAGGTGTTGAGCATGAGTCCGAGAGACAGACGGTTGTTCTGCTGAAGCAGCATCTCGAAATGCGTCAGGCAGAAGCCCTGCTCATTGGTCTCCATACGGACATCGGGCTCCATCATGGCGGCGCCCATAATGTACTCGCAGATATGCTGCTCAACGGTATCTCTCATGCGGCATATCGGGCAGCCCTCCTTGGGCTCGAACACTTCATGTACGGGGATAGTCAGAATACTTTCTCTCATAAAATTTCCTTTTCTGCGCGGAGCCCGCGCTCCCGATCAGTATATTGCTTTCTGCGGCGGACTGTTCCTGCCGAAATATGCGGAAATATCGTATTTCGCGCTCTTTATTCGCCCTGCGGCAGCTTTTTACAGGCTCCAGTCTATCGGTGCTATGCCTCGGCTCTCAAGGAACGCGTTGCACTTCGAGAAAGGCTTTGAGCCGAAGAAGCCACTGCTGGCGGAAAGCGGGCTCGGATGCGCGGAGGTGATGATGTAATGCTGTTTGTTGGTTATCAGCGGTATCTTTGCCTTTGCCTTGCCGCCCCAGAGAATGAACACCAGCGGCTCGGGACGTTCATTGAGCAGCGATATCACCCTGTCGGTGAATATCTCCCAGCCCTTGCCTTTGTGGCTGTCGGCCTGCCCGCGGCGTACAGTAAGCGAAGCGTTGAGCAGCAGAACACCCTGCTGCGCCCACTTTGTCAGATCACCCGTCCGTGGTATCGGCACCCCGAGGTCGGAGTTCAGCTCTTTATAGATGTTTTTCAGCGACGGCGGCAGTTCTGTGCCGTCCCTTACCGAGAATGACAGTCCGTGAGCCTGTCCCGGCTCATGATACGGATCCTGCCCGAGTATGACCGCCCTGACCTCTGAATAAGGCGTCAGTTTCAGCGCGTTGAAGATATCATACATATCCGGATAGATCGTATATGATCTGTATTCCGATATAAGAAACTGTCTTAACTGCTGATAATACGGCTTGTCAAACTCGCCCCTGAGGACGTCGTCCCAGTCGTTTCCTATGTTTACCATTATTCTTCGATATAGACCTTTTTCATAACGACCGGAGTCAAGGGCTTGTCAGCGTAGTCGGTCTCGACTGCGGCGATCTCGTCAACGGCTTCGATGCCTTCAACTACCTTGCCGAATGCCGCATAGCTGCCGTCGAGGTGCGGAGCGTCCTTGTGCATGATGAAGAACTGGCAGCTCGCGGAGTTGGGATCAGCAGCTCTCGCCATGGAGAGAACGCCGCGGGTGTGTTTAAGGTCGTTCGGTACGCCGTTCAGGGCAAATTCGCCCTTTATGCGTTCACCGGCGTTGCCTGTGCCGTTGCCGTTGGGACATCCGCCCTGGATCATGAAGCCCGGTATAACTCTGTGGAATGTCAGGCCGTCGTAGAAGCCCTTCTTTACCAGCTTCTCAAAATTCGCAACAGTTATGGGTGCGATCTCGGGATAGAGCTCCAGCTTTATCTTTTTTCCGTTTTCAAGTTCAATTACTACCATTTTGAGTTTCTTCCTTCCTTTTCTTATTGTTGTTATTGCTGCCGCGGCCGCTGTCACGGTAAGTAACGCAAGCACCGCGATTATCACTAAATATATCGTATTGTCGTCCTGCGGCGGATCCTCGGGCTTTGTTACGGCGGGAAAGGTCTCCGCCGGAGCAGTGCTCACGGCTGCTTCGCTTTCCGCCTGTGTCAGAAGACCGACTGTCCCGGAGCTCTCTGCCGCGATCCCGGAGCTTTCTGCCGCTGTTCCGGTCTCCGGAACGCCGGCTGTTTCATCGGCTATCCCTGCCGGAGCCGTTTCGGGCTTCGCGGCGAAGAAGTGCCTGCGCTCCGCCTTGTCTGCGCGGTGTGTGAACGACAGTGCCACATCTCCCATATCAATGTGCATTTCCTTGTGGCTTTCCGGTTTGAACTCGCCGTTCTCATAATTCCCGGCGCCGTCCCAGCAGGCGTCCTCCCATACCCAGCGCTGTTCCTTTTCATAGTAGAACGCTGCCCATTCGTGGTTCTGGACTCCCGTTGGCAGCGCTTCATATGTCACGCTGCTGCCTACGACTCCGCCCTTGATGTTGACGGCATCTATGCCGACCGCTTCCGCCATTGCGCAGAACATATTCGCGAAGCCTCCGCAGACTGTTCTGCCGCGTTTCAGCACATTGAACAGCGCTATCGTATCAAGGCCTGCGTCACTGTCCCGGGCATCCGTATCGTAGTAGAATGAAGTCGCTATGAACTTCGATATTGCACGGGCTTTTTCAAGGTCATCATCCAGCCCGGCTGTAACGTCATCGGCGTATTTCTGTATCTGTTCAAGGGCTGTGTTAATCTCCTCCGGGTCGTTCGCTGCGCTAAGATACAGCGCGGACGCTTCGGCGGGTGCTTCGAAAATGTGTCCGAAAACATCCCTGTTTGTTCTTTCGAGGCCGTTCAGCGGAAAATACCAGCCTGTCTGTTCGGTGTAGTCT
>JAEEJW010000186.1 GCA_016282095.1 Ruminiclostridium sp. | reverse complement strand
CACGAGGGACTGAAGGGAAGCCTTAAAGATCTGTTCTCGCGCGATTATAAGATAGTCCGCGCCGTGGACAACATCTCTATGAACATCGAACAGGGCGAGATAGTCGGCTACCTCGGTCCGAACGGCGCAGGTAAATCCACCACCATAAAAATGATGACCGGAGTGCTTGAACCGACCTCGGGGGAGATACTTGTTGACGGGAACGTTCCCTACCGCAACCGCACGAAGAACGCCCAGAACATAGGTGTCGTTTTCGGCCAGCGCTCACAGCTCTGGTGGGCATTGCCGCTTGTCGAGTCGTTCGGGATACTCAAAGACATATACCGCATACCCGATGCCGATTATAACGGCATGATCGAGCTTTACCGCTCGCTCGTCGATATCGAGCCGCTGCTTCATAAGCCTGTGCGTCAGATGTCGCTCGGACAGCGCACTCTGAGCGATATACTCGCGGCGTTTCTTCATGACCCGAAGATAGTTTTCCTGGACGAACCGACCATAGGACTTGACGTCTCGATGAAAGCGAAGATACGCACGCTCATTCACGCGCTCAACAGGGAAAAGAAGACGACCGTTATCCTCACGACGCACGATATGGGCGATGTTGACGCGCTGTGCCGCCGCATAGTCATCATAGACAAGGGCAAGATGCTCTATGACAATGACATTGATCATCTCAAGGGCTTTTTCGGCTCGTACCGCACGCTCAAGATAAGAGTCGGCGGCGATCCTGAAAAGCAGGCGGAGCTGATTAAAGCCGAGCTCCCGGATTTTTCCGTTTCTGCGGACGACGAGTGGATATCCGTGCTTGTCGACGAAGAAAAGGCAAAGGTGATAGATGTGCTGGGGCAGCTGCAGCATTCGCACAAGGTGCGGGATATGCAGCTTGAGGAGATCTCGACCGAAGAAGTAATAAAGAAAATATACGAGGAGGGAGTACGGTGACGCTGAGAAAATACCTTACCCTGATGCGCGCGGGGATAATCGAATCACTTCAGTTCCGGCTCTCGTTCGTTGTAATGGTGATAGGAAATATACTCTACCTGATAGTTGTTTATTTTCTTTGGAAAGCCATTTACGATTCGGCAGAGACCGATATCGTCAACGGCATGACCTTTACCGACACGCTGATATATATAGTGCTCGCGTCGGCACTGTTCAGCTTTATGGAGATGTACATAGTCTGGGAGATAGGGCGGAGCATACAATCTGGAAAAATTGTGCTTGACCTGCTGAAACCGATGGATTACAGAAAATATCTGTTCTGGTCATATTCGGGAACGTTCGTTTCGCAGTTCTTCCTCACGTTTCTCCCGACGTTCATAGCAGTGTCGATAGTCACAGGCGGTGCGATACCGTTCGGGATTAATCTGCTGTATTTCGTGCTCTCGGTGGTCATGGCGGTGTCCATAAATTACAGCATAGATTTCTTCACGGGGACGATTTGCCTTTACACGGAATCTATATGGGGAATAAACATAATGAAGCAGGTGATAGTGCTTCTTCTCTCGGGCGCTACGATACCGCTCGCATTCTTCCCCGAACCGCTGAAAACGATAATGTATTATCTGCCCTTCCAGTCGATCTACAACGCTCCGCTGTCGTTGCTTCTTGACGGAAACCCCGAGCCGCAGAAAGTGCTGACAACACTCGGAACACAGCTCGCGTGGTGCATCGGGATGTATGTGATAAGCAAGGTGTTCTGGAAGATCTCACTGAAGCGGATAACGGTAAACGGAGGCTGAGATATGAAAAGAAAAGGATTTGGATTCTATTTCAGGATATACCGGAAGATACTCGCACAGGATCTGAAAAGCAAGATGAGCTACCGCGCGGACTTCATAATTTCCACGATAGGTATGATATTCACCAACATCGCGGGATTTGTGAGCTTCTGGATACTGTTCAGGAATTTTTCGTCGATAAACGGCTGGGGATATTATGAAATGCTGTTCCTTTACGGCTTCTCGCTTGTTTCGCTGACACCGGTGCAGTGCCTTTTCGACAACAACTGGAGCCTGAGGCAGTACGTTTATTCCGGCGACTTCATAAAATACTGCTTCCGCCCGATAAACCTGTTCTTCTATTACCAGTCTGAGGTGTTCGACATAAAGGGACTCGGCCAGCTTGCATTCGGCATCGGAACGATAGCCTATTCGTGGGCAAATATGGATCTTCCCTTTGATGTGCTCGCGCTTCTGAAGCTGATAGTGTTCCTTATAACGGCATCGCTCATAATGATCTCATTGCAGAACGCGGCTGCGGCGTCCTGCTTCTGGATACAGAACTCGTTTTACGTGCTCGACCTTGTGTTCAGATTCAAGGATTACGCCAAATACCCGGTCACGATATTCAGCCCCGTTTTCCGCTTTATCTTCACATTTATCATGCCGATAGCTTTCATAGCGTATTATCCGAGCCTTGTGATACTGCGGCCGGACGAGGTGCCGATATTGTCATGGTTATCGCCGGTGATAGGAGTGATATTCTTCATCATCAGCTATAAGATCTGGATGTACGGCGCGAAAAAGTACAGCGGGACCGGTTCGTGATTTCCCGCGGCGGCTAAGGCTGTCGCAATGGAAAGACTTGTTGTTTATCACGTTCCGGGTGGAATTG
>JAEEJW010000185.1 GCA_016282095.1 Ruminiclostridium sp. | reverse complement strand
CCTGCAGATCACGAGAGCGTAGAAATTCGGCTCTATTGAAGCTATCCTGCACTCCTGTATGTATTCTGCCGGGTCGATACCTACCTTTTTGAGCATGACCTTGATGTCCGTACCTATGTATTCCTCATACATATCCCGCTGTTTATCGCCGGTTTCGGCTTTTTTCAGTATCCTTTTTTTGCTTACAATCGCTGAAACGCCTATGACAGCAATAATAACGAACACAGATATGCCGATAAGCACGGCTACAACGCCTGCGCTCAGTAATGTGCCAGCTCCCATATTCAATCACTCCTTACATCCGCCGACTTCATCATTTTGTGAGACACTAAAGAGCCGATAAAGAACAGCAGCATTATCGCCCCCATTACAAGCAGCCCTGTAAATCCTTCTTTGTAGAAGTTCATCAGGTCGCCGCCGGTGAAAATAAGGCCTATGAGCAGTATCGGCGGCACAAAGTCCATAGCATAGACCGTGATCTTCGCTGTTGTGAACAGAGTCCGTATCTCTTTTCTCACCATAATGCGTTCGTTTATGTTCGTTGCAACCAGTTCGATGACCTCGGCTTCGCTGCCGCCGACCTCAGACTGCATAGCAACAGCCGCTGTGACATCGCGGGTGTCGATAGTCGAGCGCATATCGGAGACCTTCTTGAACGCCTCCGCTATGGGTATTCCTATCTTCACATCGGCACTGATCTGCCTGAACATATCCTTTATCTGTTCATCAAGAAACGGATTGGCACAAATATCGTCAACAGCCTGCTGTATCGTCATTCCTGCTCTCAGAGTGGAAGCCATCTGTTTAAGGGCTCGTCCGTACTTTTCGTCAAAATCCTTATCGGACTTGGACTTCTGGAGCCTTACTATAAGCTCCGGAGCTATAACGCCCGCCGCAAGCCCGATAACAGCCGATACTATCGACTGAGTAAGCAGGAAAGCGGCTCCGCCGAGAATTATTGGTGCTGCGACCATTATGACCGTATATACCTTGAAGCTTATAGCGCCGGGAATAGCGTAAAGCTGTTTCTTTTTGCTGTCAGCGAACTTGTCTATAAGGTCTTTTTCTCGCTCACCGGTAATGGTCGATTTCTTTTCGCGTATCGCGATCGCCACAGATATACCTATCATCAGTATGGTAAGCACCGTAAAAAGTATAGGCAAAGCAAGATTTGCCACAGATTCTATCGTCATACATTGCCCTCCGTTCCTGCGCTTTCGGACTCAAGTCTCTCTTTTTCCTTTACTTCGCGGGATTTGAACATATCATCGGATATCTCGATCCCTTTTTCGAGCATACGATCGAGTATCTTCCTCGGTCTGTACCCGGTAGCGTAGTACTCTTTCTTGATCTCGTCATATCTGAATATATCGGTAAGCTTGACTCTTGAACCTTCCATACCGGTAACTTCCGTTATCGACTGTATAGCACGCAGCTTTCCATAGCGCTTTATCTGTACGATAAGGTCGATTGCTTCAGCGATCTGTATAGCCTCGGATTCCTCGCTGAAAGCAGCGTCCGCCATAGAATACAGCATCGGGAGTCGAACATTCACCAGATTGACGGCGCTGTTAGCGTGAACCGTACACATAGAACCTTCGTGACCGGTTGACATAGCCGAGATCATATCGGTTATTGTTCCGTCTCTTATCTCTCCGACAACTATCCTGTCCGGGCGCATACGCAGCGAAGTCTTTACCAGAGCCCGTATATCCACATTCATAGCGTTGTCGTTCTTTCCGGAGCTTGTTACCGTCCTTGTTTCAAGCCGCCGCACATTAGGCGATTCCAGCTTGAGCTCGCAGCTGTCCTCAATAGTAATTATCAGCTCATCATCCGGTATAGCCCCCGAAAGCATATTGAGCAGCGTCGTTTTACCCGTACCGGTACCGCCGCTTACTATGATGCTCGATTTAGCCCGAACCGCTTTGCGAAGGAAATCCAGCATAACCTCGTTCATAGAGCCGAGACGGATATAATCCTCGCCTGTGAGGGCAACATCAAAGAATCGTCGTATATCCAGCGTTGCTCCGTCAGGAGACGCTGGCGGGATAGTGGCACAAACACGGGAGCCGTCGCTCAGTCTCGCGTCAACTATCGGCCTTGATACATTTATCTGTCTGCCTATCGGCTGAACAATACGCTGTATGACTGTCTGCAAGTGTCTCTCATCGGTAAAAGTAGCCTGAACGCGGTGTATCTTGCCCTCACGCTCGATACATATATGATCCCAACGCTGTACGACAATTTCAGTCACTTTCGGGTCTGCCATATACGGGTCAAGGGGTCCGAGCCCGATTATCTGGGATATAACGGTCTTTTTGACGCGCTGCTGGGTCTCATAAAGTACGGGAAGCCGCTCACACTCTATCGCAACAGCCTTTTCTATCTCGTCTGCAAGTGCGGTAGATATGGAACTGGCGCTTGAGACCTGCTGCTTGAACCGCTCGGAGATAGCTGCCGTGACCTGATCGACATACTTGCGCTCGTCATCGGTGATCTTGATT
>JAEEJW010000184.1 GCA_016282095.1 Ruminiclostridium sp. | reverse complement strand
GAGTGCATTATTATCCAACCAGAAAATCATTAAACAGCGCTATTGATATTATTGAATATGCAGACAGACTTCTCGGCGGAAACCTTAAAGTCACAGATACTCACAAGGTGTTCAATCCTGTACTGATACCGTCACTTATCGGCGTGGCAGCAGCTGTTGCCGCGGTCATCTGTCTTGCGCTGTTCATTCACCCTCTCGCAGGCGCCGCTGCCGCTCTTATCGCCTTATTTACAGCAAAACGGATACGGGACAGGCGCCTCAATATGCAGAGAACGATCGTATATTGCCGCGGGATAGAGAAAAAGGTGGAAATAGAAAGTGTCCTGAACGATGAGCCGACCGGACACCTGAAAGAACAGTTTGAGTCATCTCTCGGAGACACAGACCCTGAAAAAAGGAAAGAAGAGCTGTCAAAAGCATATTCTGATATTATCGGAATTACCGCATTACTTGCACACGATGTCGGCAATAAATAAATGATCTGAATAAACTACAAACGCAACAAAGTCCGCATACCATAGTCTGTAGTCAGTTTCATCCGCTTGCGTGTAACTGTTTTCCTGCCATATATGCTGCTCCCTTCCCGGCAGATTTCAGATACCAACGGATGCTATCGTCCCTGCCATACATAAATTCAGCGAACACAAAACGGCGGTCCGTCACTGAACCGCCGTTTTCTTATTCTGTTTCGGGATCATACGCACCGTATAGCAGCCGCAGAATGTTACCAGTCTATCTGGATCTTTGCGTTCTTTGCCGACTCGTTGTACAGCGAGAGCTTTACATTACCCGGCTCAAAATCGTCCATACTGATCTTTTCCTGCGGGAAGTCGGTTATGTCAACGACCTTCACGTTCCTGCCCTGTAAAAGCAGCAGGTACATTTCACCTTCGTCGCAGCTCGCTTCGACTGTGAAATTGTCAAGTTCGCTGCCGCTGAGCGATACGGTTCTCTCAAGAGTTGTGCCCGATGACCGGTAGGAAACGTACCACTGCGACCCGATATTGTTGTTTACCATACCTATCGACACGTTGTTTATCACCGGAATGTCACTGCCGAACAGCACAGTCCCCAGGAATACCGCTGTGGAAATGACCACAGCCGCCGCGCTGATAATCGCGGGTGTCTTGAATTTCTTCACGGGTGTTCTTTCTTTTTTTCGGCCCACAAGCATATAGATGAGGAAGCCGAAAAGGTTCGGCGTTAATGCGGTTATAAGCACCCAGAGCCCGGGTTTGTCACTGTTTACGGAAGCGTCGGTATACACATAGAGACAGATGAATACAATTAACGCTATAAACGATACCACGGTTATTACCGCGAGTGTGATGAATAATGCAGCAGTCATATCAGACAAGTCCTTTCCGAATGTTTCTTATCTCGTATTTTCCGGCCGCGCAGGAAAGTATCACTGCCATGACAGCCGAAATGACCGAAAACGCGGCAGCAGCCAGCAGCCACACAATACTGCCAAGGAAGATCACGGCAAATGAAACGATAAAGAACGACAGTATTATCACCGCTGTCAGCGAGACAGCAAGATTCCGTCTCATTATGCGTCTTTCCTGTATCAGAAGCTTTTCGTGTATGCGGTCTTTCAGTTCCGCGGGAACTTCATATTTCTCCGTGAATACTTCGGTCAGAAGATGTTCATCCATTGCCGGATACCTCCTTTTCAAGTTTTGCGGCGAGAAGCTCTCTCGCCCTGTGCAGTCTGCTTTTTACCGTCCCCGGCGGAAGTTTCATTATCTCCGAGATGTATGTCAGATTCTGCTCATCGAAATAATACAGCACGACAGGTACACGGTATTTTTCATCGAGCTCCGATACAGCCTGCCTTATAGCCGCCCTGAGCTCCGCTTTCTCTGCATCCGCCTGTACGTCGGTATCATCCGCGAGATTGTCCAGCATCTCCGGAGCCGGTGAAGCTGTATGTTCGCTTTTTCTTTTCTCTTTCCGGAAAAAGTTATGGGAGAGCTTTACGGCAACAGAGAGAAGATATGATCTCGGGTTCTCCGATAATTCCAGTGTCTCCGCCTTTCTGAATGCCGTAAGAACGGTTTCCTGATACAGATCATCTGCGTTTTCCCTGTTTCTCATGATATACATACAGAAACGGTACACGTCATCCCCGTATATCCCGAGAAGGTTTTCAAATTCTCCGGTCGTCAAGTTCTCACCACCTTTCACCAGTATATTGTCACGATTTTCAGGACGGTTCACTTTTTCTGAATATTTTTACAGGTAATTTTCATTTGTGCCGGTACGCCGGAATTGAGGCAATAAAAAAGCCGGGACAGTTTTTGCCGTCCCGGCTATTTATCTTACGCACAGATGCAGGGAGATCCTGTGGTATATGCGCCGGACAGTGCGCGGTAAAGCCAGGCATTTCCTTTAAGAACCTTAGTGCGGGTGTTGATTGCGTAAAATAGTAGCAACGTTCGACTTACAATAATGGTTAGACTTGCACCATATATCGTTTTGCTCCTGATAGTTGGATTTATGATAAGAAAGAAAACAGCCCATTTCATGACCGTCCGGTGCGGCCTCACCATACCAGAACATACCACCCGCCACTGCGTCAAGCTCCTCTGCGGAGAGTCTGGTTTTCACCGCTTTTTCCGCTCATAATTCCTTCTCCGCTTCGATAAGTTCTTCAACCGTTACATCGTAACCTGCGTCAACTGCGGATTTCACAAGCTGCGCGGGATCGGAAATGCCCTGTACCTTTGCTTTGAATTCTTTCATTTGTCTGAAACTCGGCTATGAGCTTCTTTGCGGCATCTTTTGACATAATATTATCCTCAGATCCGTTTATACGTTGTTTTGACTTTACGGCAATCGCCGACAGTAAATGATCTGTATAGTAATTATAGCACAAGATGCATAACATTTCAATATATTTTCAGCAAATTATAATGAATTCTGCCAGATATAAGTCAATGTCAGCCATGCGGCTCAGCGAGACCCAAAACAGATTGATCCATTGTGCAGAAGAACATTTCAGAGCAATACTCAAAAAGTTGTTTTGTTTTAACTTCATTTTAAGTTTGTCTGATATACTATGATCACAACAAGGGGAAAACACCCGGATAAAAAAGGAGAGATCAATATGAAAAAATACATTTCTGCTATAATTGCAATTATGCTTGTCGCTTCTCTTGCGGCCTGCGGTACAAGTTCAGGAAATAACGGTTCTGAGCAGACAACGACCGCTGCTGCCGGGCAGACGGATGCTTCCGTAACGGAACAGACATCTGCGGAAGTTACCGAGCAGATTGGCAATTCCGAAGAAAACGGAAAGCCCGAGGGAACACCTCCCGAAAAACCGGAGGGCGATTCCGGAAATACTCCTCCGGATATGCCGGAAGGCGGAACTCCTCCCGACAAGCCCGGCGGTGAAGGCGGAGCTCCCGGCGGCGGATTCGGCGGCGGCAGCTCCGAGGTGATCTACGGCGGCTCCACAGAGATCACCGCCGGGGCGAACGAGGACGGCGAGACCTACACTTCCGATACAGCCGATCAGAGCGCGCTGATGATAAGCACTTCCGATGCCGTGACAGTCAGCGGTCTGACCGTTACAAAGACCGGCGACTCCGACGGCGGCGACAACTGCAATTTCTACGGACAGAACGCGGCTGTTCTCGTCAAAGGCGGCACTACCACAACGATAACCGGCGGCACGATCAATTCCGATGCTTCCGGCGCGAACGGCGTGTTCTGCTACGGCGGCAACGGCGGTAAGAACGGCGCAT
>JAEEJW010000183.1 GCA_016282095.1 Ruminiclostridium sp. | reverse complement strand
TCTCCTTGCCGTTTTTCAATTGTTTCGTCATATCATAAGATAGATAGTAAATACATTCTATACCGATTTGATCGCCAAAATAACTTAATAACGCCACAGCATAGTTTTCATTATCGGCAAACAAGGCAGTTGCCCAAAACCTATATTGTGCTTCAGCAGTCTCTGTTTCGATAGAGTAAAACGGGATCTGAAACGGCTCACTGAAAGTAATATCACCTGACAATAAGGGGTGGAGCAGATCTTTTTCATGTATATTTGAATACACATGATTAGTCCTTATAAATTCTTTCATCTGTTCAGATGTAAAGACTCCTTTATTTTCCACTGCAAAAGACGTAAAAACAGTAAAATTCAATATCAATGGCACCAAAATGATCGATATAAATTTTTTTAACATTAAAATCTCCCCCTCATTCTTAAATAAGATTCCCGGCTAACTCACCATGCTGTTTATTAAAGTCGGTCACAGTTAGTTTCAGTGATACAAACAGACTATTAGAACAAAATATTATTATTGCTCAGAAACGATTCATTGTTTGGTTCTTCATTTCCGAGCGGAAATCTGATCTGTGATATGAGCCATTTATCATCTTTTTTTACAAGCTTCATTATTGAATGCTCATAATAGAATTGCGGTATCACTTCTGATACAGCAAGTGCTTCGGGCGATTCGTCAAGACAGATAGTACAAAGCTGATATTCTATACTGCTGTCATTACTGCTTATCACACCGACGATTTTTGTTTTTAATGTGTGCCCGTCAAGATATCCGGTTTTTGTGAGATATGTCCTTCCGTCAACAACTTTAAGACTTCTCTCCAGAGTATCGTATAATGTGAGACCAGACACCGCATTATTATCTAAAAGCTCGGAAGGCTTCTCACTTGCATAATACCCCGACCACTCCCGGATCTCAGAAACAAATGTATCATCCGCAAGCTCCGTAATGGCATCATACGTTCCGAATCCGGGACTTAATTCATAATACACATCATCCGGATCCAATGTGCCTGACGGAATAGTGTGTGCGTTATCGACAGGAGCAAATCCCCGCGTCACACAAAAAATTTTAAGTGCGTCAATGAGTTTTTCGTTTCCGAGTTCCATAAGCGCAATATCCGAAGTATCAATGCAGTCATGCTCATGCTCGCCAATGACTATCTTATAGAGACTGATCCTCCCGTCAAGCTCATAATGGCCGTTCGGCAGTTCATTCAGTGAGGGTTCAGTTTCAGCGGGTGTCGAAGCACCTGTTGCGGTTGTTGCTTCGGTCGTCGTCACTTCTTCCGTGACCGCCGAGGTGTCCGAAGTTGTCGTCACCTCATTCGCAGTGGTCGTCGTTTCCACTGCACTCGTCGCAGTCTCGCTCTCCGACACTGCCGGCGCAGGTGTTCCCGCGTTGCAGCCGGAAAGCATAATAGCCGCACAAAGTGTCAATGCAAGTGTTTTATATTTCTTCATCATTATTTCCTCCGACATTTTTTAACTGTATATGTTCACCGCGTCTGCGGCATCGGTAAGCTCATCTTCGCTCAGCATATATAATCTGTAATTGTCATCGACCCCGACAAAATACCATTCGGTCTTATCGGGAAACAGCATGGCGAGACTTCGCATCACGCCGCTGCTGAGATATTTCATATTTCGCAGATCGTCGGGTGTCGGCTCATAATTGTTTTCTCCGAGCGCGAACCGCCAGTCATAATTCCGCTCGCCCTCCTTGTGTACGTAAACTACCAGCCCGTCCGATGGGTCGAGGTCAACGTATTCGGGGAAACGATATCGCATACCTTCCTCGTCGGTCATGGTGTATTCGCAGTGGTCGAAGCTGAACGACCATGTGAAACCCGTGTCGGCTTTGTATATGTCGCCGCTTGTGTACAGCAGTATCCCTCCGTCTCCGGAATAGTAAACGAGTATGTATTCCTCCGGTGAGCCCAGCGGTATTATCGCCGCGGGAACGCAGTCAAGCTCGTTGCCCGTGAACGGCTCGAATTTTAAGTCCGTTACGGTGATCGTGCCGTATGGCAGCTTATATCCCAGGTCTTCCCATGTATCGCCGCCCTCGCTCTCTATTACCCAGCCCGTCATAGTGTCGCGGTCAAGCGCGAACGTGTCGCGGGTTATGCCCATTGAGTATCGTGGGAACAGCGAACCGTCGGAAGCATTGTTATTACCGTATTCAGCGGTCACGTCAGCACGCTCCAGCGCGTCCGCTATCTTGCGGCAAGGCGAGCTGCCGAAATCGAGCGCTTTGTTCTCCGTGTCCGCGCACCACAGTGCTCCGTCCGTGATCTCTACGGTGATCGAGGACGTGAGCGCGGTATCGTCCCCGTAATAAGTCCTGAACTCCTTGCCCCTGCCTTCAAGCGGGCATACGAACTGCACCTCTCCGGACGGGTATTCGGAAACGCGCTCCAACATAAAGGTGTACATCTTTTCCGTATATTCCGGAATGAGGAATGTCACCCGCATTTCGTCGTAGTCTATAAGCGCTGTGGATTTCCGGAACGGCGTGCCAAACATTTTGCCGTTAAGGTGTGGCAGGTTACTGTAATCTATGGTATCGTCGGCGGCTTCATAGTAATCGTAGGCGAGACGTGCGGTTTTGCTGCGCTCTTCCTTTTCAGCGAGCTTTCCGGCTTCATTTGTACCAAGGAGCGATCCGATGAACACAACCGGCATGACTGCGCTTATTACGAACGTGATAATGTAAAACGCCCTGCGCTTTGTGAAGCATACTGTGCTGTCGGTCTGCTTATAAAAGTTGTAGCTTGCCTTATGTCGGCTCACAATAAGCAC
>JAEEJW010000182.1 GCA_016282095.1 Ruminiclostridium sp. | reverse complement strand
GAACATATGCACATAAGTGGAAGTTGTTGTAGAAATGGCACTATGCCCTAAATCAGCCGACACGGTAGCGGGGTCAACTCCCGCAAAAATCAGTAAGCTGGCATGGAAGTGACGCATCGAGTGAACATCGCAGAAGCGCATGAAAATCCGATGATACTGCCGGACGAAAGTGCCGTCGAGGTCACGGAGGGCGAGCCTGCGCCCTCGGAGAGCCTATCGAAGTTCAACGCGGATAATACACTGACACAACGATATCTGGACTGGGCGAAATGGTGGTCTGATACGCATGATAACCGGTATGAACGGTACAAGGTCGGGGAATTTCTCGACAGCTTAGGCGTTGACGGGTTGAAAGAGCTGTTCTTCAAAGGATATTTTCTGAATAGCATAACGGTCACTGACGACTTTGCAGATATAGACGGCTTTGGCGGCGTTGACGGTAGTGCGGCAAAGACTGTGATAAGAGTTCCGGAGCCGGACAGGGATAGTGCGTTCACAAAGCTGTACTCGACAGGCTTCACCTATGAGAGCTTCCGCAAAGTTTGGCTTGACGTGTTTACTGAGGAATGGGCGAACACTCTGTTAAATCAGCATGCCGGAACTTTCCACAAATACGGTGAAGAGCTGTATTATCAACCTACTGCGGCGGGCGGCGACCTGACGCTCGTGCACATCGACTATCTGCTGCAAACGCAGACCGACGACGAGATCGTGTTCCTGTCGAAGTGCTACCACGTCAAGCTCGGCGAGGATCCCGTATATGACGAGATGCAAAATGATAAATACACGGTCACATTCAACAAATACCGGTTTGTCAGGACGGACGACGGGTGGCGGATAGCCTTCTCGGACACGTTCTATCACTGGCGTTAATGCTCTCCCTACAAGCATTTATACAAAGCACGCGCACAGGCTTCGGCTCGTGCGTTTGTTTTGCGTAAGATCTCAATAAGCTTGAAAATGTCTGTGTACTATGATATTATAAATATAGCTAATGATATTTCTTTGTTCAATATTAACAAGAACAGTTGTGCACTACTACAATTGATAAAAAACAGAGACAGGTTCGGATATCAGATGTCGTCTATAATTACAGAGGGACATTGTAAGTATCGGAGGGACGGAAATGAACGATAACGATATAATTGAGCTGTACTTTGCTCGCTCTGAGGACGCTGTCGCGGAGACAGACAAGAAATACGGCAGCGCGTGCAGGAACACAGCCTATAACATTCTCGGGAACCGTGAGGACAGCGAGGAATGTACGAACGATACATATCTGAAAGTCTGGAATGTTATCCCGCCGGAACGACCTGTTAAGTTCTGCGCATTTATAATGCGTATCGTCCGCAACCTTGCGATAGATATGTGTAAAAAGCGCGGCAGACTGAAAAACGGCTGCGGCTATCAGACGGTGGATTTTGATGAGATATCTGAATTTCTTCCGTCACCGAATACCGTCGAAAGCACTGTAAGCCGTCAGGAACTGCTTAAATCTATCGAGAAATTCTTGTTCAGGCTCCCGAAAAACAAACGTGTGATGTTTGTACGTCGGTATTTCTATTGCAGCACATACAGCGAGATCGCATCAGCCCTGCACATGACAGAAAGCGCGGTAACAAGCGCATTGCGGCGGACAAGAGAAAAGCTGCGGGAACATCTTGAAAAGGAGGGCATAGAGATATGAGACGCGAGGAATTTGTAATGGACGTTATCGGCGAACTTGACGACAGACTGTTAGCCGAGGCGATGCCTATGAACGGCAGCGATTCCGGAACTGCCGTCGAAATCAGACATATCGCTTTTGAAACGCCTGATAAATCTGCTGAAATAAGCAAAAAAGACCTGCGGATATATTGGGTGACGCGTTCGCTCGGTGTTGCAGCGGCGGCGTTTCTTATCATCGGCGCAGCTGTGCTGCTGATAATAAACTGGGATAAGATAGCTATAAAAAACCCCGATAAACCGGGAATGGTTACGACTGTAATCGAGCCCTATGTTACAAGTGACAGTGCAATAACGGAGCCGATCACGACAGAACCGGATAACATAAAGTATGACCCTGCTTTCGACCTCCTCGGCAAAGCTTACTTTGATACCGACGGAGCATTTCGTATAAGCGATACCGAATGGACTGAGCTGCAGGACTGTGATACTTTCAAAGAATACTTTTATGGAATATGGGATAAAGGAGACCGTGAAGTAGTTTTTGACGACTCGGAAAAGTCGGAGTTTGCAATGCTCGCAAAGAATTGTTTCCTAAAAGGTTTCTACAGATCGGGTGAAAGCACGCTCATCTTCTGTATGGGTGGGTCGGCTGAAAGCAGTATATGGTGGCTGGATATGAATGCGCCCGACACGCTGTATTGGGCTGGCGGTTCGCCCGGAGAATTTCCAAATGGTATTTATCTTTATGATGAAATACCCAATATAGCGATATATTCAAAAACAGATAAAGCTATAAACGAGCCTGAAAATAGTTATCTTAGCGTCATCAGGCAGCGTGAGACCGCCGCAGAATATGGCATTCCTCTTGAGCTTATCACCGATATTGAGGCGGAGTATAACAATATAACGATCAACCATGATGCAAAGTATTATGCTTATCCGGTTTATCTTATCTCAGAATCAGATGACAAGATAGTCCTCAGAACAACTTTAGGTAAAATGTATGACGCAATCGGGAATGTAACATACAGTATAGAAAAAAACGAAAACGGAGAGTGGATACAGAAGATCGATTCAATTATCTCTGCTGCTGATAATCCTGCTCACGTCAGGAAGACTTTCGATATAGAATACTACAACCCCGACGATCTTCCCGGTATGGCAGCAGGCGGAGGTCTGCCATTCGACGGAATAGCTGCGGACGGTGCAGCTTTCAAGTCGATAAAACCACAAGGCGCACCGATCTCATACAGCTACCGGACAGATAACTTTTTCGCAGATAGTGATTCCGAAAGCTATGAGATAATTCCCGATGACCTTATGGAGATACTGAAAGAATACTCGGACGGCGACAGTCTGAAATACGATCTCGGCGGTGAACTGCCCGCACTTTCTTCGTACACTATGCTTGATGACACTGATCTGTTGGAAGAGTACGGTACAAAAGCATATCGAGTAAGTATTGAGTATACGGTATCATTCTGCTTGACCTCGACTTTGACGAGTATCCGGAGCTGCTTGTCACTTCTGTCATCGAAACAGAGGAAAAGTATATAGTGGGGAAATATATGGCGAAAACAGACGTTTACCGCATGGAAAGCGGTTCGCTGAAAAAGATAGATACACTGGAGCTTGCACGGCTTTCACCTGACGGACGACTCGGTTATATTGGGCTTTCGGCATTGCCGGACGGTACGAAGGCGTGGTATGTCAATTGGTATGACGATCAGGACTATCTGCTGACGCTTGACGGGGATACCTTTACAAAGCACCCGCTGTTTACCAAAGAGCCTACCGATGATCCAATCATGCTGAACGGTGAACCTACCCAGAAATTAGGCGGTGAAACTGACTATACCGACTATCTGTATATGGGGGAACGTATGGTGCCGAATATAGTTATGAAGCCGGAACCATACAGTGAGTCAGATGAACTGACATATGAAACCCCCGAATGGCATGGTATAAACTCTTATTTCGGTATGTGGGAATTATTCGGCTTTGCAAGAGCAGAGTACGCCAACAGCAATATCGAAACAAGCTACGACCTGTTCAGCGACTGGCTTGGTGATCTTCCGAGTTATGCGGACCCGCAGCATTTCGATGTTACCGACCGTGAGTTCGCACATAAGATAGCATATATGGTAGATGACTTCTACAATGGACGTTCCAATGGCGTTGAGCATAACTACTGGTTCCTCGGAGCTTACGCAAAGCCTGTCATCTACCTCTACCCCGAAGAGCAGACCGACATTTCGGCGCAGGTAAACTTCCCGTTCGGCGGCGAGCTGACCTGCACATATCCCGACTACGGCGACGGCTGGAGCGTTACCGCAATGCCCGACGGCACGCTTTACGACATGAACGGCGACGAGTATTACTGTCTGTACTGGGAGGGCAAGGGAGCAGCGGACTTCGATATGAGCAAAGGCTTCTGCGTTGCCGGAACCGATACCGCAAAACTCCTGCGCGAAAAGCTGATGTACATAGGACTTACCGCCCGCGAAGCCAACGAGTTCATCATCTACTGGCTGCCGAAGATGCAGGACAACCCGTATAATGTCATCACCCTGCACACCGCTGATTATGCGGCAAGCGTTCCGCTTGATGTATCACCCATACCCGATACGCAGATACGCGTGTTCATGACTTACTACGCGAGCGATACTCCTGTGGATATCCCGGAGCAGACCCTGCCGCATTATGAGAGAAACGGCTTCACACTCGTTGAGTGGGGCGGTAGCGAAGAATAAGATCATACCCCGACATTTTGGTGAATGTCGGGGTATTGTGCTTTAATTGGATATGTGATATAATAGCTTTAGTAATTATTGACAAAGATCGGGATCAATATGCACAAATCGGCAAAACAGGTGTTACTTTTTGCACACATTTTCGTTATATAGGGTAGAGGCAGTTTATCGGAGGTGGCGTATGAACAGATCGATCAAAGGCTGGTTTACAGCAATTATGTGTACGGAGCTGGTTTCGGCTGCTTTTGAGATACTTGTGCTTTGCGGCGGTATAGGTTCGGATTTAAGCACAGCTTACCGTAATGTAT
>JAEEJW010000181.1 GCA_016282095.1 Ruminiclostridium sp. | reverse complement strand
CAAGGATAATCGGTGCGACCGACCTCGGAGAGCTGGCACAGGAGCTTGAAAACGCGGGTCATGAAAACGATGCGGAAAAGCTCGGCGCACGCATAGACGAGCTGCTCGAAAGATACCGCAGGATCGGTGAAGCGCTCGCGCTGCTGATAAATACCGATGAGACGGACGAGAGCGAGCTTCCGATGATAGGTGAGGAGGATCTGCGGGAATTATACACCGGTATAAGGGAGTTTTTGTCGGTGAATGAGTTCAGCAGTGCAGTCGAGCTTATCGAGAACCTGAAAGAATACAGCGTGCCCGAAAGCGAAAGGGAACGCCGGAAAGCCCTTATTATGGCGGCAGACGATCTTGAGTACGAAATGATACCGGAAATAATGGAAAAAGGAGAATAAAATATGGCAAGCAAGGTGACCGTAATAAGCAAGGGCGCGGTATTTATGACCGACTCGCTCGTAAAGAATCTGATAAAGTCGGGATTGCCCGCAACGGTAATTGAGCCGGATATCAAAGCGATAGAAAATGTCAGAAAGGACACAGATATTTATCTGATCTACGCGGGAGACTATGTGTTTAATATAGCTGACGTTCTCATTTTCCTGAAAGACCTGCTGTCCGAGGAAGACAAACTTCTTGGTGTGGTAGGCTATCTGAAAGAGATCGATGAGATAAAAACCGTGATCCAGGAAAAGTTCATTTCACTTACAATGGAACGTCCGTTTGAAATGAAAAAGCTGATCGATGAGCTTTCAAAGCTTTCCGCCAAAGATGCGGAGCGCAAAAAGGGCAAGAACATCCTTCTCATCGACGATGATCTCACATATCTCAAAACTATGCAGGAATGGCTTTCGATGAAGTACAACATCACGATAACCAAATCAGGTATGCAGGCAATAACTTATATAACAAACCATACTCCTGACCTTATCCTGCTTGATTATGAAATGCCGATAACGACTGGTCCGCAGGTAATGGAGATGCTTCGCAGTGAGCCGAATTCCGCAAATATCCCGATAATATTCCTTACCGGAAGGTCTGACAGGGAAAGCGTAATGACCGTAATGGCGCTCAAGCCGCAGGGGTATATGCTCAAAAGCATGACAAAGGAGCAGATACTGGAGACTATAGATAACTTCTTCCTGACAAAGAAGTGGAATAACACATAAACCGGCAGGGATAATGTAAAGTTATGTCTTAATCTGGAGGGGTTGCGGAATGAAAACCAAGCCGTTATCAGTCATAAAGAAAATACTGAAACAGAACAGGCTGATGCTGATATCTGCTTTTCTTGGGTTCGCGATAGTCATTGTCGGAATTATAACAAGCTCTGTGCTGTTCCGTACTGCGGCTATAGACAACAGAAAAGAGATACTTGTCAAAGCGGGAAAGCTTGCCGCAACGCAGATAGACGCGAACAAGATAAACTATTGGCTAGAAAACGGTGCGGACGATGAGTATATGAAAACGGGACAGCAGCTCAGGCATATTCTTAACAATACGCCTTATCTGCAATATCTGTACGTTTTGCAAATACAGCCCGACGGATGCCATATAGTATATGATCTGGATACGGAAGATACAGAGCTTGAACAATTTATGGAGTCCTCACTCGAAGAGATGCCTCTGGGCGATATTTATCCTTTTGAGGCTGCGTTCATGGACAGTGTTCCGACGCTTCTCGCGGGCGGCAGGATAGACATTATCGAAAGCCGCGACCTGTACGGCTGGCTTCTGACCGGGTATGAGCCTCTTTATGACGACAGCGGGAAATGCACGGGCTATGTAGGCATCGACATTTCGATGCTCGGTGTGGAATCATATACGAGGTTTCTCCTGATATGGCTTGTCGCCGTGACTATGACATTCATGCTGATAATAATTATTCTTGGTATCGCGGCATCAAAGCGCGCCCGCCAATCGGAAGAATACGCCGCGCTCGAAAAGCAGACGAAACGCGATCAGAAGCTGCTGCGCGAGGTAATAACGGCTTTCGCAAACTCCATAGATGCCAAGGACAAATACACACACGGTCATTCGTCGAGAGTAGCGGAGTATTCCAGAAAGCTCGCTGAGATGAATTATAAATCCGAGCAGGAATGTGACGAGATATATTACGCCGGACTTCTCCACGACATAGGAAAGATCGGTATCCCCGACAGTATCATAACCAAAGAGGGAAAGCTTACCGATGAAGAATACGAAATGATAAAGCAGCACCCCGTTCTCGGGGCGCAGATACTAAAGAGCATAACCGAGTTCCCATATCTGAGCATAGGCGCGGGCGGGCATCATGAGCGCTACGACGGCAAGGGTTATCCCGCACATCTCAAAGGCACAGATATTCCCGAGATAGCAAGGATAGTGTCCGTCGCGGACGCTTACGACGCTATGTCGTCAAAGAGAAGCTACCGCGACCCGATACCGCAGCAGAAGGTGCGTGAGGAGATCGTCAAGGGTTCCGGCACACAGTTCGACCCCGAGTACGCGAGACTCATGCTGCACCTTATAGATGTCGATACCGAGTATGAGATGAGCGAGCGCGAAGATGTCAAAGCGAGCGAGGGTAAGAACGAGCTCGTAATCGACGAGTACAGAAGCACCGTTTCGGAGGGCATACTGATAACGCCGTTCATGACAACGATAAGCCTTACGGTAAGCCCGAATACGAAGGTCTCCGGCTCGGCGCCCTCCGCGGCTCTGCTTTTGTTTGATTCCCTTGACGGGCGCGAGCATGATACCGAAAAGGAGATAAAAGACCTCAACTACTTTGAATACGGCGAGATATGGTTTGACGGACGGACAGTCACCGCCGGCGCGAGAGCCATGAAAACAAACATTACGAAGTTCGTCGCGTCGGATCTCACAAAAAGCGACGGATACAGGATAGAGGCCGTGAAGATGAAGGATCACGCGCTCGTGCGGATCATAGGAAAGGCGCAGACCGCCGAGGTCATAATCGCCATGCCGGACAGCACCAGATATCTGTATATCGGTCTTACCGGAAAAAACTGCTGTATCCGCAATATAAGCACGGATAAATCGGAAACGCAGTCTCCTGCGGACTACATACCGAGGATAGCTGAGGAGATAAGCTACATAAAAGACGCTCCGACGGGCGATATACCGAATGTGCAGGTCGACGGCTACCGCACCGCAAGCTCGGAGGGAATACCGATAAAGGACGGTCTGACGATCACATTCCATACGAAATGTCTGCCTACCGCGAGACTTGTATGGCATTGTCCGTTCATAGACATCTTCTGCTCCGACGACGGAACTGTGAACGGCGAAACATACCGAGACCTTGCGTTCATGCGCTATGACGGCGAATTCTGGGAATGTGACCCGGCCTGCCACGCGGATCTGAATGTCACAAAAACGGCTGCGTTCAAAGATTGGGACGCATGGAAGAAGCACAATCAGGACGGGTACGATACGACCGTGACATTCAGAGTCGAGGACAACAAGATAACCATAATTACCGACAATGCGGGGATATCGGTCAGCAATACGGCTGTCCTGACAGGTATCGACAAGACCGTATATGCTGCGATAACGGGAGATCAGGTCGCGGTAACAAATATACATATAAAGTGATACCTTGCGGCGCGGTGATTTTTATGACTCTATGAATCCGGCGGGCAGAATTACACGAAAAGGCACAACGATTATAAAAATAATGCACTCGTTCGTTGAAACGGGTGCATTACTGTTTGACCGGAGGTATTTTCAAACGCCGAAGTTTCGCTTTTTTTGATTATCTCTTTGTCTGCGTTTCAGAGAAGAAAATAAACTGCAAGTATTTGCGTTCATCAGGCCTGCTGTACCCGTATATTTGTTACAGCGACCTGATCACCGGTGATCGCGGCATATATCGGCTGGCTCATATCGGATAACACAGCCGTGTTTCTTATGGAGACGCCGGCATTTTCGGTTATTACGGTAATTTTATTGTCCTCGACAGTAAATCTTACCTCTGTGTCGTAGCCCGCCTGATTGTATTTCATCCACGCATCCCAGTTCCCGAAAGCCTCGGTCTGCTTAACATCTGTAACAGCAGTGCAGCTTGCATCATGCTCCCAGCACTCGCCGTCAAACCTCGTAAGCATAAGGTCGCGGGCGTTTTCACCGTTTACCTTGCCGTCGTCCGAAGCGTAAAGGATTATGAAAGGACAATGATATACGAGTCTTGCGATCGGCAGGCATTTTGCATGGAACGTGATTGTCAGACCGTCCTTGACCGGTACTCCCGCGCTGTGCGCTTTGCGGTAGCCGTCGATCTGTATATTCGGCATATCGCCTGTCGGAGCATCTTTGATATAGCTTATCTTTTCTGCAATTCTCGGGATAAAGTCGTCGGGACACGTTTCCCCCGCTTTGACGGATCTGAGATTGCTTATGCGGCAATGCTCGCCTGTCAGAGCGATATACATAAACCTTGAACTGTCGGGAAGCGCGACGATGATCTCTGCTGTCTGTGCTTTGCCTGCTATCCGGATAAGGGCGTGATCGTCTATCCTTACAGCTTCTATCTTATATTCGCCGTTATGCTTTATATCATCGGCTTCGGTGTTTTCGACCTTTGACTTCATCTTTCTTGCGCCGCCGGTCACGGTTCGCCCGTCAAACCAGATCTCGCCGTACTCGAAATAAAGACAGTCTTTTATT
>JAEEJW010000180.1 GCA_016282095.1 Ruminiclostridium sp. | reverse complement strand
CATCGAATTCGCGCGGAACGTGCTTGGCTGGAAGGACGCCGACAGCGCGGAATTCTCCGTAACTCCCCACAACGTGATAGACCTGATGCCGGATCAGAAAGGCGTCGAAATGGGCGGCACAATGCGGCTGGGAGCGTACCCCTGCGAGCTTGCCGGGGGCAGCCTCGCGCAGAGATGCTACGGCATTTCTTACATCTCCGAGCGCCACCGCCACCGTTACGAATTCAACAACGACTTCCGCGAGGACTTCGAGAAAAACGGCATGAGACTATCCGGTCTGTCTCCGGACGGCAGGCTCGTCGAGATCGTTGAGATCCCCGGCCACCCCTTCTTCGCCGCCGTTCAGTTCCACCCCGAATTCAAGTCGAGGCCGAACAGACCCCACGCGCTGTTTATGGGCTTCATAGCAGCGGCATTGAAATAGAAGAAAGTTTCCGGATGACACGGATGTCGTAAGGAAGTTTTCCAGAGCGTCGCAAGGATGCGGCGCATATAAAAAACTTCCGGATGACACGGATGTCGTAAGGAAGTTTTCCGGAGCGCCGCAAGGATGCGGCGCATATAAAAAACTTCCGAAAGGAGGGAGAAAAATGAAAAACATACTCATTGCGGCAAGAACCGAAACTGCCTGCAAAGCCTACGCAGAAATGCTTGACAGCAGTGTTTTCAGAGTCACGGAAATGACCGACGCAGGCGCGATACGTTTTCTTGATCTCAGCTCATATTCCGCAGCGCTGTTCTCTCTCCCGCTGGCGGACGAAAACGGGCTTGCCCTTATTGAAGAACTGCACCAAAGATACGACACTCCGCTCGGTGTCATAATCAAGCCCGATATTCCCGACAGACTTCTGAAAAGGCTGGTCTCCGCAAATGCCTACATACTGAAAAAGCCTGTATCACATTCAAATCTGATCCTTGCCGCGGAACTTCTTTCTTCGTTCTCCGACAATAATGCGGACATGAAAGAGAAAATAAAGGAGCTCGAGCGCAAGAACAGCGAAATAAAACTCATGGCACGCGCAAAACTTATCCTGATGCAGACCAGAGGACTTACCGAGGACGAAGCGCATACTCAGATACTGCACCGTGCTATGAATGAGCAGATGAGCCTGGACGCTGTCTGTAAGGAAATAATCAGAGAAATAAGGGGGTGAGAGATATCGGAAAGTATCATTATAAACTCCTTTTTGCCGATGAAGCTCCCGATGCGCCGGAGAAATACAAACGCATCTCCGTCTGGCGGGAATGCGGCTTTGAGATAGCCGGGCACGCCATGTCGCAGAGGATAGCACTGCGTTATATACGGAGCAGCAAAGTAGATCTTATCGTGTTCCGCGAAAAGCTGCCCGGTATGGATGCCGTCGCCTTCACCTCGGAGCTTTCCGCCGTAAAGGATGCCCCGGCGTGCATCGTGATCGGCGCGGGTGACCCTCAGACTATCCGCAGATGTTTTCTGAACGGAGCAGTCGATTACCTGACCGAACCCGCCGGCGAACAGCAGATCAGGGATGCCCTGCTGCGTTCGGCAGAACATATCAGATCATCCGCGGCCGCAGAAGACTATGCAGCGGCGGTCAGAGAATACTTTGAAGAGCTTTCCGCAGCAGTGGACGACAGCGTGTTCCTGAATAAAATACAGACCTACATAGCCGGTAACGAAGGCGCGGTAGTATCAACACAGGAAGCTGCCGGGCACTTCGGCTTCAACAAGGACTATTTCGGACGGATGTTCCGTCAGCGGATGGGAATGACTTTCGGAGAATTCTACAAAAGGTTCCGTATGCGTTACGCGGAAAAACTGCTGCTTTCGGGCAGGTATAAGGTAGGCGAGATCGCGGGTATGCTGGGTTTTGCGACCGCCGACTATTTCACCGCGGAATTCCACAGATACACCGGCAGGCGTCCGCTTGAAGTCAAGAACAGGAAATAGTCGGATTTGTGCGGCTGTATGTCTGTTTTTTGCGGCATCGGTGAAATTGACTTTTATATTAGTATATTGTAAAATATATTGGTGACTTTTTTATTGATATTTTCGGCAATGGCGCTGAAAATGCACGTCGGTACTTTCTGAGAGTACACGGACGGCTTTTTCGGGCGTTTTTATTTTTTACCGCAAATGAACTATTTGCACCGTTCGCGCCGCACAGCATGAAAAGATGCAGTGATCAGATTCGTTTGCTGTATATCAAAACAAATTACAGGAGGAAGAAACAAATGTCCTACGTTGACGAGATCATCGAACAGGTGATAACCAAAAATCCCGGCGAGCCGGAGTTCCACCAGGCAGTGAGAGAGGTGCTGGATTCTATCAGACCCGTGATAGACGCGAATGAGGAGAAGTTCCGCAGAGACGCGCTTCTCGAAAGGCTTGTGAACCCCGAAAGACAGATAAAATTCCGCGTTCCGTGGATAGACGACAACGGCAACGCTCATGTCAATACCGGCTACCGCGTACAGTTCAATTCCGCTATCGGCCCCTACAAGGGAGGCCTTCGTCTGCATCCGTCGGTAAACATCGGAATTATAAAATTCCTCGGATTTGAGCAGATATTCAAGAACAGCCTTACCGGACTTCCGATAGGCGGCGGCAAGGGCGGTTCCGACTTCGACCCCAAGGGCAAGTCCGACCGCGAGATAATGAACTTCTGCCAGAGCTTCATGCTTGAGCTTTACAAGTACATAGGCGCAGACACCGACGTTCCCGCAGGCGACATCGGCACAGGCGCACGCGAGATAGGCTATATGTTCGGTATGTACAAGCGCATCCGCGGTCTCTTTGAGGGTACTCTCACAGGTAAGGGCCTCTCTTACGGCGGTTCGCTTGCAAGAACAGAGGCTACCGGCTACGGCCTTCTCTACATGACTCAGGAGCTCCTCAAGGATCACAGCATTGATATCAAGGGCAAGACAGCAGTAGTTTCCGGCGCAGGCAACGTTGCTATCTACGCTATCGAAAAGGCTCACCAGCTCGGTGCAAAGGTGCTCACATGCTCCGATTCCACAGGCTGGGTGTACGATCCCGACGGGATCGATGTTGACGCGCTCAAGAAGATCAAGGAGATCGACCGCGCACGTCTCACCGAATACAAGAGCTACCGTCCGAACTCCGAATATCACGAGGGCCGTGGCGTATGGCAGATCAAGGCTGACATCGCTCTACCCTGCGCTACACAGAACGAGCTCGACATCGAGGACGCCAAGCAGCTCGTAGCCAACGGTGTTATCGCTGTTTGTGAGGGTGCTAATATGCCCACGACCGAGGCAGCTACAAAGTATCTTCAGGACAACAAGGTATTTTTCGTTCCCGGTAAGGCTGCAAACGCGGGCGGTGTTGCAACATCTGCTCTTGAAATGTCCCAGAACAGCGAGCGTCTGAGCTGGTCGTTCGAGGAAGTTGACTCCAAGCTTAACCAGATCATGGTCAACCTCTACCACAACATCGCTAAAGCAGCAGACAAGTACGGCTATAAGGACAACTTCGTTGTCGGCGCGAACATCGCAGGCTTCGAGAAGGTCCTCGACGCTATGAACGCACAGGGCATTGTTTAATTGATAATTGACAATTGATAATTGTGGAGCGGCTTCGCCGCATTTCTGAATCGTGACGGGAAAAGAAAGTCCGCTGCCGCAATTGTCATTTTCACGAAAGGACGAATATAATGGATAAGAATTATTTTGTTCCGATCAACGAACACCCCGAAATATATATCGGGGAGACCCTCACGCAGACAGAGACTGACAACAGCGCAAACAGCGTTTATTCACAGGACACGGAAGCGTGGGATTAACAAAAGCGATAAGCATTATCCCGTTTCTGCGGGATAATGCTTCGTTGTATTTTTTCAGCCAAAAAGCGGTGACGAAGATGACTGTTTTCCCCGCCTTCGGCAGGAATAAAAAGGAAAAAACGGTCACCGGAAAAACGAAAGGAGATAGTTAAAGGCAAATGAAAAAAATACTGATATGCAAAGAAACAGATCCGCTTGAAACGCGGACCCCGCTTATCCCGGACGATGTGAAAAAGCTCATCGGCATGGGGTACGAGATCAGAGCGGTCAAGGGTACGGGGAAAAAGAGCGGCTTCAATGACGAGGCTTATGAGAAAGCAGGCGCTGTTCTTGTGGCTTCCAATGAGGAGGGCTATAAGGGCAGCGATAT
>JAEEJW010000179.1 GCA_016282095.1 Ruminiclostridium sp. | reverse complement strand
CCATAATGTTCGACGGCTCTCACCTGCCGTTCGAGGAGAACTTTGCAAAGACAACAGCTCTCGTAAACACCTGCGATGTGCTCGGTCTGTCCCTTGAGGCAGAAGTCGGCGCTATCGGCGGTGAAGAGGACGGCGTTGTAGGCGCAGGCGAATGCGCAGATCCCGAAGAGTGCAAGAAGATCGCTGACCTTGGCGTAACAATGCTCGCAGCAGGCATCGGCAACATCCACGGCAAGTACCCCGAGAACTGGCCCGGCCTCAGCTTCACAACTCTCGAAGCTATCAAGGCAAAGGTAGGCGATATGCCTCTCGTTCTCCACGGCGGCACAGGCATCCCGGACGATCAGATCAAGAAGGCTATCTCCCTCGGCGTTGCGAAGATCAACGTTAACACAGAGTGCCAGCTCGTATTCCAGGAAGCTACAAGAAAGTATGTCGAAGAAGGCAAGGATCTGATCGGCAAGGGCTTCGATCCCAGAAAGCTCCTCGCTCCCGGCTTCGAAGCTATCAAGGCAAAGGTAAAGGAAAAGATGGAGACATTCGGCTCCGTCGGCAAGGCCTGATCGCTGCCTGCGTCTGAAACCGGAGAAAACTTTTCTCTGACCCTTTAAAAACTTTCAGCATATACGCTGTTAAGCTCAAAAGAAACTGCTCCTTTCGATGAAAGGAGCAGTTTTTGTATGACTTCAGATCTTCACAGTCCTGACAGCGGATATCCCGTACCGCTCCATGACTGCGGCAGCTTCCGGGCTTATCCGTTCTCCGGGCATTACAAGCGGTACACACGGCGGACACGGTGACTGGATGTCGGCACATATCTTCCCTGCCGCCTCGGATACCGGTACCGGCACCGAGGGCGAGAGGTAAGCCTCCCGAAGCGGCATTACACGCTCCGGACGAAGCACCGGGATATCACGCGGAGGCAGCGGGGCCTTCCGCGGAAGCGACAGCACTATATCGCGCAGTTTCCCGAAATCCCCGGCAGGCTGCACAACCGAGAACAGCAGTACAGTGTACCGTTCGCCTCCCATTTCGCACTCTGCTCCGGCTTCGCGCAGCAGCTGTGCGTACTCCGCTCCGGTGTACCCGGCAGCATTGGCGTCGATCACTATACGCATGGCATCGCTTTTCCGCAGAGGTATACCCCCGCCGGCAAGCTCCTTTTTAAGCTCATTTACACGTTCCATCGCCGTAAGAGCGGTTTCCTTCTTTTCCGCAATAAATCGGTTGCACAGGTCGAGGCTCTCCAGCATCAGATACGACGGGCTGGAACTGCCGAACAGCGCCATTGCGGACTTTATATACGGCAGGAACGCCGCGTCCGACAGATGCACATACGCCGTCCCTGTTATGGCAGGCAGAGTCTTGTGAGCGCTGTCCGCGGTCATATCAGCTCCGAGTCTTATCGGATGACTGCCTGTGAATACCTTGTAGGCACCGTGAGCATTATCCGCCAGCAGCAGTACTCCATGCCGCTTACATACCTCCGCAAGCGCAGAGATATTGCACTCGCCGCCGAGATAGTCTTCCGACGTAACGAACAGAACCGCAGTGTCAGGTGTAAGCACAGCTTCTGCCTGCTCCGGAGCAACAGCTCCACAGGGGAACTCTTCCGGATATATCCAGTCGATGTCCAGCCCCAGCAGTACTGCCGCTGAGACAAGGCTCCTGTGAGAGCAGCGCCCCGCAGCTATACGGTGTTTTCCCGTCACAGCCGCCGCAGCAGCCAGCATGGACTGTATCGCGAGGGTGGCTCCGCCGCAGGAATAACAGGATGCCGCCGCGCCGAAAAGGGCCGCCGCACTGTCTTCGCTCTCCCGTATGATACCGGAACTCTCATACAGCACATCGGCACCCTCGATCTCGGTTATATCGTGGGGATAAACAAGACCCTTGCCGCCCGGCATATGAAGCCGCAGAGTGCCGCTTCCGGCGTAGCTTTTCAGGAAGTCATGTATCGGTGTTCGCATAAACTGCCTCTTTCCGCAAAAAAGCCCCCGGATGCGGGGGCTTTTTCTTTGTTTTTATCAGCTTGTCATAAGAGCACGATAGCCGTCGAGCGATGTCTCGATAACATTGTAGTTCTCTTCAAGCAGATGAGTGTAGGTATCTGTACCCTTCATCGGGTCATCGAATACCTGCTTGATCGTGGTGGTAAGGTCTGTACCGAAGCCGCGGTGGAAGTCGAACAGGAAGTCAAACTTGGAAGGATCGACCATATCGTCAAGTACCTGCATCTGGCGCTCATCGTATGTTACCTTGAACTTGGGCTTTCTGGGTTCTCCGCACTCGGGGCAGGTCTCGTTCTCTTCGCCGTATTCGCTGTCGAACGGATGCTTGCACTTTGTGCACTTCGGATAGTAATACGGACCGTCATAGAGCATCAGGTCACGTCTTGCCTTAACGACCTCGGGATCGGTCTGGTAAATTCTGCCGGCGAGTATCCACTGTACGGCACCCTGAACGTTCTTCGCACCGGAGGGGATAAGGTAGCCGTAAGTATTGCCGAGGATATTGTACTGGGAGTTGTCGGGATCTCTCGGGAACGGTACCGCGCGTACAGTACCCTCGAGCTTGTTCTTGAAGCCTGTTTCCATTGCGGAGTTCAGACCCCATTCAATGGGCATGATGTAGTAGAGGAGCTTGCCGTCTGTGAAGCCCTGTCCGGGATCACGCCACTCGGGCCATACATAGCCCTCGGCAGCCAGCTTTTCAACGAAGTTCATTGTCTTGGTGACTTCAGGGGTCCTCATGTTGTTCTTGATCTCGGTGCCGTTGAACTCGATAGCCGCAACGCCGGCTGTAGCAGCGAGGTGGAGCGCGGAGCTCTCGCCCATAGCTATACCGATGTTGTCGCTTCCGGTCGCCATCCACTGCTTGAGCAGTGCCTCGAACTCGTTCCAGGTCCACTCACCGGAGAAATACAGATCCATAGGATCCTGCGCCCCCATAGCTTCGATCATGGCTGTGGAGTAGATGATGCCGTAGTTGGCCTGCATACACTGCGGGAAGTAGTAATGCTTGCCGTTATACGCAAACTTATCGATTACACCGGCCATAGGCGACCATACGGGGGACTCGATATCGAGCCAGTCATCAAGAGCCATGAAGCGGTTCTGGATAATACCGCCCGGAACCATGTCCCACTCGTATCTTACGAGGTCGGGAGAGTCACCGGCAGCGATAAATGTACCGAGCTTCTCCATGTAGTCGAGGGAGGTGCACATCGTTACCTCTACGGTGCCGCCGAAGCGCTCGGCGTAGAGCTTGAGTATGTCGTTCTCGGGGGCAACATTGGTGAATTCATAGTAGCAGAGCGCGTGGAGCAGACCCGCCTTCTGGCCTGCGACATAGTTCTTGCCGGCGCCCTCCTCGTTGGAAGTGTCGACCTCCTCGATATTCGCCATCTCTTCGAGGTTTGCCTCGGTGTCGAATTCCTTGTTGGGGTCGAGCGTAGTTGTGGTGACGGCTGCGGCAGCTGTTGTGGTAGCTGCGCTGTCACCGCCGGTCGTAGGTCTGCCGCCTCCTCCGTTGCAGGCAGTGGTGCCGAGAATGGCAGCCGAAGCCAGCAGCGCCGACAGGACCTTTGCTGATCTCTTCATCTTTGTTTCGTCTCCTTTCGGTGGTTCCGTGTGCATTATACAGTACCCTCAGCCTTTCCGCTGTCTTCCCCCGATGATGTGTCGGACCGGCTTCCGGTACTCTCGTAATAACAGCACGGCGTGCTTACCGCGTTTGTGATGACGGCTCTGCCTTCAAGGCAGCAGTAGCCGTCTTTCTGGTAGCGGCAGTTATTGCCGCATACTATCATATTCATAATTTTCACTGCCTTTCGCATATATGTTGCGAAGATCGCGGGCATTTATGCTCCGGCAGTGAAAAAATGACATACCGTAAAATCAGCAGAACGGATTTTCTGTGGGATAGAGCATACCCTTGGGCTGATTGAAAGCTATATCCTTGACGCCGAGAAGTCTGAATACCTCGAACAGGAGCTTTCCGTAGTGGCCGAAAGCTACCGCGCCGTGGTGAGGATAGCGCTTTTCGATGAGGACGTGACGATAGAAGCGTCCCATTTCCTTTATACCGAAGATACCGATGCCGCCGAAGGAACGTGTCTTGACGTCGAGTATCTCGCCCTCTGCGATGTAGGAACGGAGAACTCCGTCAGAATCGCACTGGAGACGGTAGAAAGTGATGTCGCTGGCCGCGATGTCACCCTCAAGGGTGCCGCGTGTGAAGTCGGGATCGCTTCCCTCGGGTTCGAGGAGTCTGTGCTGAATGAGCTGATACTTGACAGCACGGTCGGAGCACATCTTGCACTCGGGAGTGTTGCCGCAGTGGAAGCCCCTGAATGTATCTGTGAGTGTGTAGTCGTACTTGCCCTTGATATCCTCGTCGTAGATGTACTGCGGAACGGAGTTGTTGATATCGAGCAGTGTTACCGTATCGGCGGAGATGCAGATACCGATGTATTCGCTGAGCGCGCCGTAGATATCCACTTCGCAGGATACCGGAATGCCGCGGCTTGCGAGACGGCTGTTCACATAGCAGGGCTCAAAGCCGAACTGTGACGGGAATGCCGGCCAGCATTTATCAGCAAAAGCAACGTACTTGCGGGAGCCCTTGTGAGCCTCTGCCCAGTCAAGAAGCGTCAACTCGAACTGAGCCATTCTCTCGCTCATCTCAGGATAGTATTTTCCTTCGCCCATTTCCTTCGCCATATCGGCGCAGATGTCTGCGATACGCGGATCACCGGCGTGCTCCTTGAAGGAAACCAGCAGGTCAAGCTCGGAGTTTTCTTCAATCTCAACACCCAGCTCATAGAGTCCCATTATGGGTGCGTTGCAGGCGAAGAAATCCTGCGGACGCGGACCGAATGTGATTATCTTCAGGTTCTTGAGGCCTATGTATGTGCGTGCTACCGGCACGAAGTCGGCAATCATCCCGGCGATGTCTTCCGCTGTTCCTACGGGGTAAGACGGGATATAGCCCTTGAGGTGTCTCATACCGAGGTTGTAAGAGCAGTTCAGCATACCGCAGTAAGCGTCGCCTCTGCCGTTTATCATATCGCCGTCGCCCTCGGCAGCAGCCACGAACATACAGGGACCGTCAAAATTCTTGGCAATAAGAGTCTCGGGAGTCTCGGGACCGAAGTTTCCGAGGAATACAACGAGAGCATTGCACTCTGCCTTCTTCACATCATCGACTGCCTTGAGCATATCGAGCTCGTTCTCCACTGTCACGGGACATTCGTAAAGTTCTCCCTTGTACGCTGCCTTTATGGCTGCGCGTCTCTTCTCCGAAAGTGCTATCGGGAAGCAGTCACGGGATACCGCGATGATTCCGAGCTTGACCTGCGGGATATTCGTTATCATATTGTTTTTCCTCCTGAGTTAATATAATTAAGCGTAGTACGCTCTTTTTACTTTTTTATTTTGTCCAGAACCTCTCGCGCTCATGGCGCTGGGGTCTGGTCATCAGCCTGCTTATAGACTCGGCAGGTGTGCCGTGCTCATAGCAGACTTTGCTTAATTCGTCGATTATCGGCGTTCTCACGCCCAGTTCCGTTGCCAGCCTATAAGCTATGCGGCAGCAGTTGTAGCCCTCGACAGTGCCTACATTCGCCACGGCTTCCGCAGCGTCCATACCCTCGCCTATCAGTATGCCTGCCCTGTGATTGCGGGAATGTTTGGATGTGCAGGTAACTATAAGATCACCCACTCCGGCGAGCCCCGTGAAAGTCTCCCACTTCGCGCCCATTGCTGTGCCGAGCCTTGTTATCTCCGCAAGACCGCGGGTCATCAGCGAAGCCGTCGTATTGTCACCGAGCTTCATGCCCTCGACTATGCCGCAGGCCAGCGCTATTATGTTTTTCAGTGCCGCCGCTATCTCACAGCCCGCTACATCATCGTTGCCATAGATACGGAAAGTCTCGGTCTGGAGCGATTCCTGCAGATATTCGGCACAGGTCATATCGTAGGACGACATCACCACCGTTGTCGGTATGCTGCGGCTGACTTCCTCGGCATGGCAGGGTCCTGCCATTATCGCGAGCCTGTTTCCCGGCAGTTCTTCGGATATCACTTCCGAGAGCCGCTTGGTAGTGTTCTCTTCGAAGCCCTTGCCCACATTGAGTATCACAGTCTCCGGCGATACGAACGGAGCAGCTTTTTTCGCTACTTCACGGACACCCGGTGACGGTATTGCGAACACAAGAACGTCGGCTCCCTTTACACATCCGATATCCGATGTAAACGATATTTTATTTGACACCGGTACTCCCGGGAGCAATCGCTTATGTTCGCCGCACCGAAGTATCTCTTCGATTTCTTCTTCGTTTCTCGTCCACGCGGTAACGGTATGCCCCGCCTTGTTCCAGAGGACGGCAAGTGCTGTGCCGAAGCCGCAGCCGAGTATTGTTATTTTCATCGGTTTCTCCGTTAAAGGAAAATTTCATAACTAACGCCGCACATCTATTGCATTACACCGGATGTGCGGCGTTGTGAACTATGTGTTTTCTGCTGTCGGGATATCTCAGCTCTCCCAGCTGCAAAGCTCTTCGTAAAGTCCGATGTAGAGCTTGGCGGACTGTGTCCAGCTGAAGTCCTTCTTCATGCCGGTCTCAACGAGCTTATCCCACCTGGGCTTGTCGTCATAGACTTCCTTCGCGCGGTTGATAGCGCCGAGCATATCCAGAGCGTTATAAGACTGGAACGTAAAGCCCACGCCTTCGCCGCTCTCGTCGCCGTAGTCCATGATCGAATCCTTGAGGCCGCCGGTAGCGCGTACTATCGGCACGGTGCCGTAACGGAGCGCTATCATCTGCGCAAGTCCGCAAGGCTCGCTCTTGCTGGGCATCAGGAACATATCCGCGCCGGCGTAGATGCGCTTCGCGTAAGTCGGGATATAGCCGCACTTGAAGCTTACAGCCTGCGGGTATTTGCTCTGCATATAGTAGAAATAGTCCTCATACTGCTTCTCACCGGAACCGAGTACGACTACCTTTATGCCGGAGCATACGATATCGTCCAGCACGCACTTGATAAGATCGAAGCCCTTATGCTCGACAAGACGGGAGATGATGCCGAGAACGGGGGAATCGCCGCCGGGGAGTCCTGCTTCTTCAAGCAGCTTTTCCTTACAGGTCTTCTTGCCGGCCATCTTACCCACGCCGAAGTTAGCGGGGATATCCTTGTCGGTCATGCTGTTGTACATATCGGTGTCGATACCGTTGAGGAAGCCGCAGGTCTTGTACTGCTTGGTGTTGAGGCAGCGGTCAAGGCCGTGCGAGAACCACGGGTTAAGTATTTCTTTAGCGTAAGTCGGCGAAACGGTAGTTACTTTATCTGCCATTTCGATCGCACCCTTCATGAGGTTCGCGTCGCCATCATACTCAATGATCGAGCTTAAATGTCTCGGGATAGAGAATATCTCTTCCGTAAGGTCAAGACCGTACTGACCCTGATATCCTATGTTGTGTATCGTGAAGACATTTCTGATGCCCCACATATTGTGATGATACTTATAGTAGATATTGTAGTAGATGGGCACAAGAGCGGTCTGCCAGTCATTGGAATTGATGATATCCGGCTTTATTTCGAGGTGCTCGAGCATTTCGAGAATGGCTCTCGAGAAGAACGCGTATCTTTCAGCATCGTCGTAATATCCGTAAAGACCGAAGTCACGTTTGAAGTAATACTCGTTATCAAGGAAATAGTATTTCACTCCGTTGAGTGTAGTGGTAAAAACGCCGCAATACTGCGAACGCCAGCCTACCGGAACATAGAAATTCATCACATATTCCAGGGATTCACGAACCTCGGGCTTGATTGTATTGTAATAATAAGGCATAACGACCATGCATTCATGGCCAGCCTCCACAAGCGCCTTAGGAAGCGATCCGGCGACATCTGCGAGTCCGCCCGAAGCTGCGAAGGGCTGCGCTTCACTTGCGGCATATAGTATCTTCATGATAAGCTCCTCCTGTCTGGGGCGAAACAGCCCGTTGTCAGCAAATTATAATTTGCTCTATTATATTGTACCACATTTTCGGAAAATTGCAAGCGATTATACAATTTTCATCATTTCATACTAACAGAATTGTGAATTATGCCCATTAATATTTTACGATAAATATTAAGGTTTTTATTTAATTTAGTGTTATTTCGCCCGCGCGTTGATTATTATTTATGTCGGAGTTTCGTTCCGCGAGGCGAGTCACTTTCCCCCTCCAGCGGCGGAAAGTAACCAAAGGGCGCCGCTTTTTCAGTCCTGTCTCAGACGGTCCGCTTACCTATCAGACCCCCGTCCGCTCGCGTTGGACCGCGTTCGACAAGTCCTGAAAAAGACTGCCGCCCCCGCTATTACCTGCTCCTTTTGGCAGAGGGGTAGTGGGGAATCCTTTCAGAATTTCTTCTCTCGACATCTTTACACGACAAAAATCTGCTCCTTTTGTAAGTCAAATGGAGCAGATTATTTGTTTTATAACGGCTGCGAGGCACAGACTTGTCATTCGCTGAATTTAACAGACGGATTGACAGCGCGGGTACCGCGCCAAGCGTCAGCGACTTCTAAAGCGAAGCGGCGATACGGCCTACCGCCCGTATAAGGCTGCTGACCTCGGCAGGAGTGTTGAACACCGACGGCGAGAAGCGCACGGCTCCCTGATCGGAGGTACCTATCTTTTTATGCGCGGGATATGCGCAATGGAAGCCTCCGCGCAGCGCAAAGCCTGCGTCACTGAGCAGATTTGCGGCCTGCTCGGCAGGCATATCCCCGATATTGAACGGGACAACGGGTACGAACCTTTCATCGAATACGCTGCTGTACAGCTTTACAGCCGGCATACGGGACACACCGCGGAAGAAACGCTCACAGAGTTCGGATTCGTGAGCGCGTATCATGTCAATACCCCGGCTCCGGACAAAATCCACGCCCGCGCCCAGCGAGATCGCGCCTGCCGTGTTGATAGTGCCGCTCTCAAAACGGTCGGGCAGAAAATCCGGCTGAGCCGGCTCCTTTGAATTGCTGCCTGTTCCTCCCTCGACGAGGGTTTTCAGGCTGTACTTTCCGTCCGTCACCAGCAGACCCGTTCCCATGGGACCGTAAAGTCCCTTATGTCCCGCGGCACAGATGATGTTCACACCGTCGGACAGCTTTATCGGAACTACTCCTGCGCCCTGGGCGGCATCAACTATAAAGCATATCCCGTGCCTGCGGCAGACCTCGGCTATGCGGCGCACCGGCATCAGACGACCTGTCACATTCCCTGCGAGAGTACATATCACAGCTCTTGTGCGGCGGTTTATGCTGTGTTCGAAGGCTGCCACTGTCTCGTCATCGCTGCCCGAAGGCACGAATGTGTAGGACACGCCCGAACTTCTGGACAGCGCGTAAAGCGGCCGCAGCACAGCGTTATGCTCTATATCGCTGGTCACCGCGTGTGAATTCGGAGGCAGTACTCCTTTTATTGCCGTATTCAGCGCAAATGTGCAGTTCGGCATGAACACGGTGTTCTCCGGCTCCGCGCCGAAGAATTCCGCGCACTTCTCCCTTGCGTCATACACAGCGGCAGCCGTCTCCATGGACATCGCGTGACCTGCACGTCCCGGATTCGCTCCGTAGCGCACAAGTGCGCGGGACATGGCCGCAAGCACTGCCGGCGGCTTCGGGTAGGTGGTCGCGGCATTGTCAAAATATACCATATCACCACAGCCCTCCGGATATCATCTGCGTCCGCGGCGCGGAGGACGCGGCGGGAACGGGGGTGGCGGCACGGGCATTGAATTCTCGCAGTGTATCCCTGCCCCGGCAAGCATACCGCAGACCTTGTCCGGTGGTTCGGTGACCCGGATGCCGAAACGGCAGCCGGCAGGTCCGGAGCCTATCTTCTCTGCACGGGCATAAACGCCGCGGGAGCCGAGATATCTCACTGCTTTTCTCGCAGCCGTATACGAATCAAGCGGAATAATCGAATATCCCATAAATAAATCACCCTTTCGTGTGGAATAATACAATATCTGATGAGAATAAATTCTCAATATCAGTTTATGCTGTCGACCGCCGTGTTGACATTATATGGAGGAACATTTAATGAAAGCTGTTATACTTGCGGGAGGCGAAGGCACACGTCTCCGCCCGCTCACCTGCGACCTGCCGAAACCACTGGTGCCGCTGTGCGGAAAACCCGTTCTGTTCTATATTCTTGAACTGCTGGATCGCTGCGGCTGTGAAGAAGCCGCTGTCGCGGTGCGCTACAAGGGGGAAAAGATAGAAGCCGCGCTCGGGGACGGCAGATACGGCAGGCTGCGGACTTTCGTGTCTTACGAAGATAAGCCCCTCGGCACGGCAGGCTGCGTGAAGAAAGCGGCCGCGGACTTCAGTGAACCGCTGATCGTGATAAGCGGCGACGCGATGTGCGACTTCGACCTTGCCGCTATTTATGAGCGGCACCTGCGCTCCGGAGCCGCCGCGACCATAGCGGTGCGCTCGGTGGACGATCCGCGGGAATACGGGCTTATACTGGGCGAAAAAGGCGAAGTCACCGGCTTTTCCGAAAAGCCCTCATTCATCAACTGCCGCAGTGATCTTGCCAATACCGGCATCTATGTGATCTCGCCGGAAGTCTTCGGCCTGATCGAAGACGAAAAGTCCGTGGATTTCGCTCGCGACGTGTTCCCCGAGATGCTGCGCCGCGGCATGAAGCTCGGATATTACGAGGAAAGCGGTTACTGGTGCGACATAGGGGATATCACAGCCTTCAAGCGCTGCTGCGCCGATCTCATGGCAGGAAAGATAAAAGCGGAACTGCCGGAGCGCGGACAGCTCCCGAAGAACTGCGCCGTCAGCCCGGAAACATTCACGGCAAAAGGCGCTCACATCTCGCCGAGAGCTCTTGCAGCAGGCTTTTCCTGCATAGGTTCAGGAGCGTATGTATCTGACGGAGCAAAACTCCACAACGCTATAGTCATGGACGGTGCCTTTGTAGGCGAAGGCGCGACACTGAATGACTGCGTTATCTGTCCGGACGCGAAGATATGCGCCGGAGCGGCGGTCTACGAAGGCGCCGTGATCGGAGAAGGCGCGGTAATAGGCGAGAATGCCGTGGTCAAGGGCGGCGTGAAGATATGGAACAATAAGCGCATAGCCCGCGGCGCATCGGTGTCCTCAGATGTGAAATACGGCGCGGCATCGTCGCCGGAACTGTCCGAAGACGGCATGGCAGGAGCCACTAACACGGTAATAACACCGGAGTTCGCGGTGCGTGCAGGCAGCTCTGCCGCAAAGATATCCGAAACAGGCATTGCGGTGTGCTGCTCCGGAGGTGATGCTGCCGTATGCCTGAAAAACGCGGTGCTTTGCGGTATCTCGGCTGCGGGTACAACAGCCTATGACTGCGGGAGCGAGCCGCTTCCGGTCCTGACCCGGGCGGCCGGGCTTCTGGGGGCGGACCTTATGATATATGTGGCGGCCAGGGCGCAGACGAAGATAATGATATACTCGGCAGGAATGCTGCCGCTGCGGCGTGCCGGAGAACGCATACTCAGCGGCGCGGTCTCAAGGGGCGAGTTTATGACGGCGGGCTGGGACAGCTTCGGAGAGATAAAACACTTTGCCGGAGCGCGGCAGCTTTATGAGTCTGCACTGTCGGAGATGTGCAGGTTCACGGTTCCCTACGATATCCGGGTAGTGTCACGCTGCCCGATGATACGCGCGATATGCGCGCCGTTCGCAAAGCTGATCTCGGCAGGGGGACCGAAGATGACGATCACGGTCTCCGAGCGCGGAGACACAGCGGAGATATCCTGCGGTGACACCCGCATCGACCCGGTAACGCTTACTCTGCTGGTCTGCGCCTGCGAAGCCCGCGAGGGACACTGCACGGCGCTGCCCTTCGCTTTCCCGAGGACTGCCGAAGCCGCGGCCGGTATGTACGGCGGCAGTGTACTGCGATATTTCGAGAGTCCCATGGATGACCGGGACGAAGAGGCACGAAGTCTCGCACGGGAACGCATTTACCTGCGTGACGGCTTCGCCTGTGCTGTGATAGCGCTGCGGTATATGCGTGAGCTGGGATTGACGCCCGCGGAGGCCGCCGCTTCGCTGCCGCGTTCTTCCGTTGCCGACAGGTTCGTAAGGGTCTGCTGTCCGCCCCAGCGTGTTCTTGACAGGCTCAGAGCCGTTCCTGAAGAAAATGAGGGCGCGGTCATAAGCGCGGACGGTGAGCGGATATT
>JAEEJW010000178.1 GCA_016282095.1 Ruminiclostridium sp. | reverse complement strand
GGTTTTCAATTCTGTGCAGTCCTGTTTTAATGGACAGTAAGAATTATCTGAAACTTAATATATTGTATAAAATTATGTTTCGGAATTTTAAGTTAGATTTAAGTTTGTCTGTTATACTGTAATCACAACAAAGGAAATCCACCTGAGAAAAGGAGAGATCAATATGAAAAAATACATTTCTACTATAATTGCGATGATGATGGTTGCTTCTCTTGCGGCTTGCGGTACCAGTACAGCTAATGCAGGATCCGTGTCGACAACAACCGCTGCGACCGAGCAGACGACGGTTTCCGGGACGGAACAGACATCTGCGGAAGGTACAGAGCAAAGCGATAATTCCGATGAAAACGAAAAGCCAGAGGGTACACCTCCCGAAAAACCGGACGGTGATTCCGGAAATACTCCTCATGATATGCCCGAAGGCGGAACTCCTCCCGACAAGCCCGACTGTGAAGGCGGAGGTCCCGGCGGTAATCCGCCTGATAAGCCCGGTGGAAACGGAGCTCCCGGCGGAGGATTCGGCGGAAACAGCTCCGAGGTGATCTACGGCGGCTCCACAGAGATAACCGCTGCGGCGACCGAGGACGACAAGACTTATGCTTCCGATACAGCCGATCAGAGCGCGTTGATGATAAGCACGTCTGACGCTGTAACAGTCAGCGGTCTGACCGTCACAAAGACCGGCGATTCCAATGGCGGCGACAACTGCAATTTCTACGGGCAGAATGCGGCTGTTCTCGTCAAAGGCGGTACTATCACAACGATAACAGGCGGCACGATCACTTCCGATGCTTCCGGTGCGAACGGTGTGTTCTGCTATGGCGGCAACGGCGGTCAGAACGGCGCGTCCGGTGACGGCACAACGCTCATAATAAGAGACACGACGATAACAACTACCGGCAGCGGCTCCGGCGGCATAATGACCACGGGCGGCGGTGTTACCGAAGCATACGACCTGACAGTTACAACGAGCGGGCAGTCCTCGGCGGCTATCCGCACCGACCGCGGCGGCGGAACGGTTACCGTGGACGGCGGAACATACACATCGAACGGTCTCGGCTCTCCCGCGATATATTCCACGGCGGATATTACAGTCTCCAACGCTGAACTTGTTTCAAATCTTTCCGAGGGTGTCTGCATCGAAGGTCTGAATTCGATCACGCTCAACAACTGCGACCTGACTGCGAACAATACCAAACGCAACGGCAACGCGAAATTTCTCGATACCATAATGATCTATCAGTCGATGTCGGGGGATGCGGCAAGCGGTACTTCCTCGTTCACAATGACCGGCGGAAGTCTGACGAGCATGAACGGTCATGTGTTCCATGTTACCAACACCAGCGCTGTCATTACTCTTTCCGGCGTGGAGATCACTAACGAGGACAGCGGCAACATTCTCATATCGGTATGCGACGACGGCTGGAACGGCGGAAACAACACCGCCGTGCTGAACGCGTCGCAGCAAATTCTTGAGGGTGCTATCCTTGTCGGCAGCAACTCTGAGCTTACGCTGAACCTCACAGATTCTTCTTCCTTCACCGGCCGCATCGACGGCAATATCACGAACGCCGCGGGCGATACAGTTTCCACAGAAGTCGGCAAAGTTTCCGTAACTCTCGGAAGCGGCTGCACATGGACGCTTACCAGCGACAGCTATGTCACAAGCTTTGACGGCGACGCCGCAAGCATCATCTCCAACGGCTACACGCTTTATGTGAACGGAGTGGCACTCACGGGAACAAACTGATTATTTCTTTTCTTCATAATAACAGCTCCGGAGAGCTTAATGCTTTCCGGAGCTATTGTTTTACTATGTTCAGAAACGTGATAAATTCCATTCAGGCGATATGCCGAAACAGGCAGCATAGTACAGTTATCTGCGCCAACGCCGTCCGGGAACATCTTACCGTCCCAGCCTGAAACGAGCGACCTGATCCTTGAGGAGCCTGGACTGACCGGTGAGTTCTTCGCAGGAAGCCGCGGTCTCTTCCGCGGTAGCGGAGTTCATCTGGATTACCTGCGAGATCTGCTCTATGCCGGAAGTGATCTGATTGATAGACTCTGTCTGTTCCGCGCTTGCGGAGGCTATCTGTGTGATAAGTTCCGCTGTCTGCGTGGACATCTCCTTGACTTCCTTCATGGACTCTGCGGTAGCGAGAGCGATCTTGCTGCCCTTGCCGACCGCGTCGATAGAAGCGGTGATAAGCGCTGTGGTCGAGCTTGCAGCCTCGGCGGACTTGCTTGCGAGATTGCGGACTTCATCGGCAACGACCGCGAAGCCCTTGCCGGCATCGCCTGCGCGTGCCGCTTCAACGGCAGCATTGAGCGCGAGTATATTGGTCTGGAACGCAATATCTTCGATAGTCTTGATGATCTTCTCGATCTCCTTGGAGGTATTGCTTATCTCGTCCATTGCTTGTACCATGCTGTTGATCTCTGCGTCCTGCTCGTTTACTCTGTTCTGGGTCTGCTTGGAGAGATCGCCTGCCTGTGCGGCGTTCTGTGCTGTGCTGGAGATCTGCGAAGAAACCTCCGCGATAGTCGCGGATATCTGCTCGATAGCGGAAGCCTGTCTTGTTGTGCCGTCCGCAAGAGCCTGTGAACCTTCCGCCATCTGGTTGGAGCCGTTGAGAACTTCCGCGCTGCTCGTGTCAACACCGGACATTATCTCATTGAGTGCGTTGAGTATGTTGTTGAGAGAGTTTTCGATCTGAACGAAATCACCGGGGTACGCAACGTTTGTCCGTACCGTGAGGTCGCCTTCCGCGATACCCGTGAGCACTTGATTGAGATCATTGATTATGCCGCTCATATTCGAAATAAGCGCTTCGGAAGCCTCGGACATAGTCTCGATCTCGTCGTTTGTCCTGTAGATCTGTGCGGGAGTCATGACATCGCCGTTAGCCATATCCTGCATACGCTTTGCGGTAGCGGCGATAGGACCTGCGATATTCTTGATGCGTAAGCTTGTGATAATAACAGAAAGTATCGTAGCGAGTATCGCAACTACCACTATGGTAAGCGCTGTGGTAAAGATGCTGTCCAGAATGGGGTGCTGCGGTGTCGCAACAACTACATACCAGCCTTCGACGCTGCTGATCTTTGTGTAACCGGAGATGTATTTTGTGCCGGCAAGGTCAAATTCGACATTTCCGTTATTGTTCTTGAGTATATCGGCAGCAGCTGCGGTCATCGACTTGCCGAGAGAATGATCTCCCTGAAGCTCTGTAAGCTGGGGAACCAGATTTGTGCTTGTTCCGACGATTATGCCGTTCTTGTCCATGATGAACGCGATACCGTTCTCCTCATAGTGGACTTCACTGATAAGCTTCGAGAATGTATCCGCGTCAAGGCCGCCGTAAACGACGTAATCGCTGCCGTTCGCCGAGAAATACTTACCCATCATTATGGTAATGGAGTTGTCTGTCATGCGGACAACAGGGCTTGAAACATAAGAGCCCTTTGTGGCCATTGCCTGTTTGAAGTACTCACGCTGAGATATATCGGTGCCGTTATATGTAACGCCGCTTGAATAAGCAATGGCGAAATCCTTGAAGTTACTTGTCTCGGCAGCTTCAAGGAGCATGGCCTTTCTTTCTTCAAGAGGTATGCTCTCGTCAACTACACTTGTATTTTTGTCAACTACAGCGAACTGTTTTGAAAAGGAATCAATGGTGTGTTCCACAGAAGAAGCGTATGCTTCGGACAGTGCGAGACCTTCGTCCTTGTACATAGCCATATATTTACTGTAATTCGAGAATACATTGATAAAAACCAGAATAATGCAGGCACCGATCACCGGTACAGTAGAGAGAAGAATAAGTCGTGATCTGATCGTTCTTTTTTTCTTGTTCATAATAATTTCCTCCTTTGTATGTAAGTTAAATTATACCACAACCCTACCTTTAATTCAATAGATATAGAGATTTTACGTTCTTTTGCACAATCAATTTTGGCTATTATCACAATATATGCGCAATTTTAAAGCAATACGTGCATTTTTAATTGAGGTTCAGTTTTGTGATACTGCCCGATCCCGCTGTATGACACGAAAGGCGAAGAGTGCCCGGTTTGTTCGCGGCGAAGTAAAACAGGAACGCCCGACGCCTTATCACCCGTTTCGCATTTCACATCATTCTCCTTGTTCTTTCACTATATGAGGCTACATTGAAATACACATTAATGTGCATTATTTTTCCGAAACCTATTGACAGATGAAAAAATGTGAGATATAATATAGAAAATGCACATCAAGGTGCATTTTGTAGAATAAGTCCGCAACAGAACTATGGAGATAAGGAAAAATGTGCACCCGATTTTATGCCGATATAGATAAAGAACTGAAGCCCTTCATCGATGAAGCCAGGCAGGCATCATTCGCCCAGCAGATGATGATAAGCCTGTCGAGGCCTCTTATAATGTCCGGCGAGATACGCCCTACCGATATCGCCGCAGTCATAGCACCCGCCAAAAACGGCCGGAAGGCTGTATTTCCTATGCAATGGGGATTTTCGATAAACGGGCTCAAAAATCCGATAGTCAACGCAAGAATAGAATCCGCTGCCGGAAAGCCCGCGTTCCGGGATTCGTGGTACCGGCGAAGATGCGTGATCCCCGCTTCATGGTACTATGAATGGCAGCATTTCACAATGCCCGACGGCAGAACAAGAACAGGCGACAAATATGCGATTCAGCCTGAAGGCTCCGCAGTCACATGGCTTGCGGGGCTGTACAGGTTTGAGGAAACGGACGGTTTCAGATATCCGGTGTTCGTTGTTCTTACCCGGGAACCTTCCGGAGCTGTCAGCGGCATACATGACCGTATGCCGGTGATACTGCCGCAGTCCGCCGTTGACGGCTGGATCGCTCCGGACGGGAGCCCGGACGAGATCGCAAAGTCGGCAGTAACAGACCTTGTGCCTGAAAAAGCTCAGACCGGATCGGCAGGTCCGGGATACTCCGGAATGTCATGAGCCGATAGACCGGTATATCAGAAAAGCCCGCTGTCGTTTTTTCACGGCAGCGGGCTTTTTTCTGTCATATTTCATCTGATATCAGTATCATGGTACGTTTCATTTCTGCCGAAGGGCTGCCGCATCCGCATTTCTGCTGTCATCTGCCGCTGTTACGACCCTCAGTCAGGAGCCAGCCGTGGATCAGAGTTGAAAGAAAGTACATCAATGCACATTCGTTCTCCTGCCAAAGACGGTAGCGCCGATTTACGCCGCATATCAGCCAGCCGTTCGTATCGTTAACGCCTCCGACGCGCACTATCATTGCGGAACCAAGTCCCAGTGAGGCGAGGGTTCCGGCAAGCTGCGGGCATTCCTTCTCCATATCGGAAACGCAGCCCGTTATGTACGGCTCGTCACCGATCAGAGCCGGGATCCCGGAAACGTCGGCATCGAGCTGTTCGTCTGCCGCCGAATGCAGTCTGTCGTCCATACCGGCGAAATAAAGGTCGGAGATCCGGAGAAAATCTGTCAGGAACGCAAGCACCGATCTCAGCTTTTCGCGCAGTGTCTGTCCTTGTTCAAAGAGCTTCCGCATATTGATCATATCGTCGCATACATTGTGCTTGACCAGCTTTTTTATCTCGATATCATGATGTTTGTCTGGCTGATAGATCACATAGCAGTTGCGGCCTCTGCTCTTCCCGAGATACAGCGTTTTATCGGTCATCGCGAACAGATCGGAGAAATTGTCCGCATCCGCCGGGAACGAAGCACAGCCCGACGTGCAGGTAACGTAAGTACTGCCGGTATCAAGGTGTATATTCTGCCGCAGGATGCTGCCGTCCTCATACAGTGATCTGAAAAATTCCTGCATCGATGGCAGATCAGTATCCCGCAGATCGATCATCATGAGCTCATCGCCGCCGAAGCGCCCTACGATGCCGTTTTCGCCCAGAGCCTCCGCCAGTGAGCCTGTGACGGCTTTTAGCACTGTGTCTCCGGCGCTGTGTCCGAAGGTGTCGTTGATGAACTTGAAATTATCGAGATCAATGATCGAGAACGAGAACGGCGTTCCCGAAGCCATCAGTGAATGTACGAAACCCATTGCGCAGACACGGGAGATTATCCCCGTGAGCGGGTCGAGTATCTCGTCCAGCGCCGTGTCGTCGAGCATCTTGTCGAAATACGGGATACGGCGGAGCTTCTCGACCGTATAGATGTCACGGCGTGCTCCGGCCTTGCCTTGTCTCCGCAGGACATCGGTAATGTCGATGAAGCTTCCGACCAGCCCGACTATCCTGTCACCCTCATAGAGTGGTCTTTTCGAGGCTATGATGTCTCTCTCCACGCCGCGGATCATGCATTTCCCGTGTACCTTGTATGTGGAAACTCCCGACAGTACGCGGAGTTCGTCCTGCTTATACGGCTCGGGATCGTTGTGCCACCCCATATCTTCGTCTGTTTTTCCGATCAGTACGTCCGCGGATTCAAAGCCGTAGAAATCGAGAAACGCCTGATTTACGCCGAGAAAGCGACGTTTATTGTCCTTCCAGAATACACAGTCCTGTGATGTGTTTATGATACTGTCAAACAGTTCAACGGTCATATTCATAGAATATGTCACCTCTTTGTTTCCGGTAATGCCACGTTTTCTGCCGGTCCCGGGCACAGTCCGCGGATATTGGGTTTACATCATTATACCACACCTCCGCGGAAAAATCAAGTCGGGACGCCGCATTTAATCATGCCTCCGCACAGAATTTCCGGAACGCAAAAACTCTCCGGCAGTTTTTTCTGCCGGAGAGGAATTATTCTGCCTTACGGTACCGTTATTCGCCCGCAAGAGCCGCGAACTGGTCGATCCAGATCTCAAAGTCCACAAGGCTGAATGTACCGCCGCGTCCGTCGGTGACGGTGTAGACGATGTTTTCCTTCTCGTCGTGCCATGTTTCCAGCGGCAGGCTTATATTGATGCTGTCGTCAAACGCGAACACATAGAGCCGCCCGATGCCCTCGAGCTCGGGAGATTCTGCGGTGTACTTGCCCAGCACATTGTCACGGTAGCCTTCCTTTATCCGGAATTTTATCCGGAGCTGCTTCACTTCTCCGAAACTGAAGCCATATTCCTCGCCGGGTTCCGTGAACTCTATCTCCGGTACCCTCCCCAGCGTCATATCGCCGCGCAGGATATTGGAATAGCCGCTTTCGCTGACCTCAACACCGTCGCCGCGATAGCCCTCGGAAACTATCTCCAGAGACATTTCAAAAGGACTGTCCTCGGTG
>JAEEJW010000177.1 GCA_016282095.1 Ruminiclostridium sp. | reverse complement strand
TAACAGGCGGAAAGGCGACTTTCAGCGATGTATATGATAAGTGGAGCGATCAAAAGTTCCCGACGATCAGCGAATCGAACATACATGGTATCAAAGCAGCCTATAATCGATGCTCCTTCCTTTATAATAAAAGATTCAAGGATATCGGTGTTGACGATCTCCAATATGTCATTGATACCGCTGACTGTAACTACCCTACTCTAAAAAAGGTGAAATAGCTGCTTGGACAGCTTTACGGATATGCCGTTCCCCGGAAGCTTACCGACAGAGACTACTCAGAAGCTATCAATATCGAGAAATACAAGGACAAGAATCCGAACAAACGCAACAGAACAGCGTTTACCACCGCTCAGATCGCAAAAATCAAGGCTCTTGACAGCACAGATGTTGCCAAAACTGTCCTTATGCTGATCTATTCGGGTATGCGAATCGGAGAGTTCCTTGATCTCAAAAAAGAAGATTGTTTTCTTGACGCGCGTTATGTAGACGTAATAGTCGCTAAAACGGAACACGGCGTTCGCAAAGTACCCATTTCGGGCAAAACCCTTGCTTACTGGAAATACTTCTTCGACAAGCCCGGCAGTGAGTATCTTATCTCAATGGACGGACGCGATTTTCATGACAAAAAGGGCTATACAGCCTATAAAGATACATACTGGGCTCCCTTTATGGAGGCAATCGAGTTCGGCAAGCGCGACATACATGAAACACGGCATACCTGTTCAACTTTGCTTCATGCGGCAGAGGTTTACGATGCCAAGATAAACCGGATATTGGGACATACAGGCAAAACCGTCGCCGAGAATGTATATACGCACCTTGAGATACAGGAGCTAATAGAGGCAATCAACAAAATATGAAAATAAGGAGATGCCAACTGACATCTCCTTATTTTATGCCTTTCACGCAATACGGTAGCACTCACGTAACACTCATAAAATATAGCCTGTTTTTTATGAGTGCTACGTGAGTGTTTCTTGAATGTTACCGACTAAATCTTACCGATTTCTACCAATTCATAAGACATAAGAGAAACCCCGCAAGAAAGCCTTGCGGGGCGATTTTCTGCATATTTGAGATACTTGATTTGTTATCTCTTTGTGAAGAAAACTTAACGCTTCGAGAACTGGGGAGCACGTCTCGCAGCTTTGAGACCGTACTTCTTTCTTTCCTTCATTCTGGGGTCTCTTGTAAGGAAACCAGCCTTCTTGAGGATCGGACGGAGTTCATCGCTGTACTGGAGAAGTGCGCGGGAGAGGCCGTGGCGGATAGCGCCTGCCTGACCTGTAACGCCGCCGCCGGCAACTGTGCAGACGATGTCGAACTTCTCTGCTGCACCTACAAGGTTGAGGGGCTGGCGAACGATGAGCTTGAGTGTATCGAGACCGAAGTAATCGTCGATATCTCTGTTATTGATCGTGATGGAACCGCTGCCGGGATATACACGCACGCGTGCTACCGAGTGCTTTCTGCGGCCTGTTCCGTAGTAGTAAGGTTTAGAATCGTACATTTATGTTCCCCTCCTTAAAATTCAAATACTTCGGGCTTCTGAGCCTGATTCTTGTGCTCTGCGCCTGCATACAGACGAAGTCTTGTGAGAGCCTTGCGTCCGAGTGTTGTGTTGGGGAGCATACCGTTTACAGCGAGTTCCATAGCCTTTTCGGGTCTTGTAGCCATCAGCTTGGAGTACTGAATGGATCTGAGGTGGCCGATATAGCCGGTGTGCCATCTGTAGAACTTGTTCTCGAGCTTGTTGCCTGTGAGAACAGCCTTGGAGCAGTTGATGATGATTACATGGTCGCCGCAGTCGCAGTGAGGTGCGAATGTAGGCTTGTGCTTGCCGCGGAGAAGGGTTGCTGCCTGAGCCGCAACGCGTCCGAGAGGCTTGCCTGCTGCGTCGAGGATATACCACTTGCGCTCTACTGTCTGAGCATTGGGCATATAAGTAGTTGACATTTTCGTTTCCTCCTGAATTTTTAGTGAACAATCGGTATTATAACGGTTTTACGAAGATTTGTCAACGTTTTTTGAAGATGTTTTTAAAATATATCCCCGTTTCTCTCCGTTTTTCTGCGTTTCTCTTGTTTTCTCTCGATTTCTCATCTGTTATTTCACTTTGCGTTGAATTTTTCGTATGCCTCATGAACTTCGTTGATATGGCGTCTGCTGATAGGAATGTTCACGCCGGTGGAGAGCCTTATGCTGGAGGTGCGCAGTGCGCTTATGTAGTTAAGATTGACTATGAAGGACTTATGGGGCTGAACGAATTTTCCGGAGCTGAGGAGCGGCGCAAAGAAATTCTCGAAGGAGATGTTGCGGCGCGTTCCGTTGACGATCTCGCCGTCCTTCATGACGTATTTCATACTGCGGACATTGTTTTCGATGTAGACCACATCGTCCTCGCTGAGGTTAGTTACTGCGCCGGGCAGTCTTACGGTGACCATATTGCGCGGAACAGCGCGGTGTACTATATACGCGAAGTCGAGGGCGGAGACGAATTCCATATAGTCCACAGGCTTCAGGATATAACGCAGTGCGTTGACCGAGAAAGCCTCAAGTGCGTGGCTTTTCGAGCGTGTGAGGTATATAAGGGGAGCGTTGGGATAGCGGGTATGTATCATCCTGCCGAACTCGATACCGCTTGACCCGTGCATCGAGACGCCAAGGAGATAGATGTCATAGGCTGTGCCGGAGAGGAATGTCTCGCGGAACTTCACGGGGTCGGTGAACACATTCACGGACGCCTCGCGGTCGTTCTCGACGAGCCATTCGCGGGTCATGGCCTCGATTATGCGGACATCGTGCTTATCGTAGTCGCAGATCAGTATTGAAAGTTTCTTTTCCACGGCGTTTCACCTCATTTCCGCTCTGATCCGGTATTTTTACAATGTATAATGAAAAGTGAATAATGAATAATGAATGATACATAAACGCCGCAGAAGTTCTCTGTGCTTTATACTATTCATTATAAACTATTCACTCTACACTATTCAATAGGCCGCATCAGCGGCATTTCTGGTGCCGGCGGCGGGGGTCGAACCCGCACGGTATTGCTACCAACGGATTTTGAGTCCGTCACGTCTGCCAATTCCATCACGCCGGCATTTTTATCGATAAAACAGTATAACATATATTGAGCCCCGCGTCAAGCGCCTGACGGATTTTTTCATAAAATTATCAAAAAATCTCTTGACATTTCGTTGAAAATGTATTAGAATTAATATTGTGAATAAGTCTGTATGCAAATACATTCAGTGTTCAGGCTCTTCTGGCCGGTTTCCGCTGCGCAAAATGCCATTACGGCTGATAACAGCGCGCTTTGCGGGAGGATATCAGCAAATCCCCGCTGAAGCGGTGCGCGGTTTCAGATTGAGTCGGAGCACAATACAGCAATTTTCATATTTACCAATCTTGGTTTACATATTATACTCCGTGCGGCAAAATTAATTTTTATTATTATTTCCCGAATTGCGGTGCGCATCATGCAAGGGCTGCGCTGCCGTGTAATGATCCGAAATGCCCGGGTGACCGGGTTTAATAGAAGTTATGTATATTGCAAGCGCTTAGCAGCGGTGATCGGTGCAGGGAACTGCCCGTGAGACCCGTCTGTTTTCGTGTTTCCTGTGCTGCGGAGTCTCATGTCAGATCAGGAATTTTTACGAAAAGGAGGGAAGGTTTCATGGACTTAGGACTCGCAATTGTGCTGATCGTCGCTGCTTTAATTGTCGGCGCCGCGATCGCAGGACTTATCGCCTGGAAAATAGCGTTCGACAAGGGCGTTGAGCATCGTAAAAAAGAAGCGGAAGCACAGATAGAGTCTGCTGAAAAGGAAGCGGAAAGAATAGTCGCCGAAGCGAATGAGAAGGCCGAGGCTGCAAAGAAATCGAGACTGGTCGAAGCAAAGGACGATATTTACCGCCTGAGAGGGCAGGCCGAAAAAGAGATCCAGAAAATGAAATCGGAAACGGAACGCGAGCTGAAAGAGCGCCGCGCGGAAGTTTCAAGATCGGAAAGAAGATTACAGCAAAAAGAAGAAAATCTCGACAAGAAGAACGACAAGATCGAAAAGCTCGAGGAAAGCCTCGCCAACAAGAACAAGAAAGCCGAGGAAAAACTCGCGGAGGCCGAGAAGCTCAAGAACAGCCAGATGGAGATACTTGAAAGGATCTCCGGCTATACCACCGAGCAGGCAAAGGAGCATATCATCAGAATGCTCGATACCGAGCTCGACCACGAGAAGGCAGTCCGCATAAACTTCTATGAGCAGAAGATCAAGGACGAATGTGACGACAAGGCAAGAAACCAGATAGCGAACGCTATCTCGCGCCTTGCGGCGGAGACAGTTTCCGAAATGACCGTTTCCGTAGTTTCGCTGCCCAATGACGAGATGAAGGGAAGGATCATCGGCCGCGAAGGCAGAAATATCCGCACTCTCGAACAGCTTACCGGTGTTGATCTGATAATCGACGATACTCCCGAGGCTATCACGCTGTCCAGCCATGACAAGGTACGCCGCGAGATCGCTCGCATAGCTCTCGAAAGGCTGATACAGGACGGCCGTATCCACCCGACCCGCATCGAAGAGACTGTAGAGCGTGCAAAGCGCGAAGTCGAGCAAAAGATCAAGCAGGAAGGCGAACGTGCATTACTTGCGACAAACGTGAACAATATGAACCCCGAGCTGGTAAGGCTCATCGGACGTCTGTATTATCGTTCATCTTACAGCCAGAATGTTCTCGATCACTCGATAGAGGTGGCTCATCTCGCAGGTATGATGGCGGACGAGCTCGGTGTGGACGCAGCAATGGCACGCCGCGCAGGCCTGCTGCATGACGTCGGCAAGGCTCTCAGCGAAGAGATCGAGGGCTCCCATGTCCAGATCGGTGTCGATGTCTGCCGCAAGTATAAGGAGAACCCCGAGATCATACACGCTATCGAGGCTCACCACGGCGACGTTGAAGCAAGAACAGTCATCGCTAACCTCGTCAAGGCTGCCGACGCAATCAGCGCCGCGCGTCCCGCTGCGAGAAGCGAGAATTATGACAACTACATCAAGCGCCTCCAGAAGCTCGAGGAAATATGCTCGTCCTATAACGGAGTCGAGAAGACCTACGCTATTCAGGCTGGCCGCGAAGTGCGCGTGATGATAAAACCCGAGGCTATGAACGACGACAAGATGACCGTCCTCGCCCGTGAGATCGCCAAGAAGATCGAAGCCGAAATGGAATATCCCGGCCAGATCAAGGTAAATCTCATCCGTGAGAGCCGCGCTGTCGAGTACGCAAAGTAACAGCCCGGTCAGAAAAGTAAATGAAGGCTGCGGATCGCAAATGATCCGCAGCCTTTTTGTATCACAGTTTATAACCCTGCGAACGCAGTGAATACTCTTCGCTGTATCTGTTGCGGTATTGCAGCGGCGTGAGTCCGGTTATTTTCCGGAATGCAGCCGCGAATGCGCTCTGGGAGGAAAACCCCAGCGAATCAGCGATCTCCGCTATGGAGAAATCCGAGAATGTCAGTATATTCTGTGCGGTGGTAATCTTCGTTTTCAGGATATACGCCTTTATCGGTATGCCCATTTCCTTCGCGAACAGCTTTGACAGATAGCTGGGATCGAGATGTTCATGTTCCGCCGCCGACATGAGCGTAAGCGGTTCGTGGAGGTTTTCATATATGTAATCAACAGTTCTGCGGACGTGCAGTGAGACGCTGTTTTCCTTGCGTATTTCCGCCATTCGTTCCGCGAAGTCGAGCATCATAGCTTCCGTAAGTTCGATAAGCTCCTGCGGTTCGCGGCATTTGTCTCCGCGGCGGATATAGATGTCGCTGAGCGTGTAGGCTATGTTGTGCTTCATTCCGCCGTCGATGCAGACGCGGGCGATTATCCCCACGCCTATGGCGAAGTGGTACTGATTGTTGCGGAGCAGGCTGTCCGACAGCATACCTTTGCCCTCATAGTAATGAGCTTTTATCTCCCTGATGTTCTCGCGCACCTTTTCTATATCGCCGTTCTTTATATCGTCGTATCTTGCGAACTCGCTTCTTATCTCCGTTCTCTTGAAGTCTTCCTCGTTCTGGACAAACAGTCTGTAATTCAGCTCTCTGTTGGTATTCATAAGGTCACCTCCGTTGACTTTATAATACCATATACAGAAGAAAAAAGCAATAGGGTACGCAGCCCCGCGCTTATAACATATTTTTTACAAAAAAACAATAATTGCGATATATTTATTTTCTGCCCGAATGTATAATATCAGCAAGAACAAACGGAAAGATAAACGGAGATTTTTATGAACGGAAATATAGATTTCACACAAGGCAGACCCGGCCGCGCGATACTGCGCTTTTTCTTCCCAATGCTGGCAACGGGAATGTTACAGCAGCTCTATTCCTTTGCCGATACGGCCATAGTCGGACACGGACTCGGCGACAACGCGCTTGCCGCGGTAGGCAACATGGGCTCGCTGTGTTTTCTGATAATCGGCTTTTCCATGGGCCTCGCCAACGGCTTTTCGGTGCTTGTTGCGCAGAGCTTCGGAGAAAAGAATTTCCCGCTGCTGCGCCGCACCCTGTCCGCAATGATACGGCTCGCCGCGATCATCACTGGAGTGCTCACCGTACTGAGCATCGCCTTCTTACAGCCTGTTCTTATGCTTTTGCAGACAGATGAAAGCATAATAGGCGATAGTCTGACCTACGGCTACATCCTCTTCGGCGGACTTTCTGCGACCATATTCTATAACATGAGCGCCGGTGTGCTGCGCTCTCTCGGAGACAGCAGGACTCCGCTCAGGGCGATAATCGTTTCGTCTGTGCTGAACATCGCAATGGACAGCCTGTTCATATTCGTGTTCCATACCGGTGTATGGGGCGCGGCAGCCGCAACGATAATATCACAGATCATCTCGGGTGCAGTATGTCTCGGGAAACTGCGCCGCATAGACTTCCTTAAAAAGCAGGACGGCGATACGAAGCCGGAAGCTGCCTTATATGCAAAGCTGATGAAGAACGGCGGCCCTATGGCACTGATGAATTCGATAACCGCGGTGGGTGTCATGGTAGTTCAGTACTATGTCAACGGCCTCGGTGTTGCGTTCACCTCGGCGTATTCGGCTTGCAGCAAGTATATCAATATGTTCATGCAGCCCGCCTACACGGCAGGGTTCACAATGTCCGCGTATACGGGCCAGAACTACGGCGCAAAACGTTTTGACCGTATCAGCGACGGGCTTAAAATATGCCTTGCGATAGCGCTGACAGCTTATGCGCTTCTTGGTTCGGCAATGTTTTTCTTCCCGCGGGAGCTGGCTTCTCTGCTCCTTACGGGTAAGGAACAGATATCCTATGCCGTGGAATTCCTGCCGGTATGCGGGGTTATGATCTTTGCGGTGGATATGCTGTTCGTGTTCAGGAATGCCGTTCAGGGAATGGGCTTTCCCATGGTACCGATGATCTCCGGCATTGCGGAAATGGTGCTGCGCATCGGAACGATATCGCTGTTCATCGGACAGACGGGATTCAGAGCCACAGCTTATGCGGAGGTCTGTGCGTGGGTAGGCGCTCTTATCCTCAATGCCGCGGCGTACAGGGTGATATATGCCCGGGAAAGCCGCAGAAACTCAGGCTGTGGAGCAAAGCACGGACTTGCGGTGCAGTAATATCATGGACGCTCCGGGAAAGGCTGTGTCCGCCGGAAATAAGAACGAGCAGGTGATGGAATGAACAGGAAATACTTTGATAAAACTCCGTCATATTCGCGGAAGACCCCTTTCGGCATTTTCGTCGATCAGGCCGGATATTATCCGGACAGCAGGAAAATGGCCTATATCCCGCTTGAATGTGACGATTTTGAGGTCACGGATATCAACGGAAGTGTGCGTTTTTCCGGAAAGACAGTTCACGCAGGATATGACGAGGCATCGGGCGACGATGTATGGACAGCTGATTTTTCAGGCCTTACAGAAACAGGAACTTTCTGCGTCAGAGCAGGGAACAAGACATCTGCGATGTTCCATATCGGCGAATATGTGTACAACGATGTTTTCGACAAAACAATGAAAGCGTTTTACTATCTGCGCTGCGGCTGCGGACTCGATGAACGCTGCGCCGGGGTATGGCATCACGGAAAATGCCACACCGCTCCGGCAAGGCTCTGGGAAAACCGGGACGCGGTTCTGGACGTTTCAGGCGGCTGGCACGATGCGGGGGACTACGGGCGTTATGTGACCGCGGGAGCCTGTGCGGCGGCGCATCTGCTTTACGCGTTCAGGCTGTTCCCGGAAGTTTTTGAGAAGCAGAAACTCGGCATACCGGAGACAGGGTGTCCGGATATCCTGTCTGAAGTGAGATATGAGCTTGAATGGCTTATGAAGATGCAGGACAGCGAGGGCGGCGTGTATCACAAGGCTACGACTGCGCTGCACGCGCCGTTCGTAATGCCGGAGGAGGATACCTCGGAGATGTATGTTTTTCCCGTTTCTTCCATGGCGACCGCCGATCTGGCAGCGATATGCGCGCTTGCTTCGGGTATTTATGAGCCTTACGACAAAGCGTTCTCCGAAAAGCTGTTCAAAGCAGCCGGAAAATCGGCAGACTGGCTGGAAAGACATCCGGAATTCATCGGTTTCAGTAACCCCGAGGGCTGCAATACCGGCGGATACGGTGAACGAGATGATCATTCCAACCGCTTCTGGGCGTACTCGGAAATGTACGCGTTGACAGGAGATCTCAGATATCACGGACTGCTGGTATCTGCGCTGAATGAGGACTTCCCGCTGACAGCCCTGGGCTACGGCGAGGTAGGTGGATTGGGCGCACTCGCTTATCTGCTTTGTAAACAGGCTAAGGATGTTCAGGTTGAAAACAGGTTCATGAACAGATTCCGTCTCCATGCGGATGAGATGAAAAAGACTGCCGACAATTGCGGTTACGGCGTCGCCATGAAGCCCGACGAATATCAATGGGGCAGTAATATGGGGCTGATGAAGAAAGCCATGATATTTGCAATAAACGATGTACTTTTCGATGACCGCAGCTGCCGTGAATATGCCGCGAGGCATCTTGACTGCCTGCTCGGCGCAAATCCGCTCGGCATAAGCTACATCACCGGAGCAGGCGAGTTCAGGTGCAATTATCCGCATCTGCGTCCCGCCTACGCCGACGGCATCGAGGAGTGTATCCCGGGAATGGTAGCGGGCGGCCCGAACGGCGGCCTTTCGGATCCTTTCGCCAGACAGGTGATCCCGGAAGGTACGCCGCCGATGAAGTGCTACGCTGATGATACGGCAAGTTATTCGCTCAATGAGATCACTATATACTGGAACTCGCCCACGGTTTTCGTACTCGCTTATATGTGCGGCAAATAGGTGTAATGCATAAATGTAACCGGGTGGTTCCGCGGCATTCAGCGAAATTTACGCGAAATACTGCCCGTCGCTCCCTGCGAGAAGCAGTGTGGCGGTTAAGACCCTGCCGAAGAACGTGCTTGTTGAGGTCGAGGTCATCGCAGAAATATCCTGAAAAAAACTGCTCCTTCCGACAGTGAAAGGAGCAGTTACTTTTATATGAACAGTTGTAATTATTACCGGGTCTGCAAGGCGAAGCGCCTTCTTATCCTCGTTCTTGGGCCGAGCGGCAATTATTCAGCGCGGGCGGAACGGCTTTCCTTGAGGATAACGTCGTGGAAGCCGCCCTCGATGATGCTTGTCGAGGATACGAGGGTGAGCTTGGCTTTCTCACGGAACTCAGGTATGCTGAGGCTGCCGCAGTTGCACATTGTGGAGCGTACCTTCGCAAGAGTGTTGCTGACATTGGATTTGAGAGGGCCTGCATAGGGAACGTAGCTGTCAACGCCTTCCTCGAAGGAGAGCTTCTTGTCACCGCCCATGTCGTATCTCTGCCAGTTGCGGGCGCGGTTGGAACCTTCGCCCCAGTACTCCTTGACGTAGCTGCCGTTGAGCATGAGCTTGTTGGTGGGGGATTCGTCAAATCTGGAGAAATATCTGCCGAGCATTACGAAATCCGCGCCCATAGCAAGAGCGAGTGTGATGTGATAATCCTGTACTATGCCGCCGTCGGAGCATACCGGAACATAGATGCCGGTCTCTTCGAAGTACTTGTCGCGCTCGGCGCACACTTCAATGAGAGCGGTGGCCTGTCCGCGGCCGATACCCTTCTGCTCACGGGTTATGCAGATAGAGCCTCCGCCTATGCCGACCTTTACGAAATCGGCACCACATTCCGCGAGGAAGCGGAAGCCTTCCTTATCGACAACGTTGCCTGCGCCCACCTTTACGGAATCGCCGTATTTTGCGCGTATCCACTCTATGGTGAGTTGCTGCCATTCGCTGAAACCTTCGGAGCTGTCGATGCAGAGCACATCGGCACCGGCTTCCACGAGAGCCGGAACTCTTTCCGCGTAGTCACGGGTGTTGATGCCCGCGCCTACAACGTAGCGCTTCTGTGCGTCGAGGAGCTCGTTGCTGTTTTCCTTGTGGGATTCGTAGTCCTTGCGGAACACGAAGTAGAGGAGCTTTCCGTCCTTGTCAACTATCGGCAGGGAATTGAGCTTATGTTCCCAGATGATGTCGTTGGCTTCTTTCAGAGAAGTCTCAGCGGGAGCGGTGATGAGCTTGTCGAAATGTGTCATGAATGTGCCGACCTTGGTGTCGGGGGACATTCTGGAAACGCGGTAGTCGCGGCCTGTAACGAGACCGACGAGCTTCGAGTCGGGAGTGCCGTCCTCGGTGACCGCCATTGTGGAGTGACCGGTCTTTTCTTTGAGCGCGAGTACGTCTTTGAGAGTCATTTCCGGGCTCAGGTTGGAGTCACTCTTTACATAGCCTGCTTTGTAGGACTTTACTCTTGCTACCATAGCAGCCTCGTCCTCGACTGTCTGGGAGCCGTAGATGAACGAGATGCCGCCTTCTTTTGCGAGAGCTATCGCCATTTTTTCACCGGATACCGACTGCATGATAGCCGATACCATGGGTATGTTCATATTTATCGCGCTCTCCTCACCTTTTCTGAACTTCACCACGGGAGTTCTGAGGGATACGTTTGCGGGGATACACTGCGATGAGGAATAACCGGGGATGATGAGGTATTCGCCGAAGGTATGCGAGGGTTCGGAATAGATAAATGCCATATTTTTCTCCTTTCACACTGCGTCTGAAACCTGTTATCGTATAAATTATTACCTATTATTATAACTCTATTGACGAATAATGTCAACCGTTTTTTGAAATTTAGGAGCGGTTCTCTCTTTCCGGAAACATTGTCCGGGCAAAGGTATTAATTTTTGTATAATATGATAACCGGAGCCGGATTTTCCGTACAGTAAAAGTGTCCCTGTCCGGTAAAGCCCCGGATGGGCTTTTTCGTCCTTTCCCATTGATTTTTTCTTTTATCTATGATATAATGAGATTCTGAAAAGGAGATGCGGATTATGTTCAGATCAGACGATTTTAAGGAGCTTTCGGTGCTCCATAAAGCGATAACGGCAGCTAAATTCTCGGGAAGCGCGGTCAACGATGAGCTGGCGGGCGATCCCACGCTTGCGGGCGTTTCGGACAGGCTGTATGATGCCCTGGCCAAGGAGGCGGAGAAGCGCAAAGCCGGACCTGACGATTACTGGCAGGACTGGCGCCGAGTAAATACTTCGCAGGGCTACCGCGGGCAGTGGAGAACTGCCGTCATAGCGGCGCGCCGTGATTTTATGCTGCAAAGCGCAACCCCGGAAGAGCGTATCTCCATAGCTAAGTGCTATCTGAGCCCCTTCACCTGCACAGACGGTGAACTGCGGGCATTCCTTGACGAAGTGGACGGCAGGACCGGCAATCACAGCCTTGACACGCTGATGAAAGAGCACAGCTTCACCGGAGCCTCTTTGCTGGGCTGTACCTGCGAGCTTTCCGGAACCGCGCGCGTGGCGCTCATGGAGAAGGGCGGCAAGGTCTGCGACATAATTTTCAGCGGAGTAAAGCGCTTTGAGCTGTCATCGGCCAGGGGGATGAGCCCGGATACCATTGATACCGTGGATAAGATCACCGCATCTTCCGGCAAGACCCACCGCTTTGAAGCAGTCCTGTCCTCCGGAAGGGAGAAAAAGTCTCTCGTTATCGAGGCTGCGGAGGTCGATTATTGGCTTTGAGATGCAATTTTTGCAATTTTTAAAAATATTTTTCAAAAAAGGCTTGACAAACCTTGTCTTTCGTGCTATAATAATTAAGCAGTTTGAAACTGCTGGTGTAGCTCAGTTGGTAGAGCAGCTGATTTGTAATCAGCAGGTCGGGGGTTCGAGTCCGTCCACCAGCTCCAGCGCGTTATAAACGCGTTTAGTCCGTCCGTTGCTTCCGGTAAGGGGCGGAAAGATATATTGTTCTGCCGTAAGGCAGGAATGTTTCCGGCAACGGAAACTGACAGATGGAAGCGTTCCCGAGTGGCCAAAGGGGGCAGACTGTAAATCTGTTGCGTTTCGCTTCGGTGGTCCGAATCCACCCGCTTCCACCATCTTTACAAGACAAAAAGTATATACAGCCCACAAACGGCATAAGTACGCCGATTGTGGGCTGTATGTCTTTGTGTAAGAAGAATTCCCGCCAGTGTATATTTTCGATCTGATTATGTTGGTTTGAGATATTCAAACTTGAACTGATCCTAAGAATAAGTTTATTTATCCATTAACACCGGACACACAATAAAAGGGGATATTGCAGACATAAAACCCATGCTGTATCTGATACCACAGATAAGCAGAATAGCGAAAGCACCATGTGTTTTATGCACAAACACCCGTCGCCGGATTTGTGCGTTTATACAAACTTTCAGATAACACCCATAAATCAAACGATTTGTTTCACATTTGCATCGCTTTATATGCTATTATAGGAGATATCAGTAATCAAGGAGAGCAATATATGATATCCCTATCCGTAGATGACAGGCTCGCGGCGGCGCGGGCGATAACAGATATAATGAAGCATATCGACCCCGAGGGAACGCACGAGGAAGAAAAAGACCCTGTCAAAGCACTTGAAAAGGTGGTCACCTTGCACCCGGACATCGTGTGGCTGGATATAGAAATGGCGGGAATGAACGGTCTGGAGCTTGCAGCAAAAATCAAGAAACAATCGCCGTTCACGAATATAGTGTTTGTAAGCGGTCACCCCGAGTACGCAATGGACGGCTTTTCGCTCCATGTCAGCGGATTTCTCGTAAAGCCGGTGACGGAAGCAAAGATACTAAACGAGATAGTCAATCTCCGCAGACCCGTGCTCTTCAATAACAATGCGCTTATAAGAGTGCAGTGCTTCGGGAATTTCGAGGTGCTTGACCGCTCGGGAAAGCCTCTGCATTTTTCCCGCACCATGAGCAAGGAAGCGTTCGCGTACCTCATCAACAAGCGCGGAACAGGCGTATCGGTAGCGGAGCTCTGCGCTGTGCTGTGGGAGGACAGATGTGCGGACGCAGGCATAAAGGCTCAGTGCCGCTCGGTGCTCCGGGGGCTGAAAATGGATCTGAAGGCTGTCGGCGCGGAAAGTGTGCTGATAAAGGAATGGAATGCGTGGAGCGTCAATACGGCGGCGATAAACTGCGATTACTACAATTTCCTTCAGGGCGATTCCTATGCGGTGAACTCGTTCCGCGGAGAATTCATGTCGCAGTATTCGTGGGCTGAAATGACGATCGGCTCGATAGTGAATACCACATCGGATTACTTTGAAGTCCCGGACGATTGGGGGAATGATGATGAGAGTGAGTAAACGAGCTTTGCGAACTCTTCCCGCAATGCTGCTGCTCGAAATGCTCACACAGGTCATTACGCTCGCTTTTATCGGTATCGGCGCGCTTATCAAGGCAGCCGGCAGTTCTGCGGCGGCCGATGTGACAGTGTTAGCTTCGGGCCTTGTTCTTCTTGCGATATGGATGACGGGCGCGGTATGTCTTTACGGAATAATGGATCTGTCGAAATACTTCCGTTATTCATGGTATCTTCACATAGTCTATTTCGTGATAAAGGCGGTGGTGCTGGTGCTCGACGGCATATCCGCTGTCATGGGTGAAGATATTTCTCAGGAAACGCTGAACCTTTTCGGTGCCGCCGAGGACTTTCTTTCATCTGTGCGCGAGCTTTCCGGCATCGCGGCAGAGTGCCTTGTCATGCTCGGATTCCGGACGCTGCTTGAAAAGCTCGGCGAACGCGATCTCGGCAGGAAATGCCGGAAATATGTTCACATATTCCTGATAACGGGGATACTGTTCTTCCTGAATAATATCACCGGGCTTGTGATACAGCTGCTTATACCTGCAACGGCCGGTGAGACCGCCGCGGAATATCTTCCGGTGCTTGTCATTTACGCGATACTGAACATATTCACAGCCTCGGTCAGCATACCCGCGTTCCTTACGGCGAGAAAGTCCTGCAAAACTATCTACGGCACACTCAGGAAAGCGCAGGTGGAGTAAATGGAACAATTCATATACTGCGATATACTCTCAGCGCTTATTCTTGTCCTGCTTGCGGCAACGCTTGTTATCAAGGATCGCGAGAACCGGACGGTCTCGTTCTTTATTCCGGGCGTTCTTGTCGCGCTGTTTAGCACAGCGTTCTCGATCTATTGCAATACGGTACTTCCGGCGGAGCTTCGGAAAGGCACAGATCCCTCGCTCGCAGAGATCGAGCCGTTTATTCTGATGCTTGTAAAGCTCTGTGAGGCATTCTCGTTATCATTCTTCTGCCTGTTCCTGAAAACAGCGCTGTACAGGAATTCTCACTCCGGAAATAAACTGCTCACCGCGCTCTCGTTCCTGTGCGTTCCCCTTACAATTATTGCCGCATTTCTGCCGATACGGAATCACATCTATCCTGCAGTATTCCTGCTCCAGACTGTGCTGTTCATACTTGCTGTAATGTTTTCAGGAGCCGAGCGCAACGTCCGCGCATGGTTCATCACTGCCGGAGCGATATACGCAGGCACCTGCATTATCCGAGCCGTAAGTCCGGAGACCGATCTCGGCAGCATAGGTTTAATGCTGCTGTACCTTACGGTATTCATAGGCTATGAAGTCCGGCTCAAAAACGATATGCTGAAACGGGAACTTGATCTCTCGGAGGCGAATAATGCGCTGCTCATGCGGCAGATATCACCGCACTTCATCTTCAATTCGTTACAGGTCATAAGCGGACTCTGTGACCGCGAACCCGACAAGGTAAAGCCCGCGCTCACACATTTCTCGGAATACCTGCGCGGCAATCTCGAATCTATCACTACAAACGAGCTGATACCGTTCACGAAGGAGCTTGCACACACAAAGGAATATCTCGCGCTTGAACAGTACGGCGACGGCAGGGTTTTCACGGTGGAATACGACCTTAAAGCAACGGAGTTCATGCTGCCACCGCTTGTAATGCAGCCCATTGTCG
>JAEEJW010000176.1 GCA_016282095.1 Ruminiclostridium sp. | reverse complement strand
TTAGCTTTAAAGTGCTATTATGATAAAGGAGGGCGTATGCCAACAAAATACGAAATAATCCAAGACGAGCTTAACCGCCGCATAGAAAAGCTGTGGCATAGCGCGGACGAGTACAAGAGCCTGCTGCGGACTTCTTCCCGCTTGTACAAGTACAGTTTCAAGGATCAGGTGCTTATCCACGCACAGCGTCCTGATGCCATAGCCTGTGCCGAGTTCGATACCTGGTCGTCTGAAAAGGTCACGAACAGATATATAAAGCGCGGCAGCAAGGGTATCGCTCTCCTTGCCGAGCAGGATGGACGGGCAAAGCTCCGTTATGTATTCGACTTTAAGGATACAGCACCGAGAGACGAACGGTCAAAAGAGCCTTTCTTTTGGAAGGTCTCACCCGAGAACGAGCCGGCTATTATAAGCGGTCTCGGTGTTTCAGCTCAATATTTTGACGAGGCGATTATGAAAAAAGCCGCCGCTGTAGCAAGACAGCACGCCGATGATTATATCGGTGAGCTTCTCGGAAACATCGAAGGCACATTTATGGAAGATCTCGACGAGTACGCGATAACGGCGGAATTTGAGAACATTCTCGAAACGAGCATAGCGTACACCGTCCTTACCCGCTGTGGTTATGACGCTGACGAGTTCTTTGAACACGAGGACTTCGTAAGAATGTTTGATTTTAATACCATTGAGGCTATGACCGTACTCGGGACAGCCGTGTCCGATCTCTCCGAGATGGTGTTAAGAAATATTGAAAAGACGCTGAAAGCCGAAAGGAGCAAGGAAAATGAAAGAGTTAGCGAAAACAATGACAGAGAACGGGATTCTGTACCGCCTGGACGATACGACACAGACATATCTTCCCGACTGGGAGATTCCGGAACAGAAACCGATAGGCAAGTACGGACTGCTCCGCAGGACATTCCTGAAGGAACACAGAAAGCCGACATATCAGGCAATGCTCCTGAAAGGGACGCTGAACGCTCACCTGTCGGAGACGGACGAGACAGCGAGCCGGAGATTATCGGAGATAATGCCGATACTGGCAGCGAAAGCGGGAGTGACCGAGGAGCTGAAAGCGAAAGATCAGATGCGCTGGGTAGGAATGATGAACAACCTGAAAGCGCAGGCAGAGGAACAGATAATGGCAGAGCTGATATACTGCTGACCGACGACGATGAACTGAATACCGAAGAAACGGCAACGGATGATCCCGCTGCCGTTTTTCCTTTGTCCGAGAAAGAGGTTTCAGCTATTGTCAGCCGTTATGATTTCCGAAAGGTCTCGAAAGAAGAAACGCTTGAATTCTTCCTTGAAAATGACAGCACCACCGACAGAGAGGATTTCGTCAGAAATGGCTATGATGACACTTATACAGAGTTCATCATAGATGGCGCTCGGTATGGCAGCCGCGGAGAGGACGAGGGGCTTCGTGTATGGCGCGGCGGGTATATGTCAAATGAGGGCGAGGGCGTTATATCCTGGAGCGATGTACAGCGTATTACCGCCGAGCTTATCGAAAATCACGAATTTATTGATAATACGCCCGTTCCGGAGACTTTCGATATAGAGCCGGAAATAGAGGAAAACGGCGGTTATAGCGATAACGGGCAGCTTTCGTTCTTCGATGAGGGAGATATAGTCGCATTCGAGCCTATGGAGACTCGTGAACAGTTAAGCTCGATAACACAGGATATGATCGACTATATGCTGCGTTCAGGCAGTAATGAGCCTGATAGCCTCCTTCGTATTGCGGCGCAGTTCCAAAAGCATAGTGATGTGTCCGAAAACGCCGATTTTCTGCGGAAAGAGTTTACCCATTGGGCTTCACTCAATTCGAGAGGTTACGAATACGAAAGCGCGGACGGGCTTAAAGCCGCAAAAATGTCCGCATTATTCGAGCAGGACGGCATTACTCTCGGCATAGGAAATCGCGCAAAGTCTTTTTCAAGCGTATCGCTGACCTGGGAGCAGGCAGCGGAGCGTATCGGTGAAATGCTTGACGAGGGCAGATATACAGCCCAGGACAAGCTCGACAGCGCCTATAATCATGAGCTTCGTGAGGCAACGGAAAAGCTGTGGTTTCTGCACCAGGATGTTGAGGACAAAGAGAACTTCTTTATCCCGCAGGAGATATTTAAAGGCGGCTTTCCCGATTCAACAAGCAGGATCGCGGTCTCTCTCACAAATCCCGATACAGTACAGAAATATATCGAGGGTATGACCGCTTTCTGCGAGGAATACGAAAAAGACCGCGATATACTTCGTTTTCACTTCCATAAGCCGCTTGAATTGCTTTCAAGGCTCAAGGAGCTGCAATTACAGAGAACGGAATACAAGACGGCACCGGACTTTAAATTCTCGCCCAAACGCTTCATAACCGAGGATGATAAGGATAATGCTTTACTCTCGCAGTACAGCTATCGCGGTGGCAAGATCGACATCGAGGAATACTTCAAACAGCCTCATTCCAAAAAGGAACGCGAGGATTTCCTGAAAAAAGCCTACGGCGAGGGCGGCAGCTATCGCTCTGGTTATGGCGTTTCGTATAGTGCCAAAGGTTTCAGCCTTTCGATTGGTGAAAAAGGTGACGCTCCCGCACAGGTAGTTATGAAGTGGAACGAGGTCGCGGAGCGTATTTCCCACCTTATAGCCCAGGGGCGCTATGTCTCTCAGAAAGATATAGATGAATATATCAAGGATCAGCAGGAAATCGTCAGGAATGAGGACGGTCTTATTCCCGCCGAAACCGTTGAAAAAGCGAAGCGCACACTCGAAAAGTACGGCGCAGAAATACCCGAAAGCGAGGCTCCCGTCTATGAGGACGATATAGAGGAAGAGCCTGTTTCTGCAACGGAGACTCCCGAAAAAACGGTAGTTGAGGTATTCAGAGAAAAGACCGACAAAATGTTCCGTCCGCTTGAAAGTGCCGAGACCGCAGCAGATATTGAAGATATTGTCCGCGACTTTGCTGAACAGATGTTCGAGGAATATGGTATTGATGCGGAGATAAACGATGTTGTACTCTCCGGCTCCCGCTGCCGCGGACTTGAAACCGAGGGGTCGGATATAGATGTTGTTATCAGCGTAAACAGCGACAGCAAGGAATATGAGCTGTTCAATGCTCTTCACGGCGAAGAAATAGAGATCGACGGTATTCCCGTTGACATAAATCCTATCACTCCGCAGGAGACCGGAACGCTTGAATCGTATCTTCCGAGAGTTGACCGTTATTTACGGGAAAAAGCGGAGGCTTTGGAGCCTGATACGCTTGCACAGGAAGAATATTCAGCCGAATATGATGATACTCCCGATATAGAGCTGAAAGTCGGTGATGTAATCGAACTTGACGACGGTACTTTCCGGATAGAGAGCATTGAAGAAAGCGCGGCCGGCAGAGGAATGAAATACGAGCTGCGCGATCTCGGAAGCGAATATCCCGTATTCCGTCTTGAATACGAGGACGAACTGTACGAAATGGGCTTTGCGCTTGTGGAAGAAGCGCAGGAACAAGAGCCTGAGCCTGCTATTGATGAAGTCAAACTCGAAAGTATTGTTATAGACCTTACTCCCCGTGATATACCGAACATCTCCGCTGTTCCTGAGCTTTCGGGCGAAAAGCACGATTTCCGTATTACTGACGAAAACCTCGGCGTTGGCGGTGACAGAGCGAAATTCAAAGCAAATGTGGCGGCTATAAGGCTGCTGAATGAACTTGAAGCTGAAAACCGCCGCGCTACTCCCGAAGAACAGGAGATATTATCCCGCTATGTCGGTTGGGGCTCGCTCGCGGCGGCTTTTGACGGGAACAATTCTTCCTGGTCGGCTGAATATGCAGAACTGAAAAGTCTGCTCTCTCCCGACGAATACGCAAGCGCAAAGGCGACTACGCTTAATGCGCACTATACTTCTCCTGTGGTAATAGAGGCTATGTATCAGGGCTTGAGAAATCTCGGCTTTACAAGTGGTAATGTCCTGGAGCCTTCTATGGGTATAGGTAACTTCTTCGGTATGATGCCCGAAGAAATGTCGGGCAGTAAGCGGTATGGCGTAGAACTTGACAATATCACGGGTCGCATAGCCAAGCAGCTCTATCAGAACGCTGACATTCAGATCACGGGATTTGAGAATACGGCGTTTCCCGATAACTTCTTCGATATTGCCGTAGGTAATGTTCCTTTCGGGTCGTATAAGCTCGCTGAAAAGCGTTATGACAAGCTGAATTTGAACATTCACGACCATTTCTTTGCAAAGGCTCTCGATAAGGTGCGTGCAGGCGGTGTCGTAGCTTTCGTCACTTCAAAGGGTACGCTCGACAAGTCCTCCGAGAAATTCAGACGGTATCTCGCTCAGCGAGCAGAACTTATCGGTGCTATACGCCTGCCAAACAATGCTTTTCTTGCCAATGCGGGTACGGAGGTCACTTCCGACATTATATTCCTGCAAAAGCGTGAGAAGATGATCGACATTGAGCCGGATTGGGTACACCTCGGTCAGACCGCGGACGGTATTACCGTCAACAAGTATTTTGAACAGCACCCCGAAATGATACTCGGTGAAATGCGCCAGGGCGTTGAGTTTTCGCTCTATGGCAATTCTACGGAAACGGCTTGTGTTCCTATTGAGGGGGCTTCTCTGAAAGAGCAGCTTGCCGAGGCAATCAAGAATATCCAGGGCTCTATTCCCGAAATCGTACACGATGAGGAAGAAAAGGCTTTGGAGAGTATTCCCGCTGGCCCGAATGTGCGTAACTTTTCTTACACGGTCATAGACAATAACATCTATTACCGTGAGAACAGCGTAATGTTCCTGAAGGACGACCTTCCAAAAGCGACTGCGGACAGAGTCAAGGCTATGTGCGAGCTGCGCGACTGCGTTCGTACCCTTATTGACTTACAGGTCAACGAGTACAGCGATGATGACATTCGAGCGCAGCAGTATAAGCTGAATGTGATGTATGATAAGTTTGCCGGAAAGTATGGTCTTATCAACAGCTCTGCGAATGCGAAAGCATTTTCCGAGGATAATTCATATTATCTGCTGTCCTCTTTGGAAGTGCTGAACGAAAACGGCGAACTTGAACGCAAAGCAGATATGTTCACAAAGCGTACCATTAAGCAGAAGATAGCCGTAGAAAGCGTTGATACGGCGGCAGAGGCTCTTGCTGTCTCCATTTCGGAGAAAGCGGGCGTGGATATGGAACTTATGACAAAGCTCACAGGTAAGACAGAAGAACAGCTTTTCGACGAGCTTAACGGTGCTATCTTCCTCAATCCCCGTTTTGAGTTTGCTTCTATGGGCGATGAGCGCAAATATGTGACCGCGGACGAATATTTGTCAGGCAATATACGCGAAAAGCTCCATATAGCGAAAATGGCGGCTGAGATAAATCCCGATAAATACGGATTCAATGTCGAAAAGCTTACAGCAGCAATACCGGAGCCGCTTGAAGCGTCGGATATAGATGTACGCCTGGGCGCGACCTGGATTGACCCTGACGATATAAAGCAATTTATGGTCGAAACTCTGCAAGTGCCTTACTTTACGCAGAGAGCGTTAAGCGTTCATTTCTGCAAACAGACTTCGGAATGGCTTGTTGAGGGCAAGAACAACGATAACAATAATGTCAATTCCACAATGACCTATGGTACTCCCCGTAAGAACGCTTATTCCATTATCGAGGATACGCTTAATCTGCGCGATGCCCGTGTTTATGACCGTGTAGATCAGCCGGACGGTACAACGAAATCCGTTCTCAACAAGAAAGAAACAATGCTCGCCCAGGAAAAGCAGGAAGCAGTCAAAAATGCGTTCAAGGAATGGATATTCAAAGACCCCGACCGCCGCGAGCGTCTTGTGAAGAAGTATAACGAACTATTTAACAGCGTCCGTCCGCGTGAATATGACGGATCACATCTCAGCTTAGACGGCATAACTCCCGAAATAGAGCTTAAAGGTCATCAGTTAAATGCCATAGCGCACACGATCTATGGCGGTAACACCTTACTCGCTCATGTAGTGGGCGCGGGCAAGACCTTTGAAATGGCAGCCGCAGCTATGGAAAGCAAGCGGCTCGGCTTATGCTCGAAGTCTATGTTTGTAGTACCGAATCACCTTACCGAGCAGACAGCAGCGGAGATACTCCGCTTATATCCTGCCGCGAATATCCTTGTAGCCACCAAAAAAGACTTTGAAGCAAAGAATCGTAAGAAACTCTGTTCCAAGATAGCTACCGGCGACTATGATATTGTCATAATCGGTCATTCTCAGCTCGAAAAGATACCTGTATCGGTTGAGCGCCAGGAGCGTATGATGCGTAAGCAGATCTCGGATATTGAGGACGGTATAACGGCTCTCGGCAAGAACTACGGTGCGAGATTTACCGTCAAGCAACTTGAAAAGACAAAGCGTAGTCTTGAAGCAAGGCTCAAAAAACTGCTTGACAGTCCGAAAAGAGATGATGTCGTGACTTTTGAGGAACTTGGCGTAGATAAGATGTTCGTCGATGAAGCTCACGGCTTTAAAAACCTGTTCCTTTATACCAAAATGCGTAATGTGGCGGGTATAAGTCAGACTGAGGCGCAAAAGTCCTCCGATTTGTATATGAAATGTCAGTATCTCGACGAGATAACGGGCGGTAAAGGCGTGGTTTTCGCCACAGGAACGCCTATCTCGAACAGTATGACCGAACTCTACACGATGATGCGCTATTTGCAGTCTGATACGCTCTGCCGTATGGGTATGCAGAACTTTGATGCCTGGGCTGCGAACTTCGGAGAAGCTGTGACCGCTATCGAGCTTGCTCCCGAAGGTACAGGATACCGAGCAAAGACGAGGTTTTCCAAATTTTTCAACCTTCCGGAGCTAATGAGCGTATTCAAGGAAGCCGCTGACATCAAGACTGCCGATATGCTTGACCTTGATACTCCCGAAGCCCATTTCCACAATATCGCTGTTGAGCCTACGGAGTTACAGAAAGAAATGGTCTCGGCTCTCTCCGAGCGTGCAAAAGCAGTACACGAAAGGACTGTCGAGCCTGAGCAGGATAATATGCTCAAAATCACAAACGACGGGCGTAAGATAGGACTCGATC
>JAEEJW010000175.1 GCA_016282095.1 Ruminiclostridium sp. | reverse complement strand
TTCGTGGAGAGATATGCGTCGTCCGGTTTCTGCTTCACCAGCTCACCGCTTTCGTTGAAACGGTCACCGCCGAGGTACTCGTTGAAGCCCTCGAAAACGAGTTTTGACGGATAGTCTTTGAAATAGTCGGCTATCTGAGTCCAGAGCGTTCTGAATATTTTGCTGCTCTCTTCAAGATCGTTGCGTCTGATGATGAATTCGTCGAAATGATGTATATTAACTACCGCGTAAAGTCCGTCGTTTATGCAGTAGTCAACGATCTCCTTCACCCTGCCGATATAGGCGGGGTCAATGGTCCATGTTCCGTCATTCTTCATCATATTGCCCCAGAACACCGGTATGCGCACGGTGCTGAAGCCCGCGTCCCTGACGCCGTCGATCATAGCCTGGGTCGTTACGGGGGCTCCCCAGCAGGTCTCATAGTCCGAGGGGCTGTTCCCGCCTATGACCGGTATCCATTCGAAGGTTATCTTCTCGCAGCCCGAGGCTTCATAGGCTTCCATAGTGTTGCCCAGGTTCCAGCCAAGCCCCATTTCCTTCGCGATCGCGGCTGCGGTAGGGAAGGCCTCCGGCATTTCCTGTTCTTCCTTTATGGATTGTTCGCCCGCGGGAGCGCCGGTCTGCTTTTTCTTCGTGTCCGCGTCAGACGCAGGCTGCGCACAGGCGGATATTACGGTCATCGCGGCTGCCAGAAGCGCCGAAGCGGTCTTTTTCAACGTAAGCATCTTCATGATCTGAACTCCGATAGTCATTTTTCTTACCCCGTATTATAAATGAAAAAGACGAAATAATCAATAGATAATATTGCTGTTATGTAACGATATTAACATACGGCAAAAATTTTGTCCGGTATCACTGCTTTGCGTCCGTGAAGTGTATTTTTTCTTCCGGGAGATACTTCAGCAGCATTTCTTCCAGCTTTTCGGGGTCAAGGGGCTTGGCGAGGTAATCATCGAAGCCCTCACGCATATACTGTTCGCGGACGCCGTATCCGGCGTTTGCGGTGAGGCAGACCGCAGGAGTGCGGACGTTCTTTGAGTCCTCGTCGCCGCGTATTTCCTGAAGTGTCTCAACGCCGTTCTTTTCGGGCATTATCTGATCGAGTATGATAATATCGTATTTGTTTTCCTTTGCCAGCTTTACGGCCTGCTCTCCGCTCAGGGCAGTGTCCGTGCGCATACCCGTGCTGCCCAGCAGCTTGTTCATAAGCATGAGGTTTATCGGAATATCGTCTACGACGAGCGCAGAAGCATCGGGAGCCTTGAACTTTTCCTTGTAGGTGCTGCGCTTTTCCGCTGCGAGTCTGTATGCGGCTTCGTAATTTCCCAGCGGTTCGCGGTTTACGACGTCCTGCTTTATCCGGAAGTACAGCATGGAACCGAGACCGGGCATACTGTCGGCGCACAGGGAGCTTCCCATCATTTTCAGCAGGGCAGCGGCGATGCTGATGCCTATGTTTTCCGTATCGTCCGGGCTGCTGTCTGGTGAGAGCAGCTTCCCGACCTCTTCAGGCTCCATGCCTGGGCCGGTGTTTTTGACCGATACGCTGAGCATGATCTGATTCTCCGCGTCCGGTATGTCCTCATAGTTGACCGAGAAAGTTATGCTGCCTTTCTGGGTATGGTTCACGGCATTGCTGAACAGATTCATGATGACCTGTTTCAGGTGAACTACGTCACCGTGCAGCATTCTCGGTATGTCGGAGCCGATGTCGAGCGTCAGAGTGAGTCCGCGGCTGTCAGCTTCGGGCTGCACCATGTTGGCGAGGTCGTTTATCATGCTGGAGACATCATAATCGCAGGGAGCTATCCGGGTCTTTCCGGTCTCTATGCCCGAAATATCGAGCAGGTCATTGGCAAGTCCCAGCAGCGTGGAGCCGGAATTGCGGATATTCTCGGCGTACAGGTGGATATTCTTGTCCTTGTTTTCCCGCAGTATAAGCTCGTTCATGCCAAGGATGGCGTGTACGGGCATTCTGATGTTATGCGATACTTTCGTCAGGAACGAAGACTTCGCTTCGCTTGCTGCGACGGCACGCTCCGAAAGGGATATAAGCTTCTCTCTCCTGCGTTTTTCGGCATCTATGCCTTCGACCAGCCAGAGGACGTGTTCTATGCTTCCGTCCGGAGCACGCTTGGAAACCACGAATCTTGCGCGGCTCCATACGCCCTTGTGGCTGAGGAATTCCTCGGTCACGGTGTTCGTGTCTTTAAGGCGCTCGTTCAGCGTTGACAGATTGACGAACTCATGTATCGTTTCGCGGGAAGTCTCGGCGGTCATATTATCCATGACGTAGTAGATGGTTTCCTGTGCGTGGTCTTTTCTTCCGCCGATAAGGTCGGAAACTTTCTGAACCTTGGTCTTTATCTCGCTGAACGTGTCGTTCGGCAGGTCTATATCGTGCATGGAGAAGTAGATATTGGCAATCGAGGCGATCTGTTCGTTCATCACGGATACCGCTTCATTCGTGATATCGCGCTCCCGCTTTTCGGCATCGATATCCTCTACGAGATACATGGCGCGCGCGACCTTGCCGCCCGGAGTTCTTTCGGAAACGATAAAGCGCGCTCTGCGCCATTTTTTTTCGGAGCTTAAGAATTCGGTTGTTATTGTGCTGCGATCCAGAAGTCTGTGATTGAGGGTAGAGAAATCCACGAATTCGAGCATGGCCTTTCTGGATGAAGGATCGGTACGGCGTTCCATGATCTTGTTTATCATATCCTGACAATCGCCGCGTGTTTTGCTCACATAATCCGAGACCTCATCTATTGAGCTGCGTATGACGCTGAACCTGTTTTTCAGGAAGTTTATCTCATGCAGGGTCACATAGATATCTGAAGTGGCAGCCAGCTGGGAGTTCAGCTGTTCGGCCCTTATCTGGCGTCTGCCGGAATTTGTGATTATTACAGCCAGAATTATGAGCCCGACCAGCACTGCGGAAGCTGTAAGTATGAACAGGAGTTCAAGGTTCCAGAATTTGTCCGTCACGTCCATTACGGAGATACAGTGCCAGCCGTTTCTGATATCGGCATCATAGATGATGTAACGGCGGTTTTCAAAAAACAGCTCAAAGTGATCGGAGTCATTCGTGCACGCGGGTCCGAATACTGCAGCTCCGAAAGTGTCCTTCTCGGTTCCGTAATCCCTGCCGATCTGCTTCGGGTCGGAGTTTGCCACCACTATTCCGGTTTCGTTGAGTATCATAACGGTATCGGAATTTTCAAACATCGTGGCCTTTTCGGTTATGGCCTGTATTCTGTCGAGCGACACATCGACGGAGATTACGCTGCTGCCGTCGCAGAGTGTTTTGCCTACTGCCAGCATAACATCACCGGTCTGAATGTCCACATACGGGTCAAGTATGGTCAGTTCACCGGGCTGAGACATGGGCTTTGTGTACCAGGGTCTTATAGTCGCATCGAAACCGGGATCGGGTACCCAGCCGGTACCGCTGAAGAATTTGCCGTTTATGTAGCCGTATAAGCCTGTGACGTTCTCCTGCACGATGTTCAGGAACGCGGTGGACTGCTCGGTCAGAAAGGCCTGTATATTGCTGTCAGGCTGCTTTTCGGTTATCATTTTGTCCAGAGCGTAAGCCGTCAGGCTCACACAGTCGATGTTCATGTCAAGGTAGTTGTCGAGAAGATCGGAAACTTCGGTTGCAGACAGTTTCCCGCCTTTCACCATGCTGTCGGTTATTTCGGCGTGGAGTCTGTTGTGAAGACCGAATATTAATGCCGCGAACAGCGCTGCTATAAGCAGCGTGAAGATGACATATTTAAGTATGAGAAGTTTTTCTTTTGAAGTGGTCTTACTCATCTTTTTTCCTTTCGGTACGCTTTTTATCTTCTGCGGGGGTCGCCGTTCTTTTTATAATATGCGGCTTTATCTTCGTACATCTGCTTGTCCGCACGGTGGAACACGTCCTTGTATTCATGGTCGGAGTTCTTATCGAATATTGCATAGCCGACAGAAATGCTCAGCGGCCTTTTGTACGGCTTTTCGGTCGCGTTATCATGTGCTATGCGGTAATCGAGGCGGGAGATACTGTTCTTTATCTCCTCCTCGGATATTGTGTTCAGTATGACGATGAACTCGTCGCCGCCGATGCGGTAGATATTTCCCTTGTCATATACCGACGCCAGCGCGTTGGTAGCGTCTATTATCGCCATATCTCCGTATTCGTGGCCGAGCTCGTCGTTTATGCCTTTCAGCCCGTTCATATCAAGTACGATGACAGAGAATGCCGCTGTGCCTTCCTGCACGGTTTCGTTGATGTGCTTTTCGGTCTGTAGGTATGAGGTCTTGTTCTTTACGCCGGTCATGCCGTCGAGGTAGGCCTGGGCTTTTACCTTCTCTATTTGGGTGTGAAGCTCGTCGTGCAGCGCGAGTATTTTCATGCGCATGGACTCGATATCGTCGTCGCCCTCATATTTTACGCTGCCGAGCTGTGTGGCGGTGTCTCCGGTGTTTCCGGAGACATTTACTCCGGACATATTCCTTACTTCCTGCATCAGTCTTTCAAAGTTGTCGGCGAGCTCGTTGAGCTGGAGGTTCACCACTCTGATTCGCTGGCGGTTGCGGCTTGTGATCGTAATTATCAGCGCGGCTGCGACAAGAAGCGACGAAGCCGAGGTGATAACGGTAGTCCAAAACATCGGAGCCACCTTCGAGTCATACCATTGTTTGCTGAAATCAACAGCCACTATGCCCGCCACTCTGCCGGAGGAATCGAACACCGGACTGTAAGCGCTGTAAAACTCGCCCCAGTTGTCACTGTAAGGCAATTCATCGACCGAAGGCATACCTCTGCTTGCTCTGTAGAGGGCTTCGGTGGCTACTACCGGATCTCCGAAGACACCGGGGTTATCAAGTGTCGGATCAAGGCCGAAGGAAAAATTCCTGTCGCCGTCGTCTCTTATACAATATATATATTCAAGCTCGATGTTCTCGCGGAACTCACGAAGTATCCCCATTATCTGTTCGTATTCGGGTGCGCCCCTGTCATCGGGAGTGACTGTCCTCAGATCGTCGCCGTTGAGCATCGAGGCCGCCGTGTTCGCGATATCGAGCATACGGTCATTTATCTGCGATTTCATAGCCTTCGAGGACTGATAGGTCAGCAGCAGACCGAGCAGCGTGTTGACGATAAACAGTATCGCCACAAGCAGCACTATAGGCTTTGACGTCGCGTCTATCTTTAGTTTCAAGTCAGATTCGCCCCCCATTTTACATACATATTTAATTATATCACATATTGTCTGTTGTTGCAACCGGAACAGTGCATTTCTATTAATCCGTAAAGTTTTCGCGGTGAAATTTGTTGATGTTTTACAAAATTCTTGCTTTTTATCCGGGAATTATGCTCCGCTGCCCGGGAAAACACAAATTTTTTGGCTTTATAAAGCGGGTCAATGCCGGATTTTTTACGTTGAGCCAAAAAAATAAAAAAGTATTGAAAATAAATGTGAAATGTGATATAATACTATTGGCTTATAGTTTCTTGATGATGTATTTAGTTATATTCAATAAATACAAGCATACAATTCCGAGGACGGCCTTGTGTCCGGATTTTGTCTGCCGAAGGCTCTGTGCCGTATAATTACGCGGGTCAGAACGATAAAGTACCGCAAAGGAGGCAATTCTGATGTTTGAGACAGAATTCAAATTCACACTTCCGAAAGGATACATGGATATGAACGGGAATCTGCACCGTGAAGGCGTTATGCGCCTCGCGAATGCCGGTGACGAGATCATTCCGCTGAAGGATCCGAGAGTGCAGCAGAATCCGGGCTATCTGACCATAATAATCCTGTCGAGAGTAATAAAGAGCCTCGGGACGCTTCCCGCAGTGGATACCCGTGTGGTCGAGGGCCTTTTCACCATAGACCTCGCCTATCTTCAGGATCTCTATTCAAAGATCAATACCATGGAGATGCCCGTCTACAAGTCGGTATGTCCGCACTGCGGCCAGCCGATAGAGATACCCGTAAATTTTCTGGAAGCCGGAGAATAGTGACTTATCCGGCAGAAAAGATATATGAAGAGATGGCATTTATCGGGTACTATATGCACTGGCAGAACAGCGAGATAGAAAAGTTCAGTCACATGGAGCGCCAGCGCTGGTGCCGTGAGATATCAAGGATAAACAGCAAGCTCAATGATGAGCCTGACAATATTTTCAAGATATAGCAAGTTTTCCGCAGCGCCGTAAATGCGGCGCAAACGGGCAAGGTGGTGAAGCGTAAGTATGGGAGCCTCTGCTTCTTCGGAATTTATACCCGGATATTCATTTTCGGTGAATTTTGACGGTTTTTCGTACAGTTTCGGCCGTGTTTCAAACCTCGGCGGCACCATAGAAATAGACACCATACAAGAGGGCGGCAACAATGACGCCCCTGTTATACTGCGCAAACCCAAGAGGACACCCGACTATCTGATACTCGAGCGTGCTCTTCATTCTACGCTCACCGATGTCGCTTTCTCGTTCTTCAAGGAGGGCAGGCTGATATCGGCTATCACCATAACAGTCAAGAAAAACGGCAAGACCGTGCGTATGTTCTTCGTCACCAATGGTGTCATAGTTCAGCGTGAATTCTCGCCGCTGGACGCTCTTGACAGTTCGGTTATGCTTCAGTCGCTGAAAATAGCGCATACCGGTCTTACCGAGCTGCCGCTTCCTTTTGGCCTGTAAGCACTGAGGTAACGCCATGGAACGAATGACTGCCCGTAACATAGCCCTGATCTCGCCGATGCGCCCGGGCTTTGCCGCGCTTGTGAAGGCAAGCTCGTTCGCGGCGGATATCATTGCAAAATACAGCGGCACCGAAATGTTTCCGTTCAGCGGTGATGCGCTGGTATATTTTAACGCTCTGAATCATCAGCTTGAGGAAGAAAAGAAGCTGCGCGACAGCATAAACTATACTTTGCATCTGCTGGTCCTGCGCCGTCTGATCCTCGAAGGAAAAGCCGCCGACCCGACTGTGACGAAGCAGTTCCTCACTTCGGTAAACGGCAATATCGAGCAGAATCTGCACTATCTGCGTATCTCCGACAACAACGCGTACATAAGAGCGGTTGAGGCGCAGTCATATATAAACAATTCCGAGGAGTTCACCCGTAATATCCTTTCGTCGGAAGTGTATGAGGGTGCGCAGTACTACCGCTATTCCACAGTCGATATAAGCCCGCTGGTACAGCGCTTCTTCGGTGATAACAGCGAGAGTTACGCCTATTCCGGCACATATTTCTATAATGAACCGCCTGCCTTCGTCTACAAGAAAGAGATCATAGAGCGTGAGGGCAGTTCCGTTCCCGCAGAAGGTACTCCGGCTCCTGAACAGGCGGAGACTGCGGCAGCGGCACCGGGCTCTGAAAGCACAGAATACAGCTACAATACCGAGAATCTTACATATAAGACCGAAAATTCCGTAAATAATGAAAGCACCGATATCCACAGTGCCGAAAACGTTCAGAATGTCCGGAACACACAGGATATCCGGAATATTCAGAATACCACCGACATTACCCGTACAGCGCAGGATAACCGCAGCCTGTCCGGAAACGCGGTCACGGCGGCCGGGAGCGCTGCGGTTCAAGAAAACGCCGATGTCCGCAATATACCTGATATTCGTGAGACACGGACCGACGGGGATATCCGGTTTATTCAGAATGTACAGCAGACGTCCGGAAGCAGTTCCGGGGGAGCTTTATCGGATGTTTCCGCGGAAAATACGGAAATATCGTCGGAGAGCATTATTAATGCAGGTGATACGGCCTATAACTACGATAGCAGGAACTTTACATACAGGACCGAAAACTACGCCCCGGAAGAGAATACCGGGATAACGAATGTACAGAACACACAGAATGTTTACAACAGCGCCGAAAGTATTCAGAACAACGAGAGCAGCATCTATTCGCCGGTAACTGAAATTCATGAGGAAAATACCGGAGCGGCGTCTGAAACCGTCGTAAATATTGACGGCACAAGCTATAACTACGACACCGGGAATCTTGTATATAAGACTGAAAACACTGTAAACAGCGAAAACTCCGATATCCGGAACGTTCAGAATACGCAGGATATCCGGAATATCGTGCAGAATGTCCCGGCCGACCGGCAGTCACAAAGCTCCGGGAACGTTCAGAATACTCCGAAACTGTCGGATAATGTCGTTTTCCCGCAGACCGCAAATATCGGCGGTACGGAGGGCATCGGGATACGGAATGCGGGCAGCGAACTGTATGTCCGGAACATAACCGATGTGCGGGAAATCAGCGAAAAACTGTCCGGTCAGGCTGTGCAGGATATCCGGAACAGACAGGAATACGGTGACGGGCAGGAAAGCGATGCGCCGGAAGCTGTCGGTTCCGCGCCTGTAACGGGTACTGCGGCAGATTCTGCGGATATCATTCCGGAAAGCGTTGTTAATGTCGGTGCGGCAAGCTATAATTACGATACAGAGAACCTTACATACAAGACAGAAAACACAGTCAATAATTCCGATACCGATATCGGCGGCAGCGAAAATATACGGAACGAGCAGAATGTCCTGAATGTTACAGATAATACGCAGAATGTGCGCAATATCACCGAAGGCGCCTTCTCCGCATCCGTAACGAATGTTTCCGTGACCGGAGCCTCCGATTTACATACGGATATACTGAACGAACCGGATATTCCGGAAGTGCATGATACCGTTGAAGAGCGGAATGTCAGCGGCATTTCGCAGACTTTACCCGACAACGGCGCAAGTACAGTCTTTGCAATGATGCCGGGAATAACTGCTGAAAACGACGGGCTTGCGTCGGAAAGCATCCTTAATGTCGGTGACACAAATTATAACTACGATACAGAGAATCTTACATATAAGACTGAAACCGCAGTAGACAACGAAAATACCGGGATCCTGAACATTCAGAGAAATGAAGAACTCCGGAATACACAGAATATCCGGAATATTTCCGAGACGCAGGAAATCCGGAATATCAGTCAGCTTACCGAAAACTCTGTCTTCACTCCCGCGGCTGATACAGCGGAAGCAGAAAAGCGGATCGCGCCGGAAACTGTCGTAAATGTCGGCGGCACAAGCTATAATTACGATACAGAGAATCTTACATATAAGACGGAAAACGCGGTAAACAACGAGAATACCGATATCCTTAACACTCTGAGTGTTACAGAGGCCGGCAGCAGTGTGCAGAACATTCAGCAGACGCAGAACAGCGAAAATGTCCTGAATCTGTCAGAGAATGTCGTTTCCGCGCCCGTCACGAATGTATCCGCCGGAGACACGGAACTTATTTCCGGGACTGTTCTGAATGTCGGCGGCACAAACTATAATTACGATACAGAGAATCTTACATATAAGACAGAAAACACGGTAAACAACGAGAATACCGGTATCCTTAACACTCTGAGTGTTACAGAGGCCGGCAGCAGTGTGCAGAACATTCAGCAGACACAGAACAGCGAAAATGTCCTGAATCTGTCAGAAAATGTCGTTTCCGCGCCTGTCACGAATGTATCCGCCGGAGACACGGAACTTATTTCCGGGACTGTTCTGAATGTCGGCGGCACAAGCTATAATTACGATACAGAGAATCTTACATATAAGACAGAAAACACGGTAAACAATGAGAATAACGATATTCTTAACACCCGGAGTGTTACGGATACCGGCCTCAGTGTGCAGAACATTCAGCAGACACAGAACAGTGAAAATGTCCTGAATCTGTCAGAAAATGTCGTTTCCGCACCTGTCACGAATGTGTCTGCCGTAGACACGGAACTTATTTCCGGGGCCGTCCTGAATGTCGGCGGCACAAGCTATAATTACGATACAGAGAATCTTACATATAAGACAGAAAACACGGTAAACAACGAGAATAACGATATTCTTAACACCCGGAGTGTTACGGATGCCGGCCTCAGTGTGCAGAATATTCAGCAGACGCAAAACAGCGAAAATGTCCTGAATCTGTCAGAAAATGTCGTTTCCGCGCCTGTCACGAATGTATCCGCCGGAGACACGGAACTTATTTCCGGGACTGTTCTGAATGCCGGCGGCACAAGCTATAATTACGATACAGAGAATCTTACATATAAGACAGAAAACACGGTAAACAACGAGAATAACGATATTCTTAACACTCGGAGTGTTACGGATGCCGGCCTCAGTGTGCAGAACATTCAGCAGACGCAAAACAGCGAAAATGTCCTGAATATGTCAGAAAATGTCGTTTCCGCGTCCGTCACGAATGCGTCCGCCGGAGACACGGAACTTACTTCCGGGACTGTTCTGAATGTTGGCGGCACAAGCTATAATTACGATACAGAGAATCTTACATACAAGACAGAAACAAATGTAAACGGCGGCGGGACCGATATCCGGAATATCACGGAAAACACGGTCTCCGCGCCTGTGACAAATGTGTCGGCAGACAATACCCGGATTTCGTCGGAAAATGTCGTTAATGCCGGTGACACAAGTTTCAGCTACGATACACAGAATATCATATATAGGACAGAAACCGAAGTTCCCGGAACCCGCGAAAAAACGGGATATGAGGAGCCCGCGCAGGTTCGCAGCGCCGAAAACGCGCGTGCTGCCGCGGAGAGCGCCGCAGAGGCTGCCGAGGCCGCGCTTCGTAAGGTTAGCGACATCGCATCGGTAGACCTGTTGGTCATGAACACGTTCCTGTCACGGGGAGCCGGATATTTTTCAAACGTCCGCAACAGGGCGACCCACAGGCACATCACGCTGATGCCCGCTGCTATGCCGGTACGCGGAAATACGGCGATGGGGCTGCTTAACAGTCCTGTTTCGTCCCTTGGAGTTCTGGCCTACGCGGTAAATCTGCTTGTTTCGGAAAATGCGCCGAATGCGCGTGAACGCGGTATTTATGACAGCGCGGTAACGCAGGTATACGCCGAACGTCACACACGCCCGGATATCGGTACCAAGGAAATGCTGGCAGCTATGAGCGCGCCCGAGCGTACAAAGGTACTGCGGCTTGTGACAGAGAAGCTCGCGGAGGTTACGGCGGCGGACATCGATACACAACCTGTCCGGAACGAAAGACCCGCATCGGCATCGGTTGAAAGTGCGTCTGTGCCTGTTAAGGAGCGTATGCGTGATTTGTCCGCTGCGGAAAGACACACAGTATCTGAAAGCCGGGCTTACGGAGCGGCGGGCATCTCCGGAAGAATACCGGAAAGCGGTACCGATAACACAAGGATCGCGCCTGTTCAGACCACAGCGAACGTGCAGTCCGGAATATCCGGAACGGACGGACAGAACGGAGCGTCAGGTGCTGCCGGAATGACCGGACCGGCCGGAGTGAACGGCACAGCCGGAGCTTCCGGAACGGACGGAATGAGCGGCACGGAGGGAGCAGCGGGAACAAACGGCCTGAACGGCAGTAACGGAATTAACGCGGAGCCCCGCAGCATTACGAAGACAGAATTGAAGCTCCTACGGCTGCTGACCGGGGATATGAACGGAGAAACGCTTCGCAGAGCCGGAACTTCCGCGGCAGCGGGTACAGCGGCTTCGCTACTGTATAAGCTGTACTACGGGCTCCCGGCAGCATCCGGTGAGGGCAGAGTACCGCAGATGACCGCAAACACAGACAATATCGTGTATATGCCTGCCCTGATGAACTATCTTACGGTTCCGGATCACGGTATGAACAGTGTTCCGCAGGCGCTTACGTCGCACATCACGGTGGGAAACGCGGGAAATCTGACAACGGCACAGTCCGGTGAAGAAATTGCGCGGTATATGTCATATCCGCAGACAACATTCCATAATACGTCAGAAGTTTCGGATTACCGGACAGACCTGAGGAATATAAATAGCATACAGACTCAGCAGAATACGTTCGTTTCGCAGGTTCACCAGCCTGCGGCACCCGGAACTCCCGCGCAGGCGGTACCCGGAACGGCACCGGCAGCGGTGCCGGGAATGATCTCCGGAGCTCCGGCACAAGGCATTGCCGGTGCGTCGTCACCGAAGGGAATAACGGGACACGCAGCTGTCTATCAGGAAATTCCCGGCGGGATGAACGGCGCACAGACTGTATTCAGAAAAGAGCATACCACACACGATATAGTCCGGAATGTGCTTGACAGGATCAACAGATACGAGCGTTCCATGAAGACCGCAGCAGAGCATACAGCGGCTTCGGAGCGCAGCAGAACGGCTCCTGCCGTTCCGGCGGCGCGGAACACGGGTTCGGTTCCCGGAGTACGGGCAGCAGTCACCGGCACATCTCCCGCGGCGATGCACGGCATATCTGCGGCAGCGCCGGGCACTGCAAGTACGGTATCTCCCGGTGCGGCGACTGTGCAGAGCCCGGTGTACGCTCCGGATATCGCTTATGATGACACATATCTTAACTATACATTCAACACCGCAGTATCGGAATATGATCTGCCGGTTACCCTGACGCCGCAGAACGCGGTTTCGGAAAGCGTGCGGCTGCTTCCGGTCTACACGCTGGACGGCATGATACTTCCGGGAAATCGGGGAGACATCACCGCCGGACGCAGCAGCGGACTTCCGAGAGCGTCGGTACATAACGGCCGCAGCGTGATGACTCACAGGCATATTATGACAGTGCTGAACGGCAGAAGCCTGACGGCGCGTAACGGCTCCCCCGGTGTACCGGGCAGAGACGGCGCGGATGCCGCCGCGGACAGCACGCCACAGTCGATGCTGCCGCTGATGCCGGAAAGCGCCCCGCTGAGTTACCGTGAGCCTGTGCCGCAGGCCGCACCTGCACCGCCTGTGCCGCAGGCAGCGGAAACGGCGCCTCCCAGCGCGGCGGAGCTTGTAAAACAGTTCGGTAACCTCGTTGAAGGCGGCGACGCCGGCCTGACTCCGTCGTTCGAGATCGGAACGCACGGCTTCGGTGAAGCCATGGCGGCGATCGAGCAGACTGCCGAGAAGGTAGCTGCCAACAGCAAGATGATAGAAGAAATACGCGAAAAACAACGTGCGATAGAGTCGGTGACCCTCAAGTCGAGTGACATCGATGCTATCTCTGAAGAAATGATACGGAAGCTGCGCAGCCGCATGAGACTTGACAGGTCAAGATTCTCCGGGCTGTGAGTTTGATACCGGCGATCGCAGGAAAGGAGCGGCACAATGGGATTTACAACTACACTTGCTAATGCCGCGGTAAAGGTAGCGGAAAAGCTGTCGAGCGCCAAAGCTACGATAGTCATAGGCAGTACGCCTCCGGAGCAGATACCGGTGCAGTTCAATCCGTCGGAGTACAGGATATCCGAGAGCACGCAGTTCTCGGAAAAGACCCGGCGCAAAAAGGACGAGCCGGTAGTGGACTTCAACGGCAGACCGCTTGCAGTGCTGAATGTCAAGCTGTATTTCAACTGCGACGAGATAACTTCAGTCACATCTTTGGCTACGGGCGCTGTCAACGCACTGATGGGCGGAGAGGACAGCGACATAACCAAGAAGATAAACAAGATAACCTCGCTGACGATCATCGACGGCGAATCTCACCAGCCGCCGGGAGCGGTGTTCGTATGGGGCTCGCTGCAATTCGTGGGGTATGTTTCAAACGTGTCGGTGACATATACGATGTTCGACAACAAGGGTAAGCCGCTGCGGGCGGTAATGGATCTCACGATGAAGGGAATGAACGGAGCCTCGTCGGAAAAGAAGAGCCCGTTCATGTCGCCAGACCGCACCAAGGCACGCATCATGACAGAGGATACCAATATCTGGAACATGGCGCAGAAGGAATACGGCAGCTCCCGCGAATGGCGCAGGATAGCCGACGCGAACGGGATAATGAACCCGCTCGACATATCTGTCGGCAAGGTGCTGCGTGTACCGTCGATAGATGACTGACGAACTCCGGGAGGGCGGTGAACGGAAATGGCAGATCTTATGACTGCTACCGCGAAATATACATCACTTGAAAACAAGTACGGAAATTTCATAGTACCGGCCGTGAAGATAAAATCAAACGGTTCGGATATTGTATCGAAGAATGATCTTACGGTGATCGAGCTTACGGTCACGCTGTCGATAGAGACTGCGGGAATGGCGGTCATAAAGATTGCCGACACCTACAACGTGGAGAAGCACAGCTTTGACAGCAAGGTCAAGAAACTGTTCAAGCTCGGTACCATAATGGAGATCGAACTGGGATATCTTTCCGAGACCACGGCGGTGTTCAAGGGCTATGTCGCCGGACTGGGAGCCGAATTCGAGAACGACCCGACCCTCGTCGTGAAGCTCATGGACGCCCGCAAGCTGATGATGACCAGCGGTGTGAGGAAACAGCTCTATGAAGACAAGAATTATTCCGACATCTTCAAGAAGGTCGTGGGCAGATATTCGAAGCTATGCAGCATAGAGGCGGACGCTACCACCGATAATCTGAAAGCTCCGGTTTCCCAGAGCACCAGCGATTACAATTTCGTACGCAATGAGCTGCTGAAAAAAGGCAAGTCAGAGCGTGAATTCTTCATACTTTACGATAAAGCATATTTCAGAAAGCCCTGCAAGAACAAGACACCGATAATGTCGGTGACCTTCGGCAGGGAGCTGACAAGACTCAGTACCATGGCAGAGTATCTCGATACCGAGATCGAAGTCATAGGATACGACCCGCAGAACGCCAAGAGCATATCCTCAAAGCAGAATGTCAAGACCTCGGAGAGCCAGACTTCCGTTCTTTCTCCCGCGCAGCAGCAATTCTTCATCGACCCTGACGCGGACAGTGAGGAAAAAGCCAAGATACGCGCGTCAGCGATAGCGGAAAAAATGAAAATGAACAGCTGTTTCGCTGAGGGCGAGCTCATAGGACTTCCGGAAATAGTTCCGGGCAGGTTCCTGAAAGTTGAGGAAACGGACGACCTTGTGGACAAAAGCTATTACCTGAGCGAGGTCACCCATTATTACACCGAGTCTACGTTCAAGACCATGTTTGAAGCAAAGGGCTGGGTATAAGGAGATATTTATGAGCCTTTTCGGAGAAATGGCAGGCTTCACTGCCGGTATAGACACAAACGGCATAATAAACGGAGTCGTTACCGGAACGGTAAAGGAAAACTACGACAAAGACAATCCCGGCAAAGTCAAGGTCGAGCTCTTCCTGGGAGAGACCGGACTGAATGTGACCGGCTGGATACCGGTAATGACGCCCTACGCCGGAAACAAGTACGGCGAGTACGCACTGCCGGAGGTGGGCGACGAAGTCGTGGTCGCGTTCAGAATGGGAGACCGCAACTGCCCCATCGTGATAGGCAGCTTGTGGAGCGGAAAGAACCCGCAGCCGGATGAAGCAGTGACCGAGAAGAACATGGTGAAGAAGTTCATCACCAAGGGCAAGAATGTTGTAACGATAGACGATACAGCCGATAAGCAAAAGATAGAGATAAAGACCGCCAAAGGCAAGAAGATAGTCATGGACGAGGAGAAGGACAATCTTGTGTTCAGTGACACGGACGGCAAGAATGTCATAACAATAGACGCCAAGGGCGGCGAGATCACGGTCAAGGCTGACAAGAAGATAACACTTGACGCCGGCGGGGCAAAGGGCATATTCGACGGTACAGGAAAGAAGATATCGCTGACGGCGGGTACGATCGAGCTCAAGGCCGATCAGGCCCTCAACGAAAAGGCAATGGCAGTGAAGGTCGAAGGCACAACGATAGAGATGAAGGCTAACGCCAGCATCAAATCCCAGTCAAGTGCCATAACCGAGATAAAGGGAACAATGGTCAAGATCAACTGATGTGAGGAAGGGAGGCACCGCAGATGTATAATAAGAGCTTTCTCGGTACGGGTTTCAAATTCCCGGTCTGCGTTGACCCCAATACAGGCAAGGTAAAAATGTCCTCGAACGAAGAGGATATACAGGAATCCATACGCATAATACTCGGTACGAGCCCCGGCGAACGTCCCATGATGCCGGATTTCGGCTGCTCGATCAATTCCTTCGTTTTCAGCGGTATGGATTACACTACGATGATGATGATGAAGAGCGAGGTAGAGAACTCGCTGATAATGTGGGAGCCGCGCATAAAGGACATTGAAGCCGAAGTGGCGCCGGCAGCGGACGATGCCGGTAAGCTGATAATAAGGGTCAGCTATGTAGTGCGTTCAACGAACAACCCGTTCAACCTCGTTTACCCGTTCTATATCAACGAGGGCTACGGAGATACCGAAAGGTAATAAGAAACCATTATGAAAAGAGGAGGTGAGAACAGTGGTGAAGGTAGACGACCGTAATAAGGACGATATAGTCGCCCAGATACTCGAAAGGGCAAAGAGCTACACTCCCGAATGGAACATGGACAGCGGAGATCCCGATATAGCCGCTGTTCTTGCCCTTGCTTACGCGGATATGCTGGCGGGCACACTGAAAAAGGTCAACGGCACGCCGCTGAAAAACAAGATAGCTTTCTTCAATATGATAAACTCCTCACTGCTGCCGGCGGCTCCGTCCGAAGGCTATGTGAGCTTCACGCTGTCGGCGGACGATGTGGGCAGCACCCAGATAGACAAGGGTGCCGTTATGTCGTCATATACGGCCGACGGTGACACGATGCATTTCGAGACCTGCGACGACATACTCGTTTCTCCAGCGCGTATCGAGAAAGTATTCGTCGCCGATGACAGAGATGACCATATAGGTCTGTACGAGAATTTCGGTGAGGAGAAGACCGGCCTTTTCGGACTTGCTCCGGTGAACCTCCAGAGCCATATGATGCGCATAGCTCACCCGTTCGCTTTTGATGTAAGGAGCGACGGCGAAATTATTCTGCGATTCTTCCGTAAGAGCGGCACGCTTTCCGGAAACGACAGCATAAAGGCTCTCGCAGACCCGGAAGCCGTGGATATAGAGTACTATGCAGGCGAGGATAAGGGCTTCGTGCATTTCACCGATGTCCGCGGAAGCGGCGGAGACCTTGTGCTGACAAAAGGCTCCGAACTCCCGGCTGTCGCGGCCGATGAGGACGGTTTCAACATACGGTTCACGGTAAAGGACGTGTCCGCTTTTGAAAATTTCTCGTTCTCGCATATCGAGGCTATGCCTTCCGGCAAAACAATAATACCCGGCCACATAACCGACGGCAACGTAGATTATGATATAAACGAATTCTATCCCTTCGGAGAGCAGTTCCAGCTCTTCAACGAGGTCTACTTCGGATGCAGCGAGGTGCTTGACAAGCGCGGCGCAGCGATCACCATGAGTTTCGATATGACACTTATGGAGATACCGATAGAGAATCAGCTCGACGATGAGGGCATAAATTATAAATGGATAGCCAGCAAGAAGGACTTCAAGGAAGCCAAGTCGTACCGGATAGCCATAACCGGCGTTATCTGGGAATACTATAACGGAGGCGGCTGGGCAAGACTGTTCCCGGACAGCACCTATTCCGATCTGTTCAATTACAAGCAGGATGTCATCGGCAGTTTTCGCAGCATAACATTCATCTGCCCCGAGGACATCTCCGAAGTGTTCGTCGGCTCGCAGTCCGGTTTCTACATCAGGGCAAGGATACTGAAAGCCGAGAATCTTTACAAGACCAGGGGCTGGTATATGTCGCCCTGTGTACGCAATATCTCCTTCGAGTATCACTATGAGATAACCGGCTGCCGCATACTGGACGTACTGACCTATAATAACATAGAAGAACGCCGCTATGACCCGGCCGATGATGCGGGCTATGACGGCTTCGTTCCGTTCCGCTGCGCCGGAGCTTCCGACAGGACGTTGTATCTCGGTTTTTCCGCGCCGCCCGACAACGGCCCGATGCGCATATTCTGGGATATTGACGAGGATCCGCTCTCGCAGCGTCCTAAGCTTCGCTGGAGTTATCTCACGGCGGGCGGCTGGAAAAGTATGAATATTGCTGACGAGACTGAAAGTTTCACTAAGCTCGGACTTACCGTATTCCTCGATAATCACGATTTCGTGAAAACCAGGCTGTTCGGTGAGGAGCTGTACTGGGTATCCGTTGTGGACGCCGAGAACGTGTACAGAACAAAAATATGCGCCCTTCCGATAGTCA
>JAEEJW010000019.1 GCA_016282095.1 Ruminiclostridium sp. | reverse complement strand
CGCACGCTTCCATAGTTATAAGGAAAACGAAGATCTGCGTATGACCGCTGCTCATATCCTTATCCTGCTTGCAGCTGTAAAGCAGAGTCGTGCATATAGCCAGCGATACCATATCCGCACCAATACTGATGCAATTGACTTTTGTGAGTTCATCGGTGCCGTCGACTCTGCAGAATATCAGAGAACCCAGCATCAGGACAAGGCAGAAATAAAAACAGCTGTTGACCAGCCATTTCTGACGGCTCAGAAAAAAACGTACATTATCAGAGATCTGCATAATAACTTTTCCTTATTTTTTTACGATGTTGAGCTTGTTTATAAATCCCGTAACTGCAAAAACATCCATGATATTATCGGAAACATTTATGAGCTTAAAGTCGCCGTTCTTTTTTAGCATGACCTTGCTCGTTCCGAGAATTACGCGAAGACCTGCCGATGAGATATACTCCACACTGTCAAAGTCTATAACGATAGAATCGGTGTTCTCTATGACAGACGATATCTCCTTGTCGAGCAGGGACGCGGTGTTTGCGTCTATGCGTCCCTCCGGGGTCACTATGACGGACCCTTCCTCCACTTTGCTTTTGATCTTAAGTAATGCTGCCATTATCAACGATCCTCCTGTTGTTATTTGCTGTCCGCAGCTTGTCGGAACTGTTGAGAGCGGTCATTCATTGACCCTCTGTCTTTCGACAAGTTCGGCAAAAAAGCCGTTATTGGCTATCAGTTCATCATATTTACCGTCCTCGATGATCCTGCCCTTGTCGAGAACGATTATCCTGTCGCACTGCTTTATAGTCGAAAGGCGGTGAGCTATCACTATCCTGGTGCAGTTCAGCTTGTCGAGAGCCTCCGACACTTTCTTCTGTGTAATGTTGTCGAGTGCGCTTGTTGCTTCGTCGAGTATCAGTATCCTCGGCTTCGGCGCGACTGCGCGAGCTATCATAAGACGCTGTTTCTGGCCGCCGGAAATTCCTCCGCTGCCTTCTGATATCATCGTGAACATACCCATAGGCATTGCACGGATATCGTCCGCCAATCCCGCGGTCTCGGCCGCCTCCCATGCGTCATCGACTGTGAGAGTCGGTGCAGAGATGACGATGTTTGAATATATGTCTCCATTGAACAGCTTCCCGTTCTGAAGAACAACACCTATTTTATTCCTGAGTGATCTGAGATCAACCGAGTTTATATCCTTGCCGTCGTAGTATATACTTCCGTTCTGCGGTTTCTCAAATCCCAGAAGCAGCCGGACAAGCGTCGATTTTCCGCAGCCTGTTTTTCCGACTATCGCCACATACTGTCCGGGGCGTATCTTCAGGCTCATGTCGTCAACTACAGGCGGCATTGATTCGTCGTATCTGAAAGAAACGCTGTCAAGCTCTATCATACCCGCCACCGAAGTGAGTATCTCCTTGTCGTCCGAGATCTCCGGTTCGACATTCATTATCGGCTCTACCATTTCCAGCACAGGCTTGATGTTCGCCGCCGTCATAGCTATACCCGATATGCCCATAAATGCGGCGGATACCATTCCGTAGGCCGCATTGAAAGCTATATAATCTGCTGCCGAAACTCCGCTGCTCACAGCGATGAAGTACATCACGATCGTTCCCGTAAGGGAGATAGCGGAGTTTATGACCGGGTTCAGTACGATAAATGCAGGCGGGTCATAAGACAGTCTCGCACCCTTGGCAAATATCCTGGCCCAGCGGGCGAACATTCTCTTCTCCGCACCTGCGAGCTTTATCTTCTGTATGCCCTGCATCATTGCATAGGACATTCCGTATTCCTTGGAGGTCTGTTTCATACGCTCACGGCTTATTTTCATCTGTGCAAAAGTCGTTATAAATGAAAACCCCAGAGTCGCTGCTGTTATCAGCAATGACGGCACTACCAGCTCGGGAGCGTAAACGAAGATCTGACCGATATAGACCAGCGAGAAAACAGATGTGAGCGATGCCGTGAAGAAGGTATTCACGAGCATATTGCAAAGCGAGCTCATACTCTGCGACCTTGTCGTCATCTCGCCTGAATTGTAATTTTTGAAAAAGTCTGCCGGCAATGAGAGCACACGCATCATCGTTGCCGCCTGTATCGTCAGCGAAAGCCTTGTGTTGATACGCATCCGGATCAGCTTGTTAAGTATTTCTATAAATACCGAACAAAGTGTCACGTTCACAAGTGCGAGCGCCGCGCCGATCAGCAGCGTATTGCTCCCGGTCATGACAACATCGGAGAAGATGAAGTTGTTTATCATAGGTGTGAAAAATCCCACGCCCGTTACCGCCGCCGTTATAAGGAGCAGCATCACGATATCTGTTTTAGATATCGTTGACAGAATATACTTTATGAGGTCGTACAGCTTCATTTTCTTCAAAGGAAAAGGTCGGTAGAAAACTATCGCTTCTTCCTCCAGAAGCTCTTCGGTCTTTGATGTTATTTTCACGGACTTTTCGGTCTTTTCGTCAATGTATCTGTAGCCCGAAAAGCCATGCGGGAGAAGCGCAGCGACTCCGCCGTCCGACTTTCGTATGCCGATCATCGCACCTACAGCGTTCCTGTGCCACCCTTTCTCGAGCTTGACACGCCGTGTCATTATCCCATGGGGGCGCATCTGATAATCTATCTGTTCGTTAACGTCTGATATTTCATCGGGCAGCTCTCTCGGCTTTGCATGATAGTATTTCAGAATCCGTTCAATAGCGTTTTTGGCCGCTATCCGGTCATCATTCATAGCTTCGGAGACCCGCCTGCCCATGACCGCATCGGCAGCCTCCGCAAGCGCTTCGGCAAGCTCGGCATCTTCCTTTTCTATCCGATCTTTGATCTGACTGTCAAGAAAGGACAATATCACCGCCCCCCCTTACTCATTAGTCACGAGCTTAGTATAATAACCGCCCATGGCGAAAAGCTCATCATGCGTCCCGCGCTCGACCACAACGCCCTTGTCAAGCACAAGTATCTCATCACAGTCGCGTATCGTCGAAAGTCTGTG
>JAEEJW010000174.1 GCA_016282095.1 Ruminiclostridium sp. | reverse complement strand
CATTCTCCAGCAGGCTTCACAGTCCATGCTCGCGCAGGCAAATCAGCAGACCAACGGCATACTCAGTCTGCTCGGATAAACAGAATAACACGGCATATCCGGAGCGGGTATGCCGTGTTTTTTGTTTTATTTATTCTTACTTATCTCCTGCAATTTCTCTATTTTCTGCACCAGCCGGTTGTAAACTACCGTATCTATCTGTCCTTCTCTGTATAATTTTTTTGCCATTGCAGTCATAAAAGCCTTACCGACCATTTTTTCCTGTTCGGCGTTCAATGTCATAACATCACTCTCCTTCTATATATAGTATTGTTCGTTTTCAGATCCATAATCATTAATTTCGGATTTTTGACCCCACCTTGAATGGTTCAACGGTGGGATTTGTTGGCTTTTGCACTAGACTTTGACCCCTGATTTTCAGCTGATGCGGTATTTTGACCCCTTTTTCATTTTATACAAACTGCTCAACGGCGGGCTTTGCCCGACGAAGTGAACGGGCGTGGCGCCGAAAAGGCGACCGCCCTTTTTCCTGCATCATTTTCATACCTACGAATTTGCCTGTTTTCCTGACCGCCCTGTGCATAATGCCGAAGCTCTGTATAGCTGGAACTCAGTCCTGCTTTGTAGCCGAGACTTTGCTTTGACCTTTATCTGCTCACACGGGCTCAGAAACGGCTCAAATTCGCGCGAATCCCCCCTCGGTGGTATCGTTACTCTACCCGCCCCGCAAATCGGCGGAAATGGCTCGAATTTGCTGTCACCCAGTGCGATTGGCTCTGTTAAAAGGTTTTCAAGACTTTGGGTGACAGCATCTTCAACAATTTCGACGAGGAGCAGAACACCGTCCTTGCTGTCACCCTGTCGGTCGTATTTCAACTCGATCTCGCGGTAGCCATGTACCCTGACGAGGCGAAATGAAACTCCGTAGCTCAACAGTTCATCGGTGTGCTGAATGAGATTCCGTGTCAACCAACTCGGAGCGTATTCTTTTCCGAAACGATTTCGGAGCAGTTCATTTAACTGCGTAGCTGTACCTCGGAACGAACCTTGTTCGTTCATCAAATCATGAACTGCGAAAGAAAAAGTATCGCGCTTGTGAGGCTCGACTTCATCGGTGACTATCCAGCGATGTCCCTCGAATCGAAGTGACAGCTCCGCGCTCTCGATGTCACGACCTGTGCAGTAGAGCTTTCCGATTTTGTCACTTCTGCTTTCGCGGACGAGAACAAAACTTCCGTCTGCACAACCGATGATGCCCGTTGTACCGGAGATCATATTGAACGGATCACTGTCACGCTCCTTGCGAGTGTGGTGAATAAGAAGTATCGCAAGCCCGAGCCTGTCTGCAACAGACTTCAATGCACTGAGTTCGGAGTAGTCGCTGCCGTACTTCACATCGAATGTTCGCCTGACCTTCTGCAGCGTATCAATGACTATCAGCCGCAAATCTGAAAGTTTCTTCTTTGCATCGTCGAGCTGCTGTTTCAGACCTCCGCCGATAGAGTTCGCAAGCGTTGAAAAATGCAATCCCTCGGCAGGTTCGTCTGTGAACTCATACAAGCGATCCTGCAAACGGATCAGGCTGTCTTCGAGCGCGAGATACAACACTTGGCTCTTGTGTGTTTCGTGTTTCAGAAACTGCTCGCCCTCTGCGACCGACAAGCACAGGTCGAGTGCCAGCCACGACTTGCCGATCTTCGACGCTCCCGCAAGGACATACAGTCCGGGGTAGAGCAGATGCTCGACAATGTACGTGTTCGGTTTCAGCTGTGTGTCCATTATGTAGGCGCAGCTGTACATTTTTAATTCGTTGTTTTTGGTAATAAAAATTGCTCCTTTCTTGATTTGAGGCAGGCGTGAAACACGACCGCCTTGCTTTTGAGAATAAAAAGAACACCTCCTATACGGTGCCTGACCGTAAGCAGGTGCTCATGTTCTCATTTCGATCATCGAGTGCGGATAAAAATACAACCGTGACCTCTGTATCTTTTTTCGCCCTCTATAATATAACAGATATTTGCAGAGAATAAATATTCCTGAAAATTATAAAAATTTTAATGTTTGTTTATTTTGTATATTCGGAAAAGATTTTTATATGCAATTTCACAACGAGCTGTTGCTGCTTGACGGTAAAGGTTTCATTTAAGAGTGGGAGCCAGCTTTTCACGAAATCTTGCTATCATCTTAGAGACTGCGCCCTGCGTCATGCCGAGCTTTTCTGCGATTTCTTCCTGAGTGGCGTTCTCCCAAAGCATTTTTACGACAGTGCCCTCTTTTTCGTCGAGACCATTGCATACCTGTTCGATTGCAATATCATACAGCACTTTTTCAAGCATTTCGGGAGATGCCATTGTTGATTCCGGTATTTCGTCAAACGGGGCCTTGGTGAGCTCCTTTGCCTGTGTATGATTATAACGCTTGTCGTGATCCTGTTTTGCATAGTTTTGCCTTTTCGTGTTGCTGAAATCCTCATCGCAGGAATACTGACGCTGTGCCTTTGCAATCTCGCCGTAATTCATCGTTTCCATAAGCAGAGACATAACATTTCCGAGAATTTCATCAGCGCTCAGTCCCGACTCCAACGCCACAGGATAGAAGGTCTCCAACACTTTCTCAATCCTATTGTCCTCACAAGCCATTTTGAACATGTTCTCGGCAACTATATCTCCGATACGCCGTTTCAGCAACTCGGTCGGAGCATCGCCGGAATAATTCCACGATTGATATTTCATTCCCTTATTTTTTGCAGTTGCATCCCAGCTTTTATTCATATATCCGAGGATCCATTCGCGAAATTCTGCCTGATCTTCATCAAGCTCCCCGACATTCCAAGTCGGCATATTTGTAAAATCGTTCTTTTCCTGAAAGAATTTTCTCAAGCCCTCAACACTTATCTCGCCGTCGTATATTTCTTTATTTGACATAGCCTGCCTCCAACGAACATTTTCATCATTATATCATATTCCTGATTGACTTTCAATAGTTAAAAGAACAACTGTCCCTGATTTGGAACAGTTGTTCTGACAATGATTTTTTATTGGGTTTTCAAGCGTCATATTTCGGGACACAAGAGTCAGTTTTAATGATTTGTTAATTCTGAAACGGCAAAGAACTGATAGCCCGCTTTTTGATAGGCTTCCTGTCAAAAATACTCTTACAGGTTGACGCATAATAAATTCTGTGATATAATCAATACATCAGAACACACGGGAGAGTAATTATGTTGAACGACCTTATCATAAGAGCGGAAATACCCGCAGACTACAAAAACGCAGAGCTTATGACAGTCAGAAGCTTTTGGAACAAATACTGGCCGGGCTGCACCGAGCGTTTGCTTATCCGCATCATAAGAGATTCCGCAGACTACATTCCGGAGATAAGCCGCATAGCCGAGCACGACGGAAAGATAGTCGGAGCCGTGTATTACACCAAGGCGTGGATTGTGGACGGCGAAACAAAGCACGATATTGCGACATTCGGACCGCTTGCGGTGGAACCTACGCTTGAAGGCAACGATATAGGCGGAGCGCTTATGAGAGAAACGATAAAGCTCGCCAAAGAAGCGGGTATATCCGGTATAGCGCTTATGGGCGAGCCGTATTATTACCCGAGATTCGGCTTTGAACGCGGCGCGAAATACGGAATTACCGACGCGTGCGGCAACTCTTTCGATGCACTTATGTTCCTGCCGCTTACCGAGGAAGCGAGGTCGTTCAAGGGGAAGTTGATTGAAAGCTCTGATTTTGCCAAGCTTGAGGACGAAAAGGCACTTGAAGAAATAAGCAAGGAATTCCCGCTCTATCGTAAGGTAAAAGTACAGGACGGATTCATGCAGATATTTGAGCAGCACCTCGGCGTTGTGGAATTGATAGAGGGCGATACATATATGGTTCGTTACTGGGAACTGCTCATTCCCGCAAAGCTCGCCGATAACGTGACAGAAAAGCCACAGGCGGGCAGTGATGTACAGTTCGCATGGAATCACAATGGTGAATCGTCTATCACCAAAGTGTTCAAAAATCTGCTGGAGATATGACCGCCTTGTTTTTTGAGGACAAAAAGAACACCTGATTTTTAATGAACAGGTGTTCTTATTTTCTTTTAACCTCTATTATATGACAGATGTTGGCAGAGGTCGGTTCCACACCACCTCACAGCGTCTTCAATCAGTCTGACAGCTGTTTCATCGCCTTTTCCCGTTCTGATCTTCTCCGATATGATAAGATAGATGCTTCGCGCCACTAATACATACATTATCACCCCGCCGGATATTAATACCGGCGGGCGATGTATTATTCATTTTCGTAAACATAGATCGCATCTTCCGAAAGCCCTAACCGGAATCCGTTTTTGTGTGCGCTTCTATGTATCGCATCAAGCGGTTTCACGGCGTAATCATATCCGTATCCTTCGCCTAAAGTGAATAACAGTTCAGCGAAATCTTCGCCGAGGATAACCTTCATAAGATACCCTTCATCGAAGTGACCTAATCTGAGATACCCGATATAAGGAGCCAGCCGATACCGGACAGCTTTTCTCATATTCCAGTAATACTCATAAGGTTTCCTTCCGTATTTGTCATCACAATCCGCGATAGAGTCCTCAAGTGACATAAGATCGTAGTCTTCCTGTTCTTCGTTGAATCTTGCGAAATGTCCGCTGGTATAATCATACCCCCAGTGCGGATTGTCGCTGTCATAATGCGAATCATAGCAAATAACGCAAAAATCTGTCAGAAAGTTCAGTACATTAATAATATCAGCCATATTTCTTTCTCCTTTGCACTATTTCCGTTTCGTTATGTGCCTATTATAGCATATCACATAAGTCAGAACGACATTTTGCTGTCGTATGACTTGACAGATATGTCGGAAGCTGTTATAATAAAAATTGAAATATTACGCGACAGCAAATTGTCGCTTTGAGAATAAGAAGTATGCTATAATGCAGTCAAAGCTAAAGAACGGAGGGAAATATAATGACGAAAATGACAAGGCAGATAAAGCTGTATTACTACCTTATCCATACAGAATATCACTGTCCGGAAGAGCTTATGCAGGTGTTCGGGTACCCGAATATCCGCATGATACAGCGTGACCTAAAAGACCTTCGGGACAGCGGGCTTATCACCGATGTCAGGTACGATAAGAAAGAGAAAAACTATATTATCAACGAGGAATATACAGATATCCTTTCAGGAATCCCGACGCGCAGGCTCGAACATCTGACACGGCTTCGCAGGCTTGGTATTATTGTCAGAGAGTTTGAGCCGACGGACGAGAACGAGCTGAGCCGTTATGAGGACGATCTTTTCGGGTACAAGGAAGATATGGAAGACTATAAAGCCGACCCCGAGGGATATATCGACTACTACGGCGAAAAGCCGACAGCTCCGGAACCCATGGACTTTTTCAGGGCAAAGGACGAGTATTACAAGCGCTTTCCGGACAGCAACGAGCGCACGCGCCAGAGGGATTTCAAAGCGCTGTGCGAGGCGGGATATATCATCGGATACCGCCGCGATCTCAGGGAATTTATCATCACGAACGGCCTGATGCCGGAGGAATACTGAGAAATGGGGTGCTGATATGAATAACGATTTTATGATCAAAGACCGCACGCTGAAAAAATATAAAGGCAGCGCCGAAGAAGTTGTTATTTCTTCCGAAGATGTTGATATCATCGGGCGCGAATCATTCGCGGCGTGCAGGACCATACGAAAGCTGACGCTGAACGGGCGTTTCACAAGCATTGACAAAATGGCATTTTCAAACTGTGTAAATCTCGGATCCGTTCAGATAAACGGAAGCGTGGAAACTATCGGCAGCAGCGCTTTTTCGTTCTGCCACAGTCTCCGGGATTTCAGCTTAATGGGGACAGTTGATATAATCGGCGAGAATGCGTTCTTTTTCTGCGAGAACTTTGCCCCCGAAAACTCATATCTGCTTGACAGCGTCCGGGAGGTCGGAGATCAGGCGTTCAAGTTATGCGGCGCTCTTTGTGCCGATCTGAATGAACGTGTTAATGGTATAAAATGGGGCAAGCGTGTTTATGAGGGCAACCGCAGGCTGAAAAGAGCGGTTGTGTACGATAGTATCCCCGCAGGTATGTTTAAGAATTGCAGGAGCCTGAAAGACATTGAATTTCTGGGAACTCATTATATCCGCGAGGAAGCGTTCAAGGACTGCCCGGCACTGAAAGAGATCGACCTGCGCAAAAGTCCGGAGTGCCTGATACAACCCGAGACTTTCGCGGGCTGCACCGGTCTGAAAAATGTGATGCTGCCGGATAAAGGCGGATATTACATAATGTTCAAGGCGTTTTACGGCTGCACCGGCCTTGAAGAGATATTGCTGCCCGAAGGTACCGAAACCATCATGGACGGAACTTTCGCATGCTGTATAAATTTACATTCAATAAAGCTCCCGGAGAGCATCACATATATCCCACACGGCGCTTTCCGTGACTGCATTTCACTCGAAAGTGTACACATAGGCAATAACGTGGAATTTATAGGCGAGGAAGCGTTCTTCGGGTGCAGGAACCTGACACAGATAAACATTCCGGAAACTGTCAGCAAGATCGGCGATTATGCGTTCGCGGAGTGCGCCAAGCTCAGCCTGTCCGTTGATCCGAAAATACTTACGCCCGGGAGCGACATTTTCGGCAGTACATACAGACTTGATAGTAAGGACGAAATTACAGATGAAGAAGCTGATGCGATAATTGCAAATACGACAGCATAACGTCGCGAGCGTTATCCTTTATATGCTATAATAAGGTCACAATAAGAAACACGGAGGTGACCGTTATGATGGCATTACAGCTTTTACTCGGACTTGGCGCGGTGGTAGGCATCGTGCTGGCAATAAAACTGGTGGTCTGGTATCCGGCGCTGTTCGAGATAAACTTCCGGAGGGTGCACGGCACACGCTGCATCTCTTACGTTCTCACGGGCGCGGAGATATTCGCGTCGGTCGGGTTCGAGGACTACACGGCGGAGGATCATTCGGCGGCTTACGGCATAGCGTTCATCATTCTCATAGCGATCATCGTCTTTGTCAGCAAAAAATCGAAAGCATACGGCTTCGACTTCTCCACAAAGCTGCTGTTCTTCGCGGCGCAGATACTCTCACCGATCACCGCACTTGTTATCCTGTACCTCGGCGGAAAGCTTTACAACAGAGTAAATGAGATAATATGGGGAAAGAACGAGAATAACAGATAACCGAACCCCGCAGGCAAAAATGTCTGCGGGGAATTGTTATTTCTTAAAATGATCCCATATTGATCCGAGTGTGTTATTTTCATCTCCGTAAAACGCTTTGGTTTTTTCTAAAAGTTCGCAATCAATTCTCGAACCGGTCTTTTTAAATATAGCAAGTCCCGCATTTGTGTCAAGGAATGTTTCAGGTTCGGGAACAGATGTTCCTAAAAGTGCGTTTAAAATCCCGACATATATTTTATACTGTTCTATTATCAATTCCTCGTTATTGCCATATTGGACCGAGTAGCTGTCGAGTTGGTTTTCGACCTTGAATCTGCCTTTTTCCCTGCGGTGAAGAGAAGCGTTATCATCTGTCTTGACCTCGACGAATTTTAACTGTCCCTTTACTGTATTATACAGCAGCCAGTCGACCTTTATGTCGCTGCTGTCATTTATTCTTATTTCGCGGTCAAGCACAATGATGTTTTCGCTCCTGTCATAATGCGGAAAGTAGTTCTGTATTATTTTTCTTTCATACTGTTCGGCATTGCTGTTCGAGGAGCTGTAGTTCTTACATTGTTCGGCAAGCTTGTAAAAATCTTTTTCAAAAGCATCAAAATTTATAGATTTCAGATTCTTAGAGCCATCCTTGTCGTAAATTCTCGGAACATACTTGAAACTTTTGCCTTCAAAAACCAGGAACCGGTTGCCGCCCGAATAAAAGTCCAGCCTGTTAACTCTTATGCCCATGAACAGAGTGCCATTCTTTACAGCCGGTCGCACAAAGTCGCGAAAGAACTCTCCCACAGCGGTATTCTCGTCCAAAAGCAACTCGGACTTATTAAAACTTCTGATAAATGACATACATTTATTTCCTCCCTTTATCCGATCTTATAGGTCTCTCCGTCCCGGAGACCATTTACCCTGTCCTTATATGCCGCAAACTCCGGCACCTCCGCGAACTCGTCCGCACTTTCGGTGTGCATCGGGATAATGACTTCCGGCTGCGTTTTTTCTATCAGCCTCGCTATCGTTTCGACGTACGCGTGACCGCTTGTGTGGAGCGGCGTGAGGTGCTCTTTGTCGTCATGCCCCGACAGAAAATCGACAATGTTCTTATCTTCGCATTTGCCGCCTTTGAGATACCCGCTCCACATTGAATAAATGATATGCGGGTCGTGCAGTCCTGCGAGCAGTTTTCTGAACATAGGCTTGTTAGGACGAGCGAGCATTATAAAGCCTTTTTCATCGTATTTCGTCTTGTCCGCCATGATGAAATGCCTGTCATTCAGATCGTGCATATACGCCTTTTTGTTGTCGGGACAGAGAACGTAAATATTCTTGCCATAGCGATATTTTCCCTTGTTTACGGCTTTTATAGCCGCCTGCATGATCTCAGCCTGATATGCATCACACAGAAAAGCCATACCGTCGGGAACAGCGTGGTAGAACTCCATAATGCTGTCAAGATTGGTTGACGACACGAGAACAACATTCTCATGGTGTGCGGCAAACACCTTTGTGGCTTCACATCCGAGATCTTCCTCTGTCTTAACGATATTGGCGGCAGTCTCCTTTGTCCGCGAGAGCATTGTTCCCTCTGTAATCAGAATATCGACCTTGCCGACATACGTTTCCACAAGCCGTTCAAATACGTCGCCATTAATGCCGTGTTCACGGAAATCTCCGGTGTAAAGTATGCGCTTGCCGTCCATCTCAATAACGAACATATACGAGTCAAGCGCGGAATGGTCAATATAAAGGGGCGTAACGGAGATGCCGCTGAAATTCAATTCTGTGCCACCTGTCGGGTAGGGAATCATACGCTCGATCACCGGCATTTTCGGCAGTTCAGCCGCGCCTGTTTTTTCGTTACGGAAATCGACACGGCTGGCGATGATCTTCATTATCTCTTTTGCAGTCCCACCTATGTATATCGGAATGCTCTTAGGTACAAAACATTTCAGCCCGACATGATCACCGTGATAATGTGTGAACAGTACAGCGTCTGTAGCTATGATATCATTGTCATTCCTGAAAACAGTTTCAACAAGTGCATTATCGTCGATCTGCACATTCTCCGTTCCCGGAAGATTTGCGCCGAAGTCAATAATTATCCTGTGTTCTCCGAGCCTGAATTCCGACGAACAGCCGCCTATCTGATGCGAGCCGCGAAATATCTTGAATGTTGCGTCTGACATTACAGTCCCCCCTATGCATAATATTCCATAAAGTCATCAAGCCGCACGCAAGCGAGCTTTCCGCCTTTCATGCACGCTCCGCAGTCGATGAAGATGTTGCCGCTTCTGTGCAGCACATATGGCTTTCCGGTAAGTTTTACAGTCGGCGTATGACCTGCAACTACATAGATATTCTCATCGTCAAAGTATCGCTCGCCCGGGTCATGTCTGCACCATATAAGCTCATCGGCAGTGTAGCTGTCGAGAGGACGATCTTTGTCAAAATTCTCAAATCCCGCGTGAACAAGTATGAACTTCTTCTCATTGACATTCACGTTCTTATAAAGCGCGAATGATCTCAGAAACTCAAGTATCTTTCTGCGTTCGGCAATACTAAGTCTGCCTATATTCTCCATTGTTGTCCTGCAGCCGTTAAGCTGCCACAGAAGATATGCTTCGTTCAATTCATTATCGTCATAACTTGCAAGTCCGTCCGCTGTAACTGAATCAATGCACTTTTCAAGCACATTCAGCGCCATAAGCTCATGATTTCCGATGATTGGGATAACATTCGGGCGCTGCATCATATCCTGCAATATCCGTATCGGCTGACTGCCGCGGTCGAGCACATCTCCGATAATGTACAGCGTGTCCTTGTCCGACAATTCGATAAGCGCAAGCATTTTCATGTATTTTTCGTACATTCCGTGGATATCGGACATAACATAGGTCATGCGACCACCTCTTTTCACAACTCCTTGATATCGAACTTGTGAGCACATTTTATCACAGCAAATCAGGATATGACGACGTTTTTATGTCGGATGTCGAATTATATCATCTTTATTATACATCACAGTAAATAAAAATGCAAGGTAATAAAAATAAAAGATATTCTGTAAGCAGGCTCACCCAGAATTTCGGGTGAGTTTTTCTTTCACCTTTTGTCGGTATAAAGTGCTGTACTCCCTTGACAATTTCTGCTCGGTATGGTATAATAATCAAAACCACATACCAAGGAGAGGCTTTTTATGGACATCTACGAAATAATCAACCGTATGCGCACCGAGCGCAAACAGATAGAAGACTTCAACCTCCGCGTGACCTACTACGCTCGCGTCTCGACGACCCGCGACGAGCAGACCATGTCTATCGAGAACCAGGAAAGCCACTTCCGCGAGATGATAAGCCGTAACAAGAACTGGCAGTATGTCGAAGGCTATGCCGACCGTATACGCGGCGAGAACGCTGAGAACCGCGTACAGTTCCAGCGCATGATACATGACGCATTCGACGGCAGGTTCGATCTGATATTGACGAAGGAAGTCAGCCGTTTTGCGCGCAACACCATAGACAGTCTGACATACACCCGCGACCTGTTGAAACACGGAGTGGGTGTATTATTTCTCACGGACAACATCTGCACGATAGAGCCGGACAGCGAGCTGCGCCTTACGATAATGTCGAGTATAGCGCAGGACGAGGTACGCAAGCTCTCGGAGAGGGTGAAGTTCGGACACAGAAAAGCGATAGAAAACGGTCATGTGATCGGCAATTCCCGCATTTTCGGCTATGACAAGGACAACAGCAAGCTGGTCATCAATGAGAAGGAAGCGGAAATGGTGAAGCTGATATTCGAGACCTACGCGACGGGAAACTACGGTCTGCGCGATCTCGAAAAGATACTGTGGGACAAGGGCTACCGCAGCAGAGCGGGCAAGCTGATACACCACAATACTATCGGCGGCATCATACAGAACCCGAAGTACAAGGGTTACTACTGCGGCAACAAGGTCAAGATCACCGACTACCGCACCAAGCAGCAGAAATTCCTGCCGCCGGAGGAGTGGGTGATGTTCAAGGACGAGACCGGCGAGATTGTCCCAGCGATAGTGTCCGAGGAGATGTGGGACAAGGCAAACGAGATATTTGCCGAGCGCAGCATGAAGGTCAAGGCGACTGATCGTTCCGCGAAGAAGACCTCTCCCCTTTCCGGTAAGATCATCTGCGGAGTTCACAATGTGCCGTTCTGGAGGACTTCATACAGCAAGGAGCTGCACAGAGACGCTCCTATCTACGAATGGATATGCCGCGAAAAAAAGAAGGGAAAATCTGCCGATTGCCCGACGGTTGCTATATACGAAACGGAGCTGTACAAGATACTCTCGGATATGTTCATCGACCTGTCAGAGAATATAGATACCTATATCGAACAGTTTATAGCGCTGTATGAGAACGAGGACGCCGACAGGACCGTTGACCGCGTGACGGACGATCTGCTGAAAGAGATAGAGGCTCTTGAGGCGAAGAAGGACAAGCTGCTCGACCTGTACACCGAGGACGCGATAACCAAATCGGAGTTCAGGTCGCGCAACGACAGGCTGAATACGGAGCTTATCCGCCTGAAAACGCAGCTTTCGGATATGCGCAAGGATACCGCGAGCAAGACCGATACCGTGAAGAATGTCCGCAATATCCGGAAAGCCTTCGACCGCGAGCTGAAAACCAATAACGGTGAGCTCGACCGCCAGACCGTCAATGATCTGTCGGATATGCTGATAGATACGATAACCGTATTTCCGGAAGAAGGCAGCACAATGCGCATAGAAGTGCGGCTGAAGCTCGGTATGACCGAGGAACGGGAGTATGCCGGTGCCATGCCGCGTTCAGGAATCATTATGAAGAAGATGATCGAAAGCTATCAGAACTCCGCCAAGTAACAGGGCGCGTTCGCCGATGTCCCCGGGCTCTTAATGTCCGGGGACATTTTCATATTCCCCGGCTCCCGGCAAATTTTTATTGACAGCGGCGTCGGCGTATGGTATAATATTTGACATGAAAATGCATAATTTTACAGGCTCCCCTACCCGGAGCCGGAACAGGAGAAAAGCATGAGTTCAAACGTAAGACCCGAGACCATGGAAAGAATCACCACAGAAGCTCTCGCGCAGAAGTTCATCGACGAGCAGGTCGAAGCTCTCCGCGCACAGATAGGCGACAAGAAGGTGCTCCTCGCGCTGTCCGGCGGCGTTGACAGCTCCGTTGTCGCAGCGCTGCTCATCAGGGCAGTGGGACAGCAGCTCGTCTGCGTTCACGTCAACCACGGACTTCTCCGCAAGGGCGAGCCCGAGCAGGTCGTAGCGGTATTCCGCGATCAGATGAAGGCAAACCTTGTGTATGTGGACGCCGTTGACAGATTCCTCGATAAGCTGGCGGGAGTTGCCGAGCCCGAAAAGAAGCGCAAGATAATAGGCGCCGAATTCATCCGCGTATTTGAAGAAGAAGCCCGCAAGCAGGACGGCATCGAGTTCCTCGCACAGGGTACTATTTACCCCGACATTCTCGAAAGCGACGGCGTAAAGGCTCACCACAACGTGGGCGGTCTCCCCGAAGATCTGAAATTCGAGCTTGTCGAGCCCGTGAAGCTCCTTTTCAAGGACGAAGTCCGCGTTGTCGGCAAGGCTCTCGGCCTCCCGGACAATATGGTATATCGTCAGCCCTTCCCCGGCCCCGGACTCGGTGTGCGCTGCCTCGGCGCTATCACCCGCGACCGTCTTGAAGCAGTCCGCGAGAGCGACGCGATACTCCGCGAGGAATTCGCGAAGAACGGCCTTGAGGGCAAGGTATGGCAGTACTTCACGGCAGTTCCGGACTTCCGCTCCGTAGGCGTGAAGGACGGCAAGCGCACCTTCGCGTACCCCGTGATAATCCGTGCAGTCAATACCAAGGACGCCATGACCGCAACAGTCGAGGACGTACCGTTCGCGCTGCTCCAGCATATCACCGCGCGCATAACCTCCGAGGTGGAGAACGTAAACCGCGTGCTCTTCGACCTCACTCCCAAGCCCTGCGCAACTATCGAGTGGGAGTAATTAGCCCCCGGCAGGATACATATCTCACAAATAAGAAACGGGCTGTCGTACCGCGTCCTGCAGTACGGCAGCCCGCTTTTTTATTGCTTCCACGGCCGCGCTTTGCCGAGCCAGCCGTTCTTCTCCCAGTATTCCCTCTCGGCTTCTCCGGAGCCCATATTCTTCAGCTGCATCATACGCATCAGGCCGAACAGAGCCTTTGTCTTAATGCCTGTCTTCGGCTTCCCCGGAGCCGACAGCTTCTTCGCGATGCTGTCGGTCTTCTTTTCTATCTTCGCCTTTTTCTTCTCCGATACCATATCCCAGTTCATCGCCTGAACGCCGGTCCCGTACTTCGTTACAGCGGAGATGCCCCAGTACCCCAGCGCCGTGGCGATGTCCTTCACCGCGGAACCCGCTCCAGCGCCTGCCGCCGTCGAAACTACCGCCGCCCGTTTTTCAAACATACACTTCCTCGGCCTGTGGGACATCCAGTATGTGAACGTAAGGTCAATAAAAGACTTCATGGGCGCGGAAGCCCTCATGCAGTAGGTAGGCGTTGTGAATATCAGGATATCAGCCTTCTCGATCTCCTCCATGATGAGCCGCTTCTCCGTATAGAACGGACACTTCTCCTCCGCGTCTATGCATTTGTAGCAGCCCAGGCAGAAATGCTCCAGAGCCTTCGGAAGGAAGAATTCCGTTATCTCCGGCCCGCCGGGTATCTTTTCCGCGATCTTTCTGCCTATCGTGTATGAGCTGCCTTTATGGTTCTGTCCGTGTATAAGTACGATCTTCATAGTGTTTCCTCCCTTTTTCCGTAAATCCTTGAAAACTGCCGTATATGCCGCTCCGCAAGCCGTATCTGTTCGTTTTCCCTTTCCGGGTGCCTGTCGCAGACCGTAAGCATAAGGAACAGCGGCGCGTAGAACTGAAGCGCCATGACGTCGGGGTCCGCGTCCTTCAGTACGCCGCCCGCCGAGAGCATGGCAAACATAGCCGACTGATAAGACAGCGGGTCGTCCGCATACTGCTTTGTGAACAGCGCGGCCAGCTCCGGATCCCCGAACTGCCCGACGGTGAGCATTTTCCTGAATCTGCGCACATAGCCGTCATGCAGGAAATACATGAAAAGCCCCATTCCCGTTTTCACCAGATCGTCCTCCGAAACGGCGGAGAAATGCGCCGCGTCTGCGGAAGCGCTGTTCCCGTCCATATCCAGCATGGCAGACTGCCGGTCGTAGTTTTTCTTCATCTCGTCAAGAATCGCGTCAAAGATAGCCTGCTTGCTCCTGAAATGCTTGTAGAGAGAAGGCGCCTTTATCCCGACAGCTCCGGCGATATCCGCCACGAAGACGTTGGCGTAGCCCCTTTCGGAAAACAGTGTCAGCGCTTCGTCGAGTATCCTCTTTTTTGTATCCATATTATCCTCCTTTGGCTAATTCCCGTTAGCTATATTATAAGCTAATTTCGATTAGCTGTCAAGTCTTTTTTCGAAAAAATTTAAAAAAGCCCACACCGTAAAATGCCGCGGAACGGAAACGCTTATCTGTTCAAAATATGTATTGATTTATTCACGGAAGTATGTTATAATAAAATGATGAATAAACAGCTGCCTGGAGGGAAGAAATGGAAAAAAAGCAGAGACTGCTTGTACAGACCGGATTGAGAATAGCGGCGTTCTTTCTTATCATGACTGCCGCCCTGGGCTTTATAATATACACGGGCGGAACCTCGATGTATCTCAGCGCGAAGAACGAGATGATAGACCGCGATCTGAAAAGGATACGGGAAGAGATAATACTGATCCCCGAAATGAATGAGGTGTTCGACATCTGGGCTGAAAACCCGGAATTATTCAGCGAATCATCTTATGACGACTATTATTCTCTCGGAATGGAAAATGCCCTGGACGAGCTGGACGGTTTCACATACACAAAGTTTTCCGGATACACACCGGAACAGAAGATATACGCGGCGCACTCAATGCACAGCACTGTCCTGAGCTGGATACAGTATGAGATAAGTCAGTTTGATTACGAACGAATCTACATCATGGACATAGGCGACAAGTACCCGGGTCATGTCTACTTCCTCGGCACCAGGGAAGATGAGGAGGAAGAGGCTTCGGAAGAAGCCGCGGAAGATACTGCCGAAGAGACAGTGGAAGCCCCGGCTGAGGTGCTCCCCGGCGAAGCCGGCGATGATATTTCCGCGGACAGGCAGTACGATATTTCGCCGGAGTTTCACCCGGCTGTAAAGAAGATACGCTCGGGAATATTCGGCTCCACCGAATATGAAGTCGCGCCCGGAGCCGACGGCAGAGAAATGTACATCGGCTATGCGCCCATAGACCTGTACGGCAGAGCCGACAGAGTCGTTTGCATCGAGTACGACTGGAGCAGCTTCAGGAAGAACCTTACCGACAACCTAGCGCTCATGGGACTGATAGTCCTGGGTATCATGATGATCGCGGGGCTGATGCTGATAGCATATCTGGCCAGAACGGCTGTGAGACCCGCCGTGAAGATACAGCAGGGCGTCCGCGAATACATAAAGTCGAAGGAAAGCTCCCGCGTCATCGCGGACATGAATATGATAAACGCCGACAACGAGCTGGGAACACTGGCGGAGGACGTGTCGGAGCTGGTGTCGGAGCTTGACGAGCACATCTCAAAACTGAAGGACTCCGGCGAGCGCATGAGGGCCCTGACCGTGGAGGTCATGGGCGCCCTTGCCCACACCATAGATGCCAAGGACAAGTACACGAACGGTCATTCCGAGCGTGTGGCGATCTATTCGAGAATGATAGCCAAGAATCTCGGACTGCCGCAGGAGCAGCAGGAAAAGGTGTACTACATGGGGCTTCTCCACGACATAGGCAAGATAGGCATACCGAGGGAGATAATCAACAAGACCGCAAAGCTGACCGACGAGGAATACGAACTGATACGCTCGCACACCACAATGGGCTATGACATACTCAAGAATATCGAGTCCATGCCCGAGCTGGCGCAGGCTGCGCGCTGGCATCACGAGCTGCTGGACGGTTCGGGCTACCCCGACGGCAGGATCGGAGAGGATATCCCCTTCCTGGTGCGGATAATCGCGGTAGCCGACAGCTACGACGCCATGACTTCAAACCGCAGCTACCGCCAGTATCTGCCGCAGGACGTCGCCCGCAGCGAGATTGCGAAGAACGCCGGAAAGCAGTTCGACCCCGCAGTTGCGGAATGTATGCTGAAAATAATCGACAACGACAAATACTACTTCCTGCACGAATAACAGAAACGCCCGGCAGCTGCGAACTGTCGGGCGTCTTTTGTTTCGTTCATATTTTCACAGCACGGTAACGAGCTCTTCCGGAGACTTGCGCTTTGCGTGGCGCTCGGAGGGCTCCATTGCCCTGCCGCTTACGGGAAGCAGACCTATCATGCTGTAATCCGCGGTCTCCGGCACGATCTCCGCAAGGGCGGCGGGGTCGAAATGCCCTATCCATGTGGAGCCGTAGCCGAGTTCGTGTATCTCAAGCATCATGTGGGTTATGACGATGGCGGCGTCAACGTCCCCGAAGTTCTTTTCGTCGAACGGACGCTTCCAGGCCTTCGTCGGGTCGCTGCCCACAGCGAATATCACCTTCGCCGGCTCAATGAATTTCATCTTCGTGCAGGCAAGCAGCTTCTCCCGCATCTCCGGGCTCCTGAACTCCCATATCTTTATCGGCTGGAAATTAACGCCCGTGGGAGCCGCGATCCCCGCTTCGATGATCTTGTTTATGTCTTCCTCAGGGATATCGCACCCGTCAAATCCGCGTACCGAATACCTGTCATGCGCGAGCTGAAGAAAATCCGTCATTTTTTTGTCCTCCTGCTGATAAGCGTTTTTTTCATTTTATTAATGTCTGCTCATCAACCGCGAACAGGCTTCATAGCGCAGCTTGAATCCTGTTCGTGGTTGCAAAAGTGCAAGGAAAATCCAAAAATAATCAAATTTTTCTTGCACTTTTGTCCGACCGTAGGTCGGAATGAGCT
>JAEEJW010000173.1 GCA_016282095.1 Ruminiclostridium sp. | reverse complement strand
CGTGGTATCTGCATATAGCCTATTTCGTGATAAAGGTGGTCGCTCTCGTGTTCGACAGCATTTCCGCAATAATGGGTGGCGATGTTACTACGGGAAATGAGGGAATATTCGGAACTGTAGAGGAAATACTTTCTGTTATGCGGCAGTTCGTGGGAATGGCTGCGCTGTGTCTTGCGATGCTCGGTTTCAAAGCGGTAATGGACAAGCTCGGAAAAAGTGAAATAAGTGCAAGCTGCCACAAATACGCATACTTTTTCCTGATAATCGGTATCGTGTCGGCGCTGAATGATTCCGCAAGCCTGATAATGACGCTGCTTTCCGACAACGCCGACGGATCACTGAACATGATATACACGGCTATACTTGCGATCTTTTTTATAATCAACGTATTGACCGCGACTATCAGTATTCCGGCTTTCCTTACTGTAAGAAAAGCTTGCAGGACTGTGTTTGACAAGCTGCAGAGCGCGCAGGAGGTCTGAATGGGACAATTTATATACTGCGAGATACTTTCCGCGCTTATTCTCGTCATGATCGTCGCCGCGCTCGTAGTAAAAGAACACGAGAACCGCAGGATATCGTTTTTTGTCCCGAGCGTTCTGCTTGCGCTGTCGGGTATAGCGTTATCCGTTTATGCCGGTTCTGTGATGCCGTCGGCACTTCGCAGCGGCGATACGGAAGCTGCGGTCATTGAGCCTTACATGATATTTATATCGTATCTGTGCAAAGCTCTGTCGATATCATTCTTCGGGTTATTTCTGGAAAAGGCTTTGTATAAAGGCTCTGCCCGAAACGGGAAAATACTGACCGCACTTTCATTTGTATGTGTTCCGCTGACTGTGCTCGCAGCCCTGATCTCTGCGGGAATTATCGGTTATTCCGCGGTTTTCCTGCTACAGACCCTGCTTGTTGTGCTGTTTGTGGTGTTTTCGGGAGCCGAGCGCGATGTCCGCGCGTGGTTCGTAGCCGCGTGTCTGCTTTACGGTACGACCTGCATTATAGAAATATTCTTCCCCGATACAAGGCTCGACAGCGTCGGGATAATGCTGATGTACCTGACCGTATTCATCGGTTATGAGGTGCAGCTGAAAAACGATATGCTGAAACGCGAGCTGGAGTTTTCGGAGGCGAAGAACGCGCTGCTCATGCGGCAGATCTCCCCGCATTTCATCTTTAACTCTTTACAGGTCATAAGCGGGCTGTGTGACCGCGAGCCGGACAAGGTAAAGCCGGCTCTCACGCATTTCTCAGAGTACCTGCGCGGCAACCTCGAATCTATCACGACGAACGAGATGATACCTTTTTCAAAGGAGCTTGCACACACAAAGGAATATCTCGCGCTTGAACAGTACGGCGACGGCAGGGTTTTCACGGTGGAATACGACCTTAAAGCAACGGAGTTCATGCTGCCACCGCTTGTAATGCAGCCCATTGTCGAGAACGCGGTACATTACGGTATAGGCACCCGCACTCACGGCGGTCATATCGTGATAGAGACCTCGGATACGCCGTTTATGACGCTTATCCGCGTAAAGGATGACGGCACGGGCAAAAGCACTATCACCGAGCAGCAGAAGACCCGCCGCAGCGTTGGTATGCAGAATGTCCGTGCGCGGCTCAAAGCTTTGTGCAGCGGCGATCTGATATTCGAGAGCTCGGACAAGGGTACGGCGGTAACGATAACCATACCGAAATCCGACACCGATAACATTGGGAAAAGACAGAATGACCAAAGAAAATGAGTTTTCTCACAATTTTGTATGAATAACCAAAGCAAACTCCGGAAACCTTGTGCATATTGTACAAGGTTTTCGCCTTTTCAGGGCGAAATAGGGCGAACTTGGTGTGATATAATATAGAAAAGACCGGGAGACGGTCAACCAGAAGGAGGAATCACTATGACACTTGAAGAATTCAGAAAGAAACTTGGCGATGACGAGGCGTTCCGCACCGAGGTCGAAGCAAAAGCAAAGTCGTTCAAAGAGCAGAACCCGGATAAGAGTGACAATGAGCGTGAGAAGATGCTGTGCGCCGCATATGGTGTGGAAATGCCCGCAGGAACAGAGATCGATGACGATGATATGGATGCTGTCGCAGGTGGAAAAGATGCGGCTAACGGTCACGAGATCGGCTGTTTTTGTTGGTTTACCTGGTATATAAACGAAGGTGAAGCAGGGTATAAAAGTGGCGTATGCGTAAGATGCAACAGTCCATTGGAGAAGAAGTTTGACCATGGTGACAACGAAGTAAAAAGATGCTTGACTTGCGACATTTGGTATATTAAGCAGCCAAATGGCAGTTTTAGGTTGGGTTGATTCTGAACCTGAGTAATCAATAAGCCAAGGCATTTCGTGCGTTGCTTTTGACCGGACAGGAGTAGAATATGTATATCAGATTATCGGATAATGCGCTGCTGCGCGGCTGGCTCGATATGACTCGAACCGTCGTCGGACGCACAACTCTGCCCGACACGAGTGCGGAGGACGGGCTCAGGCTGCGTTACAAATACGAACAGCGCCCGCTGAAATTCACGCGGGAGGAGTATCAGTTCGTCAAGCGCCTTGACGGGCAGACCGATTTCCCGGCGCTTGACGAAGCCGAACAGGCTGTGCTTGAAAAGCTGATGCAGCATGGCTTTGTGCAGATCTCGGAAAGCCCTCTGCCGCCGCTTTCCTACGAGCAGCTGTACTTGGGCTATAAAACGCTGCATCTGCGCTCCTGCACATGGTCAGTAACGGGCAAGTGCAATTACCGCTGCAAGCACTGCATCCTCTCCGCCCCGGAGGGAAAGCACCCGCAGCTCAGCCTTGACCAGTGCCGGGAGCTTGTGCAGCAGATCGCAGACTGCGGCGTTCGCAGCGTCATTCTGACAGGCGGCGAACCGCTGCTGCGCCCTGATTTCCCGCAGATCGTGGATATGCTCACGGAGCGTGACATCTGCATCCAAACGATCATGTCCAACGGCAGATTTGTGACGGACGCGCTGCTCGATCATCTCGGAATGCGCGGACAGCACCCGTCCTTCCAGATCAGCTTTGACGGCACGAACGGCGGCCACGACTGGCTGCGCGGAGTTGAGGGCGCGGAGCAGGACGCGATAAGAGCGATAAAGTTGCTGATAAGCCGCAGGTTCTATGTCACGGCTTCGATGTGTATGCACAAGGGCAACGCCGCTACGCTGCGCGATACGGCAAAGCTCATGGGCGAGCTTGGCGTGGAGCAGTTTTCAGTTGGTGCGCCGCAGAAGCTCGGACTATGGAGCGACCGTTCCGTGGAGCTGGGACTGAGCACCGAGGAACAGTGTGAGATATGCTGCACCTATATCCCGCAGTATTTTGCGGACGGAAGCCCTGTGTCCATTGCGATCAACGGTCTTTTCGTCTGCGAAAAGCACGGTACAGCGTACCGGGTGGAGATCGAACGCGGGTTTGATTCGGCGGAGGAGCTGAGCGGCGTGCTTATCTGTTCGTCCGCGCGGAACAACCCGTATATTTCTGCCGAGGGGCAGCTCATGCCGTGTCTCGGCTATGCGGCGGGCAGCTTTGCGGAGGAGTTCCCGAGCCTGTTTGACAAGCCGCTGCGCGAGGCACTCATGGATTCGCTGACCTGCGACATTCTATGCACACGCTTCGAGAAGTATCTCGAACGGAATGAGAAATGCCGTAACTGCGAAAAGCTCCTGAAATGCGCCGGCGGCTGCCGTGCCTGCGGGCTTGCGGGCGGCGGCGATCATCTGTGCATTGATGAGGCGACCTGCGCACTGCATCTGGGCGGCTGTGCCGAAAAGGTCAGAGAGGTTGCCGACCGAGCGATCGCGCAGCTCGGACTTGAAAAAGGCGTACCGGGCGAAATTCCCCGCGCATTTGCAGTTGAGAATTGAATATTATGATATCAGGTCAGGCGTATTGTGCAAACTGCTGTGCAACAAGCCTGACTTTTTGTGCAAATGGCAGATTTTTTCAAAAACGGCTCAAAAACCCCCGGATTTGCTTCACTTTTGCATCGCCCTGTCTGTTATGATATAGTATTATAGTACCCGACAAAGGGGTGAGATCTATAAAAATACTTATCATAGACACCGACGAGACCGCGCGCGGAAGGCTGTCGGAGCTTGTCGGACGGCTTTCTCCGGGCGCGGAGATCGTAACGCTTGCGGGCGCTGACAGGTTTCAGACTTCCGTTGCCGGAACCGTATGGGATATCGCGTTTCTTGTGACCGAGATCGAAGAACATTCCGGCATAGCTCTCGCGCTGGAGATTAAGAAGCATTCTCCGCGCTGCAACTTCATATTCGTGACCTCGTTCCCGCAGCACAGCCTTGAAGCGTACAGAGCGAGACCGAGCGGATTTGTCCTGAAACCGTTCACCGAGGACGATATCCGTCACGAGCTCGACGATCTGCGCTATCCGGTTGACGGAGCGCAGGAGGTACAGAGATCGCTGCGCGTGGTGACCTTCGGCAGCTTCGCGGTATATGCGGGCGATGCTCCGCTGAAATTCTCGCGGACG
>JAEEJW010000172.1 GCA_016282095.1 Ruminiclostridium sp. | reverse complement strand
TAGGAGCGTCCCAGACATTGTGGATCCAGTAAATATCAAAGCGGTCAAGTGCCATAAGTTTGAGCTGCATCTCGATCATATCTTTCATGGCTGTCGGAGATGAAGCATCAGCACACTGGGGTGTGAATTTGTCGGAGATAAGATAGCTGTCTCTCGGAAGATCCTTTACAAAGTCTGCAAGCACCTTTTCGGAAGTGCCCATTCCGTAGGCGTAAGCGGTATCCCAGAGGTTCAGACCGTTTTCCATAGCCTTGTCGAAGATCGGGCGTAGAGTATCAGCTGTCAGGCTGCCGCCGAATGTTCCGTCATTGCCCCAAGCCCACGCACCGAGGGCGATCTTTGGTAAGTTTTTCATATCTGTTCCTCCTTAAATCTTCTGACTGCCTGTTGACCAGACGTGTTTTTCGTTTTTGTTTGCCGGCTTGTTCTGCGCCATAACACCTGCCAGCGCGTGAGGCACATACGGTTCTTCAAGACAGGCGATCTCATCAGAGCTCAACTCTAAATCTACTGCCTTTGCTGCGTCCTCGATGTGGTGGAGTTTTGTCGCGCCTACAACAGGTGCAGTCACCTTTGTAAGCAGCCACGCAAGAGAAATTTCTGTCATTGAAACGCCGTGCTTGTCGGCAAGCTCCGCAACACGGCGGATAATAACTTCGTCCTGCTCCTTTGTGGCATCATACTTGAATTTTGCGTAGCTGTCTTCCTCGGCACGCTTTGAAGTCTCGCCGGGAAGCCGTGCCAGTCTGCCGCTTGCAAGCGCGCTGTAAGGTGTCATTGCTATGTTGTCCTCCGCGCAGAGCATAGCCATTTCACGTTCTTCTTCGCGGAAGATAAGGTTGTAATGTCCCTGCACACTCACAAATTTCGCAAAGCCCTCTTTTTCAGCCAGCGCGTTTGCCTTTGCGAGCTGCCACGCATAACAGTTTGAAATGCCGATATATCTTGCTTTGCCTGCCTTTACAACCCTGTTCAGACCGCCCAGAATATCGTAAACGGGCGTGTTCCAGTCCCACATATGATAGATGTACAGGTCAACATAGTCCATACCGAGGTTTTCAAGGCTTTTGTTAATCATACGCTCGATATGCTGCTGACCGCTGATGCCCGCTTCTATATCCGCGGGAGTTCTCGGCAGGAATTTCGTAGCGACAACCACTTCGTCACGCTTTGCAAAATCGCGCAGCGCCCTGCCGACATACTGCTCACTTGTTCCGGACTGATAAGCGATAGCCGTATCATAGAAATTAACGCCGAGTTCAAGGCCGCGCTTGATTATCTCACGGCTGTGTTCTTCATCTATCGTCCACGAGTGCTGACCATTCTGCGCATCACCGAAGCCCATACAGCCCATACAGATACGGGACACATTCAGGTCACTGTTGCCGAGTTTTGTGTATTTCATTTCGTACCTCCCAACAACTGCATAACGCAGGAATATATTATCTCATAAATGCTGTGCATCTTAAAATCCATTTTTGCTTCACGCATGGCTGACAGCTGCTTTTCTGTCGCTACTGAATACGGATATACTCCGAAAAGGAACGGGAAGAAAACGAAAATAAAATTCTCGCGGTCCGTATCCGGGAAGAATTTCACGATGCACGCTCTGACCGCATCAAGGGAAGCACCGTAAGCGACCTTGAACTCTGTCAGCCGTTCCGGGCGTGAGTTTTCTTCCATATCGTAGTGGTTCATCGCAAGAAGTTTCAGAAGCTGCTCATGGCTTTCAAGAGAGTGAGCGATCGCATCCGCAAAACTGTTGGCGGTCATGTTCTCATTGTCGGCCGCAAGCGTGTTCATTTCATCTGCCCAGCGTTCGTATTCGCGCTGCATAAGGGCGAGAAAGATTTCCTCTTTCGTCTGAAAATAGTTGTAGATAGAAGTTCTTGTGAACGAAGTCACGGCGCCTATATCCTTTATCGTGATCTCTTTGAAACTCATAGTCTGATAGAGCTTTTCACAGGCATTCACTATCTCTTCTTTGCGCGAAGCCGTCAGTTCAGGTGATCCCTTTGGCATTGTCAGTCCTCCTTGTTCTTGAATGTCAGGCACTTCCCGATAACGTCACCCGTCCGCAGATACTGATAATTCGGGAATTCAAACAGCACAGGTCTGATCTTGGTATAGTCGGGCCTGCCGTAATCATTCAGGCAGTCCTCCTCAACATAAGTGTTGTCGATCGTGCAGATGAAACTCTCGAAATTCGGTGTTTTGTAGATGTCAGCCACCGAGCATTCCAGCGTGAGGTGTGCCGCCTTGATAACAGGTGTGCCGCTTTCGCCGAGTTCGTATTCAAACAGTTCGGATTTGTCGGATTTTGCTCCTGTAACAGATCCCGAAACATCGACAGCAGGGAGCATTTCCTCTGTTACAAGGCTTACGGACAGCCTGCCGTTTTCTCTGATAAGATGATTGATAAAATGGGGCTCTGCAAGGCTTACAAGGATACGGTCATGCCCGATGATACCGATATGCGCAACAAGAGTCCATGTGGGTTTATCACCGTTCATAGCACCGATCACGGTCACGGGTGTGGGATAAAGTGCCAGCTTTGTATCAATGCTTTTCTTCATAAGTATCACTCCTTCAATCTATTCTGACATTGTGTCACTATGGATATTATAACATCATTCTGACACGGTGTCAATATGTTGGGGGCATTTTTTTGTAAATCGTTGTATTTTACAATTCGCACATGGGAGATTTATATAAATCTAACAAAAAGCATAATCCTCCTTACATGAAGGACTTTGCAGTTTGAAATTCTGTTGTATATAAGTTTTAATATGTGGGCTGCAAAGTCATAGAGAACGCCGATGCCGCAGACAGATATATGATGGGATTCTTCGATATCTTTGAATAGGAAAGGATCTGAATGGAATGCTGAACCGGTTTTCAGGAACTGGCGGGATAACCATGCAAATGTTTGCAGCCTGCCGCATTACCGTATCCGGCATTGGCGGTGCTGGCGTTAATGAGGAACCGGACGCTCTTATCCATGTCCGTGACAAGGGCACGCAGATCATGTGCATAGATGCGAATACTCCTGAAGCGAGACAATGATAAATCCGGGACAGTTCTGTAACTGTCCCGGATTTATATTATAATCGATCAAATATAACAACAGCTCCGGATAACATAAATAGCTATCCGGAGCTCCTGTATGATAATGACATAAGCAAGTGGTCATTTACGATGCCGATCCTTTGAATATAGGAATAAACCGTGGTCGGACCTGCAAACCTGAAGCTATATTTTTCTTACCATTTCAAACAAATATAACCTTTCGCCAAAGCATCCCTTTTGTGTATCTACAACTAACAGTACCATCCGGTTCTCCGTCTATTCCAGCGTCCACCCGTTATCTCCGTGGTAGATCATCTGCTTTGTCATGCCGCCGTCAATGCATAGGTTCTCGCCGGTGATGAAGCCTGCTTTGTCGGAGCAGAGGAACATCACGGCTTCCGCGATGTCGGTCGGAGTTCCGACACGACCCGCAGGCTGCTGGTAAGCATCTGGACCGTCATATACTTTGTAAGATGTATCTATCCAGCCGGGCGAAATCGAGTTGACCCGGACTTTCCCGGCAAGGCTGACCGCGAGCGCGTGGGTGAGCGCTGCGATACCTCCCTTTGCGGCAGTGTAGCTCTCTGTCTGCGGCTGGCTCATGCGGTCACGGGAAGATGAAATGTTGATGATACATCCGTCCTTGTTGAAGTGCGGCGCAAACAGTTTTGCAAGATAGAACGGAGCTGTCACTCCGACAGCAAGCGCGTATTGGAATTCTTCATAGCTGCACTCGCCGATGCCTTTCATCAGCGGAAGAGCGTTGTTTATAAGATAGTCAATGTGTCCGTGTCTTGAAATGATCTGCTCCGCAAATCGCTCCAGAACAGCCTTGTCGGAGATGTCGCCGACAAAATGGTCTCCCTCGGCTTTGTCGATAACGCAAACCAGTGCGCCGTTCTTTCTGAATGTTTCTGCGATACATTTTCCGATGCCGTTCGCGCCGCCAGTCACGACAGCAATTTTATTTGTGAACATACTTTCTCCTTGCTCAGATATCATCGTTCCGAAGTGCTGCTATCGGCAGCATAGTCACATTTATTTATTCAGTCCGCATATCTCTTCAAATACAGCCTGCATTCCGTTTATGCCGGGGATATGTGCGCTGCGGGATATGACCTTGCAGGTAAGATGGGGATTGCCTGCTTTCTCAACGAAAGATACTATACTGCTTGTGCAGGTCACGATATCCGTTTCTCCCTGTATAATATGATAGGGAACAGACACGCTTTTCAGAGTATCTCGCAGGTCTATCTCCGACAATTCGGTGATAAGGCTTGTGTTCTTTGCGTAACCGTTCACAGCCATTGCCTTGAAGTCCTTGAATTTATAATCCGGGCTTGTCATTATCCCGCGTATGATTTTACCCATATTGGGCTGCGGTTCGTCGGGATTGTTGTAGCCGGAGGTGTATTTCCGCACAGCGCCGCTGAGTTTCATTATTGTCTTTTTATCGTTTTTTCCGTTTTCGGCGGCGGATTTTATTTCGGCTTTCAGCTTTTCGGGTGCTTTGGATTTCATCAGTGCATCTATGGTTTCAGTGCTTTGCATTAACTGATAGAGCACCTGACCGTATGCTATCACCCCGTCGATAAGATCGGGACGGCTTTTCGCAGCAAGGGCGGATAATACCGAGCCCCACGACATTCCGAGAAGCCATACCTCATTATCGGGAAATCTGTTTCTGATATGCTTTATAAGATCGAGTGTCATTTCCGCAAAATCATTCACGGATATATCGTCGGGGAGCTTTGCGTTGTTTATACCGCAGCCGTACTGATCCCACGACACAAGGATACATTTGTCCGTGAATTCGGGAAACAATCCCCTTGCGCCGACACAGAACGGAACAGGTGTCCCGGGACCGCCGTGCAGCGTGATGACGACGGGAAGATCATCTGACTTTCCCTCGATCAGCACCTTCTGCGAACGACCGCCCAGCATAAACTCTTCGACTGTCGAAATTTTGTTCGCTTCTATTATCGCTTTTCTTTGCTTATTCATCGCGGCACCTCATTTCGTTCAGAAAATCTTCGTACCACTTTATCGTAAAAGACATCAGATCACGTCCGAAACGTGCGGAGGCAAGCTGATAAAATATGATATCCTGCACTTGTTTATCCGGCGGCTCGTACAGTTTTGCCTCATCGCAGATCAGTTTCAATGCTTCATACTTGTTCTTTAATCCGGCGATGTGATCCGAAATGATTTCGACACGGTTTTTCTGCTCCGAAAATCCCATAAAATATATCTTTGAGAGCTCGGGACATTTTATCCCTGCGGAATCAATGGGACTGTTTATCCAGCTTCCGAATTCCTGCCTGCCGGCTTCGGTGATAAAGTATTCTTTTTTATTCCTGCCGTTTTCGCAAATGTCACGGTAGTCGATGTATCCGCTGTCAAGGAGCTTTTTTATTGCCGCCTGTATGCTGCCGGTACTGCTGCTGTACATAAGATTGAGTCCTTTATCTATACGGCTTCGCAGCTGATAGATAGTCCTGCTGCTGAGCATCAGCAATCCAAGAATGATATAGTCCATACTT
>JAEEJW010000171.1 GCA_016282095.1 Ruminiclostridium sp. | reverse complement strand
TTCCTGTTCGGACGGCCGCTGCTGAGCATTTATGACAGCCGCCCCGATGTGATAGAAGCCGGACTTGTGCGTATGAGCCTCGTCTGCACGCTGTACCTGACCTGCGGGCTTATGGACTGCATAGTCGGATCGATAAGGGGAATGGAATACGCGGTCACACCGACGATAGTGTCGCTGCTTGGAGCCTGCGGTCTGCGCATATTATGGATATTCACGGGCTTTCAGCTCGAAGAGTTTCACACCGAGTTCTGGCTGTTCATGTCCTATCCCGTATCGTGGATAGTGACGTTTCTGGTGCACCTTATCTGCTTCGTTTTCATGCGGCGGAGGCTGCCGAAATATGATGCCGACGCCGTCCCGGAGCAATGACCTTGTTATTCGTACAAAATTTTTAGTATAAAAGTAACAAAAATATTACCGATATTGCAAATAATCGTAAAAAGTTACAAAATTACATTGACTTTTCGTGTGTATTTGTGTATAATGAAGTTAATAGTAGTATAAGGGGTAGTATGCCCTTTTGCTGCTGTATATCAAAGAAAAGGAGGTGTGAATGTGTTAACGAAGGCAGTATCCATGGATATGAAGGTGGGGACTGCGAACCGCTCCGGACAGCGTGAGCAGGGCGACGGAGGATTTTCCGACGTGCTGGGTACCGTGAAGAAGGATACCGGAAGCCGTCAGGGTATGTCGGCTCAGGGCAGCGGAGTGCGCGGCGGCAAGGATCTGAGACAGGAGTTCCGGTTTACCGAAAAAAGCACTTCAAGACCCGCAGAAAAAATATCCGGTGAAATGCGCGGACAGCAGGAAAAGAGCAGCACGTTCGACAGCGCGGAACCGGCTGATGTTCAGGCGGCAGAGGATCTTCTGCGCAAGGCGGCCGAGCTCGTGACACAGACAGTGCGCGAGACAGGCGAAAAGCCAGATAAGGCCGAAGCTGCGGAAATGCTCTCGCAGGCGCTTGAAACGCTGAAAGACAGTGAGGACATCACCGAACTGCCGGAAGACGTGCTGATAGATGCCATTATGCAGGTGCTGGCGGCGATCTCTGACGGATCGGCGGAAGGCGCGGCTGTGGCGGCTGCGGCTGCTGACGATATGCAGATATCGGATATAGCGCCGGGCACGGAAGAACCGGTTGTTGTGACTACGGAACCCGGACAGGCGGAATTGACCGTGACTGCGGATGCGGAAAGCGGCGCGGAGTTCGCTGCGGTGCTGGCGGAAGAGATGCCGGAGGAACCGGAGTACATCGAGCCGGAGTTCGACGAGGGACTGAAAGCGTTCGTCGGAGAGTCGGTGCAGAAGCTTGCCGACGGAAAACTGTCGGTTGAAGCGGCGGCGGCAGACTTTGAGGCTGTTTCGGCAGCGGCGGAACCGGAAGAAGCTCCGGATATGAGCAGCCTTACGGTGACCGAGACTGTGAAGATGCTCGCCGATCTCATCGATGAGGTAAAGGACGAACTCGGCATATCGGATATCAGCGTGCGTCATGTATACGGTAACGGCGAGGAGACCCCGACTATGGCGGAAGGCAGTCAGGCAGAGCTTTCAAACAGAATGTTCCGGACAGACCGCACAGGAGAGCTTGACCATATCCTCAACGGAACGAGAGCCGACATGGTGACGGAAGACGGCAATAAACCGGAGACCGATACCGAGACCTACGATGCGGTACACATGGCTGCTGAACTGATGGGCAGCAGGACAGAGACTGACATTCCGGTAGAGAACGAGCCTATGTTCCCTGAAACGGCGGAGGTAAGACCTCCCGAAGTCCAGACAGCGGAACAGATACTCGACCGCATACAGAGTATGCAGGACGACCATACCGAGTTCACGATGGTACTCAATCCCGAATCGCTGGGACGCATAACAGTCAAGATAGCGGCAGCAGGTGAGAGGATATCGGTGGAGATCACGGCGGACGACCCGAGAACGGGAGCCATGCTCGCAGCAAGGAATGAAGGACTTCAGAGTATGCTCCGTGACAGCGGTGTACAGCTTGAGAAGTGCCAGATAGTTTCCGAGCACGAGGACACGCAGTTCAACGAACAGAGCTACGACGGCAGCAGCAAGAACCCATACGGCAGACAGGACGATGATGGAAAGAAGCAGGACGATAATGACGGAGAGAGCTTCTACGACCTTCTGCAAAGCATTTAACGAAACAGTAAAGGAGGAGAAACAATGGCATCTGTAACAGGACTCGACAATCTTGCCTCCCCGCAGAGCAATTACGAGAAGTACAAGGATATGTTCACAAACGATAAGCACGACCTTATCACCATGGACAACTTCTATTCGCTTCTTGTGGCGGAGATGCAGAATCAGGATCCCCTCGAGCCCACATCGAACACCGAGTTCATTTCCCAGATGGCGAGCTTTACGGCTCTTCAGGCACAGCAGGACGCTTATGACACACAGAAGCAGAACTACGCGGACAGCCTGGTAGGCAAGAAAGTTACGGTTACTGCGGGAGACGGCGAAGCGATAACGGGAACCGTGGATTTTGTCACACACGGCAGCGACCCGAAGGTAAGCGTAAAGGGCACACAGTACGCACTCAGCTCGGTCAGCCAGGTACACGGCAGCGAAACACAAAGCGCTTCCGGTATAGGCGACTACGGAGCTTTCGCGGCAGGTATACTGGGCAGGACAGTTGTTGTACAGTCGGTAGACAGCACAGGAATGACTTACATCGATGAAGGCGTGGCAAGCTCACTGGAGATCGAGAACGGTAACGTGAGAGTGATCGTAAACGGCTATGCTTATGACGCCACCGAGATAGTCAAGGTGAACGGCCCCGAGGCTCAGGAAACTGCGGCATCGCAGAGTACGGACGAGCCCGAAGAGGAAACACCCGCAGAGGAGAATGTCAGCGCACCCACAGCGGCAGCGGCAGAAGAAGCGGCTTCCACACAGCAGCAGACATCTTCCGGAGACGATACGGGCGTTATTGAGACCGACGAGGACGATATCGAAGATATTTACGAGTTATTTGAATGAACCGACCGGAAATGAGGGAACACGATGCTGATAAGTGAGTATCTTGCCGGACGCGGCGCGGTAAGCGTTTCCACAGGGGCGGGACGGACTTCACCCGGAGTACAGAACACAGAACGGGCGGAGGACAGAGCAGGCAGCTTTGCGGAGGAGCTTCGTGAAAAGCTCGGAAACAAGGAAGTGGAATTCTCCAATCACGCGATAAAGCGCCTTGAGAGCAGACAGATCGACATTGTCGGCAACGACCGTATCGAGCGTCTCAACAGAGGAGTGGAGCTCGCAGCGGAGAAGGGCTGTGACGAGAGTCTCATACTCGTGGACAGCACGGCATTTATCGTGAGCGTCAAGAACAATACCGTCATAACAACGGTATCGGCAGAAGATCTAAAAGAAAACGTATTTACCAACATTGATTCCGCCGTTATAGTATGATATCGGACCCGGGAGAAGTTCCCGGGAGATATGGCCGTCCCGAACGACAGAAGGACGGCGCGGCGGCAGACCAGAAAGGAATTACCGCTATGATGAAATCATTGTATTCCGGTGTTGCCGGAATGAAGACCCATAACCAGAGAATGGACGTTATAGGCAATAACATCTCCAATGTAAATACAACAGGCTACAAGGCAAGCGCGGTAACGTTCAAGGACGTTTACTACCAGACCAAGACCAACGCTTCGGCGGGCGATGCCACCACGGGCGGTAAGAACCCCACCCAGATAGGCTACGGCGCACAGCTCGGTTCGGTGCAGCAGATCATGACACAGTCGGGTTTTACATACACCGACAGCTATTATGACTGCGCTCTTGAGGGCGAAGGTTTCTTCCAGGTAATGGACGATTCGGGAAATATATATTACACCCGTTCCGGCAAGTTCTCCGTGGACAGCTACGGCAACCTCTGCGACCAGAACGGCAATATGGTGCTGGGCGTTTCGGGCGACCCCACCGGTGTTGAGACAGGCCAGTCACAGCGCATCAACATAAGAATACCCGCAGTCGAGGACAACAAAGCGTCATCGACCAAGAATGTCAACGGCTACGACATCACTATCACGGCGGCTTCTCCCGGAGAAGAGGGCAACATCTCGTTCTCTATCGTGAACTCGGATACTCCCTTCGCCACAAAGAGCGGCCCCAACCTCACCATATACATGGATCTCGACCAGGACTTTGGCGGCGAAGCTCTCAAGGACTACAACAAGACTGTGATAGACCTGTACACAGACTATGTGGATCCCACAGCCACGGAACCCAAGGACGCCGAGGCTGCCGCGATAATACTCAATCTCCGCGAGAAGTACGGAAATACCAGACCCGACGGCGCACCCGATACCGACCCGCTGCCGTGGGAGACTGATCCTGAGTATTACGCCGAGGCTTACAGACGTCTCGAAGGCAAGATCAATGAGCTCTCCGCTGAAGACAGAACTTTTGCGGCAGAAATTTCCAATGCAAGAAATATATATACGCAGGCTGCTCTCGATGATTTCGAGACCAAGCTCAACGATGCGATCAAGCAGGGCGGTGTTGACCTTTCCGAGGATATCCTGCCCCTGGACGTGAGCTTCGATAACCTGCCCTCCTACAGCGATGTGCAGGCGCTCAATGCCACAAATACGCTTGATCTCTATACTTACGACGCCGACGGCAGCGTGGCGGATAAGATATCCCTCACATTCACAGCCGACACTCCCGGCGAGTTCGCAAACAAATACGAGATAGATCTCAAGTATTCCTCTTCTATCGGCTCGGCGCCTGTTGCGAAGTGGAAGGACAGCACACTTACCATAACCGTTCCCGAGAGCACGACTCTGGAAGCTATCCAGAAGGCAGTGAACCTCGCCGCGGCCGACAAGGGTGAAGATTACAAGATCACTGTTTCCGCAGCCGAGACCACTCACAAAGTGACCACTACCGACGACAGCGGCAATACTACGGAGAGCGAAGTGGCTGAGTCCGCTTATATCCCGAATTTCAGCTTCTCAACCGCACTCGGCGCAAAAACCGAGCGCTTAGGACTTGCCGGCGGCCGTGACAACTTCTTCTCGGATATCGCCACAGCTATGAGCACGGTAACGCTTACCGACGGACGACTTGCGGCGGAGCAGGAGGTTGACGACCTGGAGTCCCTGCGTATCCAGAACGACGGTACTATCATAGGCCGTCATGCGGTACACGGTCTGCTCTATCTCGGACGTATAGACATTGCTACTTTTGAGAACCCCACCGGTCTTGAGCAGGCGGGCACCACGCTCTGGAGAGCGACACTCGCTTCCGGCGAGGCACAGGTGAAGATCGCGGGCAAGGACGGCGCTGGCGATGTGGTTGCCGGTGCGCTGGAAATGTCCAATGTTGACCTCGCGCAGGAATTTTCCGACATGATAATCACGCAAAGAGGCTATCAGGCAAACTCGCGTATCATCACAGTATCGGATACCATGCTCGAAGAGCTCATCAACCTCAAGAGATAATCATCTTCCGCAGCGGTGAGGGCTTGTCCCTCACCGCATAAGCGGTTTATACAAGGATAGAATATGATAATTTTAACGAAACTCAACGGCAAGGATATAATGCTGAATGAAGCACATATCGAAAATGTTGTGGAGTCTCCGGACACTGTGGTCAATATGGTGAACGGAAACAGTTATATAGTTCAGGAATCTCTTAACGAGATAATGGGAAAGATCGTGGGCTTCAACCGCGCCTGCCATGCGCGGATCAGGGAGAACCCGCGGGAAAGCTGAATATCGCATTATTACCGTATGATCCCGAATGCTTCGCTGCGTCAGAGCGGCAGGTATCCGGGTTTATGCGGGATTTGGTGTGAAAAAATATAATTTTACCGGAGGGAACCATTTTGAATATTACACTTATAATAGGCTGGGTACTGGCGTTCGGACTTATCCTGTTCGGTATCTTCCAGGGCGGACAGCTCGACTGGTTCATAGATATACCGTCGCTGATGATCACCGTCGGAGGCACGTTCGGTGTACTTATCGGACTTTCACCGCTCTCGCTGCTGAAAACACTTCCCAAGCTGTTCATTCTCGCAATACTGCCTCAGAAGTACAACCCGCAGAAGTACATAGATCAGATAGTCGAATTCGCAAATACAGCGCGAAGCAAGGGACTTCTCGCGCTGGAAGACAGTGCCAACAAGTGCGACGACCCGTTCATGAAGCAGAGTCTTATGCTTATCGTAGACGCAAACGATTCGGCAAAGGTAAGAGAGATGCTCGAAGGCTCGCTGGAATTCCTCGAAGCCCGTCATGAAGCGAACCGAGGATTCTTTGAGAAGGGCGCCAGCCTGTGTCCGGCCTTCGGAATGATAGGTACGCTGGTCGGACTTGTTATCATGCTTCAGAACCTGGACGGCGGTGACCTCGGTCCGGCTATGGCGACCGCGCTCATTACCACGTTCTACGGTTCACTGTTCGCGAACGTTATCTTCACGCCTATCGCGACATCGCTGAAAAACGCGCATGACGATGAAGTGTTCTGTATGCAGATTATCATCGAGGGCGTAATGGCAATTGCTGCCGGTTCGAACCCCCGAATGATAAAGGAAAAACTTGAGTTCATGATGCCGAAGTCGGCCAAGAAGGAAGAAGCCGCAGGCGGCTGATGACTGAAATTGCTCGCCCTGCGAGCAGAACAGACAGTAAAAATGCAGAAAAATATTGCAAAAGATCTGCTTTTATGGTATAATATATTACTGACTTGTTTTCATCTGCCGTGAGTACAGGTCAGTGAGGAAAGAAATATGGCGAAGAAAAAAGTCAAGATCATACATACCGGTGTTGACGAGTGGATGTCCACATACGGAGACATGGTAACGCTGCTGATGTGCTTTTTCGTGCTTCTGTATGCGGCGTCGACTCCGGACGAGACTAAATTCCAGTATATATTCCAGTCCTTCAACAGCCAGGGTCAGTATATCAACCCGTTTGTCATGGAGGATATAGATGCGGGCGACAGCAAGTCCGACAATGATGGCAACAGCGATGTTCCCGCAAACAACGGCGAAGGCACGCAGCACAGCACCGAAAAGGATTCGCTGGGTCTGCCGAACAACTTCGACGAGCTCTTCGCGTGGGCTTCCAAAGCCGTGGCGGAAAGCGAGTTCTCCGGAGCCGTTTCTGTTACGCAGAGCTCCGCCGGCCGCATAAATATAAGATTTGACAACGCGATAATGTTCGACGGCGACAGTGCCGTGCTCAAAGAATCCGGCAAGAAGGCGCTGCGAACCGTAATGCCCGGCATAAAGGCTATCAGTGAATACATCAAATCCGTAAGAGTACAGGGACATACCGCGGCTGTGGCGTTCTCGGCGGTCAACGACTGGGATCTGTCGGCGGCCAGAGCAAGTTCGGTAACGAAGTACATGGACTTCAACGTTGTTGTGGACAGCAACAAGTTCGTTGTCGAGGGCAGAGCACAGCATGACCCGATAGCCGATAACAGCACCGAAGAGGGCAGAGCCCAGAACCGCCGTGTTGAGCTTGTCATAACGAGAAACGAAATAGCGGCGCAGGATACCGAAGTTATCCAGGATATGCTGATGTATGACTACGGTATCGAATATACACATTCCGATATAATCGACCGCACCGACGTATACGGCGGCACTTCCGACGATACCGTGCAGCAGATCATCAACGGCCTCGACGGCAAGTACGCGGATGCAGTGGTAGACCAGCAGGGCGGCGAGGAAGACTATACCGGACCCACATACAGCATACCGATATCGGAGATACCGGAATCCATACTTCTTGAGCCCGAAGAGACCGCCGCCGAGGAAACGGAAGCGGCCGCTGAATAAGGCACAGTCAGGTATCGGATATCTCAGAGCAGAAGGTGAGGTGAGGTTTGAATGGCTGAGACCCTTACGCAGGAACAGATAGACGCGCTTTTAAGCAGCGCGATGAACGGCGGGGTAGTCGAGAGCAGCAAGGAGCCGGAAGTCAAGGAATATGACTTCCGCGCACCGAAGAAATTTACCAAAGAGCGAATAAAGATACTCGACAGCATCTTCGACAACTACGCAAGACTTCTTTCCTCGTATTTAACGGGACTCCTGAGACTATACTGCAAGGTCACGCTTGCTTCAATAGAGGAACAGCGGTATTTCGAGTTCAACAACGCGCTGCCCGACTATGTAATGATGGGAACGCTCGACCTCGGCATACACGATGACGATATAGGCACAGTGACTTCGATAGTCCAGCTTTCAAACTCGCTTACATATACGCTGATCGACAGACTTCTCGGCGGCAGAGGCGAATACAAGGACGCCGACAGAGACTTCACCGAGATAGAGGTCAGCATAATAGACAAGATAATCAACAATATGGCGGCGCTGCTCCGCGAGCCGTGGGAGCCTTACCTTGAGGTCAATCCCACCGTCGTGAACATCGAGACCAACTCCAGAGTCTATTCGGCGGTCGATTACGATGATACGATGATCCTCGTGGCACTGGAAGCTACCGTCAACGACACAAAAACGATAATAACGATCTGTATGCCCGTACTCACACTCGATGAGATCATGCAGAAGTATATGACGAGGTCCGTCAGGACGACGCGCAAATTCGATGCCGTAAGAGAACAGGAAAGACGCGAAAACATAATGAAGGCGCTCAACGAAACTTCGCTGGATATTACCGCAGTGCTGGGCAATACTTCCCTTGATGTCTACGATGTTCTCAATCTCCAGGTAGATGACATAATCCCGCTTGACATCAGCATCGAAAGCAACGTGAAACTAAGGATCGGCAGTAAGATCTGGTTCGACGGAAAACTCGGCTCGTTCAATCAGAACAAAGCGGTAAAGATCGAAAATGTTTACAGAAGCGAGGTTTGATTTATGGCTGTGACAGACCTTTCCGAGATGGAGAAGGACGCCCTCGGCGAAGTCATGAATATAAGCATGGGAAGCGCCGCCACCGCGGTTTCCGAACTTCTCAGCGCCAAGGTGTGGATCACAACTCCGAGAGTGGAAGTCGTCAGAGCGGACGATATGCTCCAATACGACAAGCTGGAGCCTGCTGTCTGCGTTAAAATAGAATATGTAAGAGGCCTTTCGGGCAATAACCTCATGGTTCTCCGTCAGGACGACGTGCAGATGATACTCAATCAGCTCATGGGTCAGCCCCTTGAAGTCACACCCGATTTCGAGTTTGACGAGCTGAACATAAGCGCCGTGTCCGAGGTCATGAACCAGATGATGGGTGCCAGCGCGACTGCGCTGTCCGATTTCCTCGGCATCGTGGTGGATATCTCGACCCCGACGCCGTATATAATGGAAAACATCGACCTTAATGAGGTGCAGACCTTTGAGCCCGATGAAAAGGTCACCGCGATATACTTCGATCTCACGATCGACGGTGTCATCAAGTCCGAGTTCGCTTCGATACTGACCCTCGACCTTGCCAGCTATATAGCGCGCAAGGTGTTGGGGACGGCGGACGAGGAAGAGACTCCCGCGGTTCCCGCACCGGCAGCGCCTTCGGGTGGCGGCGGCGGTACTATGTCGCAGGCCGAGATGGACGCCATGTTCGCGTCTATGGCAGGCGGAGGAGGAGCAGCGGCTCCCGCACCGGCAGCGCCTTCGGGCGGCGGCGGTACCATGTCGCAGGCCGAAATGGATGCCATGTTTGCGGCAATGGCAGGCGGAGGCGCTCCGGCAGCTCCGCCGCAGCCGCAGATGCAGCAGCCTGTTCCCGATATGTCGCAGATGGGCGGAATGCCGCAGATGCCGCAGGGTGCTATGCCGCAGATGCCATACGGCTATCCGCAGGGCGCTATGCCGCAGATGCCATACGGCTATCCGCAGGGCGCTATGCCGCAGATGCCGTACGGCTATCCGCAGGGTGCTATGCCGCAGATGCCTTACGGCTACCAGCAGCCTCAGCCCATGAACCTTCAGAACGCGCAGCTCAATCAGTTCGACTCACCGGATATACAGCTTTCGGGCGAGCAGAAAACAAACCTCCAGCTGCTCATGGGAGTTCCGCTGGAGATATCCGTCGAGATAGGCACAGCGCGGCGCAAGGTGAAAGATATACTTGAATTCACGCAGGGCACGATAATCGAGCTCGAGCGTCAGGCGGGAGCTCCCGTCGATATAATAGTGAACGGCAACCTGATCGCCAAGGGCGATATAGTCGTGATAGACGACAACTTTGCTGTCAGAATAACGGAAATAATCAAATCTAAACTTATGGATTCAATCAGTAAGGAGTAAACAGCTATGGACAAGAAGATTTTATTGGTCGACGATGCAGCCTTCATGAGAATGCTCATCAAGGATACCCTCACAAAGAACGGATACACGAATATCCTTGAGGCGCAGGACGGCGCTATCGCCTGCCAGACTTATGAAGCAGAGAAGCCCGATCTCGTTATCATGGACATAACAATGCCCAACAAGACCGGTATCGAGGCTCTTGCCGATATCAAGAAGATGAATCCCGCGGCAAAGGTCGTTATGTGCAGCGCCATGGGTCAGGAAGCCATGGTCGTTGAGGCTATCAAGCTCGGCGCGCTGGACTTCATCGTAAAGCCGTTCAAACCGGACAGAATAATAGCGACAGTCACCAAGATACTCGGCTGATCCGGTATGGAATGGATCTGGATGATCCTTTCCCTTGCTGGCGTACTCGGGTTGTTCTTCATACTTGTGTATGCTATGAAGAAGCTCAACGGCGGGCTCGGATATGTCAACGGGAATCGAATGAAGGTCATCGACAGAGTATCACTCGGAAGAGACGGTATGCTTGTTGTTGTTTGTGTCGCCGGTAAGCTGATGCTCGTCGGCGTTACGGGGCAGCATATCGAAAAGCTCGCCGACATAGATATGAGCCCCGAGGAATACTATGCCCAGCAGTCATCTCCCGAAGCGCAGAACGGTATGTCATTTGCTGCTGCGTTTGCCGAGGTCATGAAAAGGAATAAAGGCACGGGAAAGGATAACGGCAATGGTCAAGGAAACGATAAAACAGAACAGTAAGTATTTTATCAGGTTCATCATATCCTTTGTCGTGACGTGTCTGCTGATGTCAGTGATATGCGTCACAGCCTCGGCGCTGGGCGCTGCGGAAGGAGACGCAGAGACCGAGGTACTTGCGGGGAATCCGGGCACCGAACCCGTCGATGATTCGCTGCTCAAGCAGCTCATCGGCATAGACGGCTCCCAGTCCCTTGAAGTGATACTGATAATCACCATACTGTCGGTCGCCCCGTCGTTCCTTGTGATGCTTACATCATTCACAAGGATCGTCATAGTTTTCAGCTTTTTAAGAAACGCGATGCAGACCCAGTCTATCCCGCCCAACTCGGTATTGATGGGGCTTTCGTTATTTCTTACACTGTTTGTCATGTGGCCGACGTTCACTCAGATAAATGACAACGCCTATCAGCCCTATGCCGCGGGAGAGATATCCATAAACGAGATGCTCGACCGTTCCGGGGATACGCTCAAGACATTCATGCTGAAAAACACATCGCGCAGGAATATGCAGTTCTTCCTCGAACTTAAAGGTCAGTCGGTCTACAAAGCGCAGGAACAGGCTAAAGAGGCTGCTGCGGCGCAGACTACGGCCCCCGAGGATAACGGCAGCGTGATAGATCCGGACTTTATACAGCCGATAGAACCGGTAGAGAGCATAGTAAAAGTGCCTGTCGATCTGACACAGACCGATGAGGAGCTTACCGACTATGCCGACCAGCTCGGGCTGGAAGTCGTTATACCGTCGTTTATAATCAGTGAGCTTACGAGAGCCTTCCAGATGGGCTTCATGCTCTTCATACCTTTCCTTGTCATAGATATAGTCGTTTCCTCGACCCTTATGGCAATGGGTATGATGATGCTGCCGCCTTCGATGATATCGCTGCCGTTCAAGATAATGCTGTTCGTGCTTGTTGACGGCTGGCAGATGCTCGTCGGTACACTCGTAAATTCCTTCAATGTTTAGCGGAGCAGGGATCGGGGAGGTCGATGCATAAATGTCCGAGGATCTTGTACTTGAGATATTCACCGAAGCTATAATCCTTGCGTTCAAGCTTGCGGTGCCGACGCTGCTGATAGCGATGCTCGTCGGACTCATAATCGCGATATTACAGGCCGCAACGCAGGTGCATGAGCAGACTCTCACCTTCGCGCCGAAAGCCATAATCGTAGCGCTGGCGCTCCTCGCAATGGGACCGTGGATGTGCTCCAGCATCATAGATTTCTTCAACCGTATAGTTGAGCTCATGGCGACCACGCCTATTCCGTGATGTTCGTCTGGGAAACACTTTACAGCAATTTCACGGCGTTCATATTCGTGCTGTGCCGGGTTACGGGGATATTTACCTTCAACCCGATATTCGCCCGGAACAACACGCCGGCTAATATAAAAGCCTTCATGTCCATAGTTCTGGCAGTACTGATGACGGCGTCCATGGGCGGATCGGCCGCTGCTCCGGAATTTACGGGAGTCATCGGATTCGCGTTCGTAGTCATAAAGGAACTGTTCATCGGCATAGTATTCGGATTTTTCACGAATCTGATACTGACGGTACTGCTGTACGCCGGTGAGATCATGGATACCGAGGTCGGCCTCGGAATGGCTAAGGCTTACGACCCCGCGACCGGAGTTACGATGCCGGTATTCGGCAATTACTACTATTATATGTTCGTGCTATGCTTCTTTGTCACGGGCAGTCACCTGTCGTATATAAAGCTGTTCAGTCTCTCATACGAGACAATACCGCTGGGGTACGGGTTTACAGGGGCGACCATTGATCTGGCGCTCATCATTGTCATGTATATGGGCACGATAATGGAGCTGGCACTGAAATTTGCTATGCCGCTGCTGGCGGCAGAGTTGATAGTCGAATTCTGCATGGGCATCATAATGAAAGCGGTGCCTACGATACAGATATTTGTTCTGAATATCCACCTGAAGCTGATAGTCGGCTTCATAGTCATAATCGCAGCGGCAGGACCGTATTCCGAGTTCATCGATAAGCTGTTCGGGTACCTGTGGACGAATCTTGACGCGGCGGTAAGGCATTTCGTATAGTTCCCGGGTGAGGTGATCGTCGTTGCCGGGAGAAGACAAAACCGAAAAGGCGACGCCGAAAAAACGGCGTGACGCCAGAGAAAAAGAAGGCCAGGTGCTCCAGAGCAACGAGGTCGTTACAGCCGTGGCGATACTCGGAACTTTCTCGGCGCTTGCCGTTCTCAGTTCCTATATGTTCGTTCAGCTCACAAAGATAATGACCGAAGGGCTCGAAAAGGTAGGAATGGAATACGACAACGAATTCAGCACCTATACCAATATATTCTTCAATGTAATAAAGCAGGCAGTAATGATAGTGCTGCCGCTTTGTGCGATAATAGCCCTGATCGTGGTAATAACAGTCATGGCCCAGACCCGCGGGCTGTTCACGATGAAGCCGCTGAAGCCGAAATTTTCGAAGCTGAATCCGCTGAACGGCATCAAGAAGATGTTCTCGGCGCAGGCTGCGGTCGGTATTCTCAAGGGCATTATCGAACTCTCTGCGATAATCTTCGTGGTCTACGGCCAGATCGAGAGCCGCATGACAGAGATAGTGAGTCTTGTGGACACCGAACCCATTTATGCGGTGGCTTATATAGCGAACACCATATTCACGATAGTGATGATACTCTGTGTCATATTCGTGTTCGTGGCGGCGGGGGATTACCTGTTTCAGTGGTACCAGTTTGAGAAGAACCTGAAAATGTCAAAACAGGAAGTCAAGGACGAGTACAAGCAGACCGAAGGTGACCCGCAGATAAAGGGCAAGATAAAGCAGAAACAGCGTGAAATGGCGCAGCAGCGTATGATGGAGCAGGTACCGGGCTCCGATGTGGTAGTCAGAAACCCTACACACTACGCTGTGGCGCTGAAATATGACACCGAGACATCGGCGTATTTGGCGCCGTTCGTCGTGGCAAAGGGCAAAGATGCTCTTGCACTCAAGATAATCGAAATAGCCGAAAAAAGCGGCGTATTCATAACAGAGGATCGTCCTCTCGCAAGAGAGCTGTACGAGACCGTAGAGATAGGGCAGGAGATACCGAGTTCGCTGTTCAAGGCAGTGGCGGTGGTTATCTCTGATATGTTTACCGCAAAGGGCATAAAGTTCGAACCGCCCACAGACGGTGCAAACCGTGCCGGCGAAGGGAACGGACGATCGGGATAAGATTTTCCGGTACATGACATAAAACAGAAAAACGAAAGGAGGCAGGAAGTAAGAGATGGTAAAAAGAATGATGAGCAATGTATTTGCCGTGTTCGTCGTATTTATCATCCTCGCGCTCATCATACCACTCAACGGCATCATGGGCGGAGCGCTGCTTGATTTTCTGCTCCTTGTCAATATAGGTCTGTCGCTGGTAATACTGCTGATGACCATGTATATAAAGGAAGCCCTCGAATTTTCGATCTTCCCGACCATACTGCTCATCACTACGGTATTCCGGCTTGCGCTGAACGTTTCGACCACCCGAGGCATACTCAGCACAGGACAGGCGGGTTCGGTCATTGCAACATTCGGACAGTTCGTAATGGGCGGCGACCCGGTAGTAGGATTTATCATCTTTATAATCATATTCCTCGCGAATTTCCTTGTTATCACCAAGGGTTCGGAACGTGTTTCCGAAGTTGCTGCGAGATTTACCCTGGACGCAATGCCCGGTAAGCAGATGTCCATAGACGCCGACCTCAACACAGGGGCAATAACAGACGAAGAAGCAAAGATACGCCGTGCTAACGTACAGCGTGAAGCGGACTTTTTCGGAGCAATGGACGGTGCCACCAAGTTCGTCAAAGGTGACGCTATAATGTCGATAATCACATCGCTGATAAACCTTATCGGCGGTGCTATCATAGGAATAATCGGAGGTGCCGATGTAGGCACCGTTATGAGCACATACTCGCTGGCGACAGTCGGTGACGGTCTGTGCTCGCAGATACCCTCACTGCTGATATCCGTCGCCACCGGTATGGTAGTTACCAGAACCGCGAGTGAGGGCAGCTTCAACGAGGACGTAAAGCGCCAGTTCACAAACAACCCGACAGTTATGATCATAACCGGTGCGGTAATGATCGTGCTGATGCTGGTGCCGGGCTTCCCGAAGCCCATACTCGCGCTGCTGGGCGGGGCTCTCCTGTACGCCGGTATTTATCTGCGGCGTACCCAGACCCGTGAGGCGCAGGTTGCCGAGGCTGCCGAAGCGCAGAAACAGGTCGAGGAGGCCAAGGAACAGCGGCCGACCACGGACACGGACTACTATCGCGATATCGACAATGTATTCAAGCTGCTCAATGTGGAGCAGGTGGAAATGGAGTTCGGTTACTCGCTGCTGCATCTCGTTGACGAGCGGAGCGGCGGAAACTTCATAGAGCGTGTCGTACTGTTCAGAAAGCAGTTCGCGCTGGATATGGGCATGGTAATACCTTCAGTGCGTATGCGCGATAACCCGGATATAAACCCGAACCAGTACATAATCAAGATCAAGGGCGAGGAGGTCGCCAGAGGAGAGATCCTTGTCGATCATTATCTCGCGCTGGATAACGGCGATGTATCGATGCCGGTGGACGGTATCGACACCATAGAACCGGCTTTCGGAATCCCTGCCCGCTGGATAAGCGAGGACAAGAAGGTCGCTGCGGATGTGGCAGGATATACTCTGATAGACCCCGTTTCCGTAATGATAACCCACCTGTCCGAAGTCATCAAGCAGCACTGCAGCGAGATCCTCACACGCCAGGATGTCAAGACTATGGTGGAGAACATCAAGAAAACCAATGCCACTATCGTCGAGGATCTTGTTCCGAATGTCATTTCCTACGGTTATCTCCAGAAGGTACTCTCCATGCTGCTGCGTGAGGGCGTTCCGATAAGGGATATGGAGACAATACTCGAGACCCTGAGCGACCATCTCACCACAATGAAGGATATAGATATCACCGTGGAGTATGTAAGACAGGCTCTGCGCCGCACTATAACGAGGCGCTTCGCCGAGGCGAACTCCCTGCGCGTGATAACCATAGATCCGAGGATAGAGGATATGATCGTCGCAAGTGTGAAGAAGTCCGATCAGGGAAGCTATCTGTCCATGGATCCCGACACGATTCAGCGCATCGTGGCAAAGACAACGGACGAAGTGAACAAGATAAAGGACGTTATCCCGAACGTAATCATACTTACTTCGCCTATAGTAAGAGTATATTTCAAGAAGCTGATAGACCAGTTCCTCCAGAATATCACCGTGCTTTCGTACAGTGAGATAGACAGCACGACACAGATACAGTCTGTGGGGAGCATAGCATTATAACTGCGGCATGAGGCCGCAGCATTTTCCAAGGAGGGGGGCGGACGCAGTTGGCGGATTATGATGTATTGCAGGCTATACGCGAATATCGTGAGACGCAGGATATCAATTTGCGCAATGATATCGTTCTGCGTTACCTCGACCTTGTGCGTATGCTTGCCATGTCGCTTCGCAATATCTACATAAAGTACGCTTCTCCCGACGACGTGGTGAACGAAGGCGTCATAGCGCTGATGTCCGCGATAGAGAGCTTTGACCTTGACCGCGGCGTCAAGTTCGAGACCTACGCGAACATCAAGATAAAGGGCGCTATTGTCGATTTCGTCCGCAAGCAGGACTGGATACCGCGTCAGGTGCGCACATTCGGCAGAGAGCTGGACACCGCATACAACGAGCTTTTCACAAAGCTCGGACGTCATCCGAAGAATGCCGAGCTCGCCGAGCACATGGGGCTTTCACGGGATATGCTGGAAAAGCGCATGGCAGAATCCGCCGGCGCTGTGACGCTGTCTTTCGAGGAGTTGCTGTATGAGGACAACTTTGACATAATGGAATCCGATGACGCCGCCGATGCAGCTATGTACCGCGCCGAGCAGAAGAAAGTCATCACCGAAGCGATAAACGAACTCAGTGACCGCGCAAAGCAGGTCATAACGCTCTACTATTACGAGCAGCTCAAATTCAGTGAGATCGCACGGGTCCTCGGCCTTACCGAGTCCCGCGTCAGTCAGATACATTCAAAGGCAATACTGTTCCTGAAGCATCAGCTCACCGATTATATGAGAAAGTAACGATAAACAGGCAGCGTTCCTGTCCGATACGCGCAGCAGCGGGCGGGCGGACATAAAGCCGCCCGGAGCAGAACGCAGATAACATCCGGTATGAACCGGAAGATAAGGAGGACAGCCCGTGTTAAGAGGTTTTTACAATGCCGCGCAGGGCATGATAGTCAAGCAGAGACAACTCGACGCTATAGGTAATAACATCGTAAACGTCAATACCTCCGGCTACCGCAAGGATGAGATAGTCACGAACACCTTCATGGACGAGCTGATACTCGTGAACGGACGGCGGGAGACTTCGGGGCATTTTCTCCAGACTTACGCCGATATTTCCATGACAAATCTTGAACAGAGCAATTTCACATACACCGAGAGCAATTTCGATGTCGCTATATACGGCAATGTGTACTTCAATATCCGTGACAATGCAGGCAATGTCTATCAGACCCGCAACGGCCAGTGGGAACTGGACGGTGAAGGGTATCTGATACTCGGCAAGGCAGGCAGAGTCCAGGGCAGGAACGGAGATATATTCCTCGGAGTCGATGATTTCGAGATAAACAACGACGGTGTGATAACGATCAACGGCGAGACAGTCGATACCCTGCTGCTCACATATATACCGCCAGAGGCCGATGTAGACAAGATCGGAAACGACCTGATGCTCTATGAGGGCGGCGAGCAGCTCCCTGAAGGTGAATTCTTCGACGTGATACAGGGCGCGTGGGAACACTCGAACGTTGACGGAAACAAGGAAATAACCCAGCTCATGGAGGCGCACCGCCTTTATGAAGCAAACAGCAAGATACTCAAGGCACTCGATCAGATCAACAGCAAGGCAGTAGATATCGCTTCGATATCGTAAGTGCGGAAAGCGGCGTAAGAGCCGTAAGAGCGAGGTAGATCTATGAATATATCGTTTTATACCGGTGCATCTGGAATGATCGCACAGCAGGAAGGCATGAACATATACTCGCATAACATTGCGAATGTGAATACCGTTGGTTTCAAGTCGCTGCGCCCGAGTTTCGCGGACTGCGTCTACACGGTGCAGAGAGCCACCGAGGAAGAGTGGCAGACCGGTCACGGTCAGTACATAATGAAGACCGATTTCATGTGGGAGCAGGGTATGTTCTATATGAGCGACCAGCCTCTCGATTATGCAATACCCAACGACAACTTCTTCATGGTACGCGACGAACGCGGCAGGGAATACCTGACCCGTGACGGCTCGTTCCAGATATCCCATATAGACAACGATCACTGGGAGCTTGTGACGGCTCGCGGCGAGTTTGTGCTCGACAATGAGAAGAATCATATAGTCGTACCGTTTGTGGAGGAAGAAAGACCGGTCATGGACGCGGACGGCAACATAACCGGCACTGAGCGCTATATGACCACAAAGATAGATTATGATGCCCTGACGGAGCAGATCGGTATCTTCGCGGTTGACAACAACTGGGGACTTGACCAGAACGAAGACAACCACTTCGCAGTCACGCCGCGTTCCGGTGAGCCTGTGGTGGCGGAGGACAGAGAGCTGATACGCGAGGCTCTGGAAATGTCCACGGTTGATCTTGCCTCGGAAATGGTGCATCTCATCGAGACCCAGCGCTCATACCAGTTCAGCGCGAGAGTGGTCACTACATCTGACGAAATGATGAATATAGCCAATAATCTGCGCGGCTGACCATGTTAATTTTTTGAAAGGAAATATACAGATATGAGTATCGGAAAATACGAAGACCTCAACGATATGCAGATCGACGTTCTCCGTGAAGTCGGCAACATCGGCTCCGGAAACGCCGCAACGGCACTCTCGTCCATGGTCGGAAAGATGATAGATATAGAGGTGCCAAAGGTTGCGATTCTCGATTTCAATGACGCGATAAACGCGGTAGGAGGCCCCGAAAAGGTCATCGCGGGTATCCTCATCAGGATAAACGGCGATATCGAAGGCATGATTATGTTCCTGTTTGAAGAGAACCTTATCGGGCTTATTGAAAAAACCTTCTTCGGTGAGGCTCCGAAGGATATATTCTCGCTTTCCGAGGCCGAGAATTCCGCACTCAACGAAATGGGCAACATCATGGCCGGCTCTTACGTCAACGCTATCGCGCAGCTGGCGGGAATGACCATAGACATCGAGGTGCCGGTCATGGCTGTTGATATGCTGGGAGCAATAATGAGCGTTCCGGCTATAGAAATGGGCGAAATGGGCGATAAACTGCTTTTCATCGACAATAACATGATAATCGATAAAACGAGCATACAGTCGAAGATGCTGCTTCTTCCCACAATAGACTCGCTTGATAATCTGCTCGGAAGGCTGGGGGTTGCGTAATGGGGCAGAAGCTGATAATAGGCATATCGGACTGGAAGATCGGCCGCGGCGATGACATACTTGTTACATACGCGCTTGGCTCGTGCATCGGTACCTGCATATATGACAGGACTACGGGCATATCCGGGCTTTCGCACATAATGCTTCCCGACAGTACCGCTATCATAGACGGACATACGACAAGAATGAAGTTCGCCGACACCGCTCTGCCGGATATGGTGGAGAAAATGAGGATCATGGGTGCGAACCCTGCCGCGATGAAGGCTAAGATCGCAGGCGGGGCGGTAATGTTCCAGACGACCAATTCCAAGTTCAACATAGGGCAGCGCAATATCGAGGCTGTCAAGGAAGCGCTGCGCAAGCTGCGCATACCGATAATCGCGGAGGACACGGGTCTGAATTACGGACGCACGATGACTTTCTGGGCGGAAAACGGTGACGTTGAGATAAGCTCGACGATCAAGGGCAAAAAGAAACTGTGAGTCTGTACCGCAGGATCGGAGGAGCTGTATGGAAGAAGATCTGAAAAAGCTGGACGATCTTTTCGACAGTATCCTCGAGGAGATCATTCACCCCGAAAAAGCAGGTACATTCCGGAATCCGTTCGCAGATGAGAGCGCCGGAAGGATATCCGGGCTCGCGGAGTCTATGATACTCATAACAGTGAAGATATCGCCGGACAATATGCGGGCTGTCTGTACCGTAATGACCGGTTCGGATGACCACAAGCCATTCACTGCCGATGACTTAATGCGCGAAGCTTCGACGGCCGGAGTGTTCTGCGGCATCGACGAAGCGGCAGTACGGAGGATCGCGGCCGAAGACATCGTAAACACACCTGTGGTCATAGCGACCGGAACTCCGCCCGTAAAGGGAACGGACGGTACCGTTAAGATGAAGGTGCAGACATCCGGTGAGGATGGTACGAATGTAGAAAAGGACACCGAGCTCTGTCATCTTGCAGTACCGAAACCCGGCAGGGACGGCATGGATGTGCGCGGCAGAGTGCTTCCCGCAGAGCCGGGAAAAGAAGCGGTCTTTGATTTCGGCGAGGGTATATATAAACGCGGCAATCATTTCTACTCTGACTGTTTGGGGCGTTTTGTACTGCGCGACGGTAAATATTGCGTCATCAATGAAAAAGTGTTCGACAGGAATATCGAGCACAGTATGGGCGTTGTGGAATTCGAGGGCTCGATAGTAATAAACGGTAATGTCAATGCCAGAAGCGTGATCCGCGCGGGCGGCAGCATAACCGTACACGGCAAGGTGTATGCGGCCGTTCTGGAAGCAGGCAGAAATGTGACGATAGACGGCAAGACCGAGGATACTTCAGTATCTGCCGCGAGCGGAACGCTGACAGGCAAGGAATTCTATACAAGCACTCTTGTTGCGGGAGAAAAGATCATAGCCGATATAATCGAGTGCTGTACAGCCAAGAGCGTATATGGCATAGATTGCCTTACCGGAGCGGGACGCATAACCGGCGGCGAGGTGGTATGCGCCGGCAGTATCAACTGTGTGCTCGTCGGCAACCGTGATCGTCTTGAAACCCACATAATTATGGGAAATCACGATGAATACAGCCGGGAGGCCGAGATCCTCGAAAACGGCCTTAAGCGCATCGACAAGGAACTGTCGAAGATCATGCACCAGGTCAGCGAGATAAGAGAGCGTGAAAAAGAAGGAACCGCGACTCTTGAGGACGAAAGCTTCCTCGAAGCCGCTCTGCGCATACGCACTCAGAAAGTCGCAGACAAGGGACCGCTTGTCGAACAGCTGAAGAAAATGAAAGACATCATCACAGCTGCCGGAGCGGCTACACTGCGCGCCAAGACAATGGTGTACGGCGGCACGATACTCGACATCGGCGGATTTACGCAGATAATTCATAATGACATGCCGCACCCGACTATAAAGTCCAACGGCAGTGCAATAGTTATTCTGTAAAATATACAAAAAGCGTTTCCGGAAGGAAGCGCTTTTTTGTGTGAAGTGTAAAATCCGAACGGCTTTCCGGAAAACGCTAAAGTTTTGACTGCCGCAGACGATATTATTATAAAGAATCCATTCCGGAAGGGTGATGAAGATGATCCATAATATCAACGGTTACGGCAAGGTCGGCTCGGCGCATCAGGTAAACAATGGGAAAAAGGGCGATCCGTGGCGCAGCGAAGTGGGCGGAGATAAAAAGCAGGCTTCCGACGCTGCAGAAAGAAATTTCGATAAAGCCGAGTTCTCATCGTTCATTGAGGAACCTCAGCAGAACGCGGTAGACGGCGGTATGCGCATAGGCGCGGCTTCGGACAAGGCTCCGAAACTCAGCGAGACTGCGCAGAAATACCTTGATGACCTGAAAAAGAAGTACGGCAACGTTGACTTCATCATCGCCGATTATAAGACGGACGCAGAGGCGGACGCGCTTCTCGCGACCGGAAAAGGTCAGTATAACGCGGTCATTACACCTGCGCTGCTTGAAAGAATGGCAGCGGACGAGGAGACTGCCGCAAAGTACGAGGGCCTTATAGATCAGAGCATTGAAAGTATCGACGCTGTCAAGAAAGAATTCGGCGAGGACGCCGATATGGTTGATAAATTCGGTACGACCATTGATGCGGACGGGAACCTTACATTGCGCGCGAAGCTGATGGAAGGCTTGTTTGCTGATGACGGAAGTGACACAATAAAAGCATCCAGCGTGGAGGAGATGCTCGAAAAGCTCAAAGCTGCCCGTGATGCGCAGGCCGAGAAACTTGCGGAGCTGCGCGCAAAGAAACTGGAGGAGCTTGCGGCAGCGGAGGAGGCTGATGAGGTAGATGAAGCCGAATCCGCATCACCGGAAGAGATCGGCGAAATGAAGAATATGGAAGCCGATATAGTCGCGAAGCTGCTTGCGGAGCGCACTGAAGACAAACAATCCGAGCTTGACATACTTCTCGGCAATGATGCCGAGGACGGACGCCGCTTCAACGCGAGCGTATGATTTAATGCTGCTTGTTGGTTTGGATAATTATATATCTGAAAAGGGAGCGTGTTTTTAAATGCGCTTCCTTTTCTCATTTATATGAAAAGTCCCGTAAAGGGGCTTGCAAAACACGGAATGGCGTGCTATAATATAAACTGATAATGTAAAAAACAGAGGTATTTATGTATAAATGGCAGATAAATGAACCCGATCCCGGAGTCGCAGAAGCCCTGCGGAGGGATACCGGGCTTCCGCCCCTGATATGCCGGATACTCGTCTCCCGCGGGATAGCGACCAAGGAAGCCGCCGACGTGTTCTTCAACGGCACCGGGCTCTCCGACCCCATGACCATAAAGGATATGGACAAGGCCGCCGCAGCTCTTGCGCAGGCTGTTGAGGACGGGACGCGGATAACCGTTTTCGGCGACTACGACTGTGACGGCGTTACATCGACATATATGCTGGTGAGCTATTTACAGGCCTGCGGAGCCGATGTGGACTGGTATATCCCGACCCGTGACGAGGGCTATGGACTGGATATCCCTTCTATCGACCTGCTAAAAAAACGCGGCACCGAGCTGATAGTTACCGTGGATACCGGCATTTCTGCGGCGGTGGAGGCACGGTATATAAAAGAAAATGGCATGAAACTCATAATCACCGACCACCACCAGGTGCCGGAGGAGATTCCCGACGCCATAGCCGTAGTCGATCCCCACAGGCCGGACGATACTTCGCCGTACAAGGAGTTTGCCGGCTGCGGAGTGGCTCTGAAGCTGCTCATGGCGATAGAGACCCTTACCGGCGGGAGCGCCGACAGCATATTCATGCAGTATGCCGACATGGCGGCGCTGGGGACTATTGCTGATGTTGTTGATATCGGCGGGGAGAACCGCGTGATCGTGCGCGAAGGCCTGCGGCTCATGGAAAACACAGAGAATATGGGACTCAACCGCCTGCTGATCATGAGCGGCTGGGAGGAGGGCATGGAGATAACCTCGTCCTTCATCGGATTCAAGATAAGTCCCAAGATAAACGCAGCCGGCAGGATAGACACACCTGCCGCGGCTATGGAAACCCTGCTTGCCGAAACAATGAACACTGCGACAGCGAATGCCCTGACCCTGTGTGAGCTGAACACCCGCCGCAAGGAGCTGGGCGAAGCGATAACCGCCCAGATAGACGAGCAGATAAGCCGCGACCCCGGTCTGCTGGATCACAAGCTGCTGATCGTCAGCGGTGACGGCTGGCAGCACGGAGTAATAGGTCTTGCCAGCGGTGAACTGCTGAAAAAGTATGGCAAACCCAATATAGTCATAACCCGTGAGGGCGATACTGCCCGCGGAAGTGCCCGCAGTGTTGACGGGCTGAATATGTTCGAGATGCTGGAAAACTGTTCCGACCTGCTTTTGCGGCACGGAGGACATCCGCGCGCCGCAGGCCTTACTGTTGAGACCTCCAGATTACAGGAGTTCACGGACGCTGTCCACGCCTACTGTGCGGAGCGAATCAAAGGTACCTGCTGCAATACGCTGATCGCAGATATCGAAGCTGCGCCCGAGGACATAGACATCGCAGCTATCGAGCCGATCTCGAATCTTGAACCCTTCGGTGAGGGCAACCGTGAGCCGCTTTTCCTGCTCCGGAACTGTGAAATACGTTCAAAGAAGGCTGTCAAAGAGGGCAGAAGCACGTCCTTCGGACTGAACTTCGGCGGCAGGGAGCTCCGCGCGGTGTACTCAGGCATGGCATTTGATGCTTTTCCTTATGTAGAAGGCGATCGTGTGGATATGATCGTTACGCTGATGATCAATGAGTTTCGCGGCGAACGCAGCATTTCGGCGTTCGTGCGGGATATGCGGTATGTGGGGTTCCGGCAGGAACGTTATCTCGCGGCGAAGACCGCCTACGAAGACTACCGCTGCGGCAGCGTAGATCCGAAGCTGCTGGTCAGAATGATCCCCACCGATGCAGAGCGCAGACAGGTCTACGACATACTCCGCAGTACCCGCTCCCTGTCAAGGGCGGAGATAACTGCTGACCGTATGGATATAAACTGCTGCAAATTCGGTATTATACTTGATATTTTCGAGGAATTCGGCATTGCGCGCCGAGATATCGCCAAGGATACCGTCGGGCTTCTCCCCGTCCGCGCGAAGGTCGATCTCGAAAGCTCCCGCGTTCTTGCGAAGCTGCGGAAGGCGGATTAGGCCGCTTGCGCTCGGGTTGCCTCCGGCGGACGGTACGAAAGTTAACGCCCGCAAAATGTAACTTTTAATGATTTTTCTCTGCGGGTATTGCAATTTGTGAAAAACTATGATATAATATTAAGGAAATAAATATAGGAGGTTGATCATTATGAAGCACATCAAGACGATCAACAAGGCTAACTTAAAGGAAACAGCGGCAAAGGGCGGCTGCGGCAAGTGCCAGACTTCCTGCCAGTCCGCTTGCAAGACCTCCTGCACTATTGCTAATCAGCAGTGCGAGGCTAACAAGTAAGTTATACTTTGAGTATGCGGGTAACGGGCGGCTGAATAAGCTGCCCTGTACTTTTTAAAGGAGTTATTATGACGAATACCATACATAGATTCAGACAGGGCGGGGAAAATATTGTCCTCGACGTAAACAGCGGCGGGGTACACATAGTAGATGATATAGTCTACGATATGACCGGATATCTGGAACCTCCGCTGACTGAGGAAATGCCGGCGGAACTGCCTGCAAAGATGAGCGCCTACCCCGAGAGCGAGCTCCGTGAGTGCTACGCCGAGATATATGAGCTTTACAAGGACGGGATCCTTTACAGCGCGGACGAGTACAGAAAATACGCCGATATCAAGGTCAAGGCTCCGATAAAGGCGATGTGCCTGCACGTTTCTCATGACTGTAATCTGCGCTGCAAATACTGCTTTGCATCGACCGGCGACTTCGGTACGGGCAGAAAGATAATGACGCCTGAGACAGGCAGAAAAGCGATAGACTTTCTGATCGAGAAGTCTATGGGCAGGCAGAACCTTGAGCTCGATTTCTTCGGCGGCGAGCCCCTCATGGCGTGGGAGACCGTAAAGGCGACCGTTGACTACGCCCGCAGCATAGAGAAGCAGCACGGCAAGAATTTCCGCTTCACCGTGACGACTAACGGTATGCTGCTGGACGATGAGAAAATAGACTACATCAACCGTGAGATGTCAAACTGTGTGCTCTCACTGGACGGCAGGAAGGAAGTCAACGATGATATACGCGTGACTCCCAACGGCAAGGGCTGCTATGATATCATAGTTCCGCGCTACAAGAAGCTCGTTGAGGGCAGAGTGAACGAGGGACGCACCGATTACTATGTGAGAGGAACTTTCACAAAGTACAATCTCGATTTCACAGAAGACGTGAAGCACATAGCGGATCTGGGCTTCTATCAGCTTTCGGTCGAGCCGGTGTCTGCGCCTGCCGATAAACCGTGGGCTATCACTGAGGACGATCTGCCGGCGATATACGAACAGTATGACAAGCTGTACGAGATAATGGCGGACAGCGTGGAAAAAACCGGAAAAAAGCCTTTCAATTTCTTCCACTATATGATAGATCTGAATCAGGGACCCTGCGCTGTCAAGAGACTGCGCGGCTGCGGCTGCGGCAACGAGTATGTCGCGGTGACACCCGACGGAGATATTTATCCCTGTCATCAATTTGTCGGTATCGATGAGTGGAAAATGGGTAACATATATACGGGCGACGTCGATCCGAAGATAGCGGACTACTTCGCAAAGACGCATATTTACAGCAAGCAGGGCTGCTCGGACTGCTGGGCGCGGTTCTACTGCTCCGGCGGCTGCAACGCCAACGGCTTCATCTATGAAGGTGATGTACGCGTGCCGCACAAGATACAGTGTGCCATGATGAAGAAGCGCGTGGAATGCGGCATAGCCCTCGGCGTGAAGCTCGGCGAGCACAGCGGCAGTGAAAGCACCGCTACCCCGGGCTGCTGACAGGATCATCACATTCTTTCATATTCTTTCACATTCGGACTGCCTTTCTTTTTCACAATTTATCCCATTTTGTAAATATACGGTCACAAATTTGTCACAAACGGGGTGTAATATAATAACCGAAGCAGGAGATAAGGAACTCCCGGAATACATAAGACCGTAAATACGGAAGAAAGGATGTTGCTTTATGGAACAGAATCAGAATTACAATTACAACGGCTATAACAGCGAGTACAGCAATAACGATAACGGAGCGAACGGAACTTATGTTTACGCTCAGCCGGTAATGCCTCAGGCTCAGCCGAAGAAAAAGCATAAATTCGCCAAGGCCGCGGCTCTTGTGGCTGCGGTGGCAGTAATTGCGGGCGGAGCAGGATTTGGCGGTGCGTACTTTGCGAACCGCGTGATCGGCACAGACTCAGGCAGAGTCACAGCGACATACAATAACCAGTCGGGTACATCGTCCTCTGATGGCGGCTCAAAGAATACAGATCCGTCGGTATCCTCGGCTCTCGCAGCGATCTCCGAATCCGGCAGCGGAAACGGCGGTGTGACGGCGAAGGTAAGCGCTTCAAGCGTGGTGCCCACAGGCGTTAACGGTCAGTACACGCTCCCCGAGCTTTACGAGGCGGTCAATGACACAATCGTGCTGGTAAAGGTATATGAAGATACATCGGAGTCGTATGACTACTATGATTACTTCTTCGGATACGGCGGAGACAGCGGCAGCAAGGGCAGCTCCGAGCCGGTATATGCGGGTTACGGCAGCGGCATAATGTTCACTGAGGACGGGTATATCCTCACGAATGCCCATGTCGTGAAGGGTGCCTCCAAGCTGCTCGTTGAGGTCAACGATTATGAAGACTCCGCAGTGACACACGAATACGAGGCAAAGGTCATAGGCTCCGACGATTCCACCGATATCGCGGTCATAAAGATCGAACGTGACGAGCCGTTCCTCGCGGCCAAGATAGGCGACAGCTCCAGTCTCCGTGTAGGTGAGCAGGTGGCGGTAATCGGCAACCCCGGCGTTACAGCGGATATAATGTTTGCGCACACCATGACAACGGGTATCGTTTCCGGCCTCGACGTTGAGTGCCTGAATGAGAGCGGCTACAGCATCAGCCTTATCCAGACCGACGCGGCTATCAACAGCGGCAACTCCGGCGGCGGTATGTTCGATATGTACGGCAATATCGTAGGTGTCGTAAACTCCAAGATAATTGCGACAACGTATGAGGGCATAGGCTTCGCGCTGACGATAGACGAAGCAAAGCCCATAATGGAAGACCTTCTCACCTACGGCTATGTAAAGAGCCGTCCGGTACTGGGCATCTCCACCATTGAACTCACGGAATACAGAGCAAAGCTCTACGGCACAAAGCTTTCAAAAGGTATGTTGGTCGCTGCTATAAATGAGGGCGAGCCTGTTGAAAAGAGCGGCCTGAGCGTTGGTGATATAATCACCAAGGTCAACGGCAAGAATGTGGCCAGCCTCAAGGATGTACAGAGCATACTGAGCAAATTCAAGGTAGGCGATACCGTAACCGTTACCGTAGCCCGCGAGAACGGACTCGGCGGCGTTGACAGCGTTGACATTGACATCGTACTCACCGAAAGCAGACAGGATACAAAATAATGCTGAAATATGTATAATGCTTATAGCACCGGCACAGCAGAAGCTGCGCCGGTGCTTTTATTCCGCAATGTAAAAAATGCCCTAAAATTGATAAAATTCCCTTGATTTTGTGTTTATTTTAACCTTGCCTTGATATATAAAATGTGTTATAATAATAAAGCATAGCTCTGTCCGTAAGGAAGAAAGGAACGCTTATGAAATATCTTCTCTGTTATACCGAACGCTATGACAACGGCGGAAATATGAAGGTCGAGAGTGAAGATTTCGATGATTTCGCGGACGCGGTGATGAGATACACTCTCATGTGCGGCGGACGTGATCATGTCGTTCTTGCCGAAACTGACGGCGGAACTATAATAGCACAGTTCTCGCGCGAGAGAAGTGATGAATCCGGCAGAGTTCCTGCTGTTTTCATAAAATAAAACTTTCGGTATTTTTCGCTTCACCCGTTACGGGGAGGCAGAGACAAGGAGGAAACTATGGAAGAAACAGAAAAGAAGGTCGCAGAGGAGACAACGGTCTTATCGGAGAAAGAAAAGAACAGAGTCTACATCAAGACAATTGCAGGTATGGGTGTACTTACGGCAATAGTTGTAGTCCTGCAGCTGATGTCGTCGGTGATACATTTCGGCCCGTTCAGCATAACACTGGCGCTTACGCCGATAATCGTGGGCGGTGCGCTCTACGGTGTCAAGGGCGGTTCGTGGCTCGGTCTTGTAATGGGTCTTACGGTACTGCTGAGCGGTGACGCGTCGGCATTCCTTACTGTGAACGTACCCGGTACTATAATCGTCGTACTCTGCAAGAGCACATTTGCCGGACTTCTCGCGAGTCTTATATACAAGCTGCTCGAAAAGAAGAACATATATGCCGCAGTAGTGGCGGCCGGCGTGGTCGCGCCTGTGGTGAACACCGGGCTGTTCGTTATCGGCTGTATGGTATTTTTCCTTGACACTATCAATGAATGGGCTTCGGGTACACCTGCCCTCGAATTCATCATCACCGGTATGGTCGGCATGAATTTCGTTGTCGAGCTTTTCGTGAACATGGCGCTCAGTGCTGTGACGGTAACGCTTATCGGCTACGCCAAGAAGATGCTCAACAACCGCTGATCCCTGTGGGGGAACAGCATCCGTCCGGCTTTCGGGCGAAGCCGATAAAGTTTTTGGAAAGGGTTTCAGGGGAAAGATCTTTCAGAAAAGACTTCCCTAACTCGGACGTAAGCAACAAAAATGGAATATTTTCTGAATACGGCGCGGCAGCTGCGTGAATACAGAGCGGCGGCTGCTGCACCGGGCGGAATGCCCGTCATGATTACGGGGCTTTCGCATATACACAAGGCGCATTTCCTTGCTGCGCTCTCAATGGAGCCGGATTACAGGCTCCCGCTCATCGTCATCTGTGATACCGAGGGCGAGGGCACAAGGCTGTGCGCGGATATAAATACAATGACGGGTGAGGAGACAGCGTTCTCGTATCCCGCTAAAGATCTGGTACTCGGCGATGTTGACGCGGTCTCCCGCGAATACGAACATCGCCGTATCGGCATTTTATCGAGAATGGTCTCGGGCAGGGCGCCCATAGTCTGCGCTACCCCGGAGGCTGCCTCACAGATAACTATACCGCGGCGGATACTCGCAAAACGTACCATTACCGTAAAGGCCGGAGACACTATTTCACTGCCGGCGATCTCCGCTGCACTGGTTGAAGCGGGTTATTCACGCTGCGATCAGATCGAGGGAGTTTCCCAGTTCTCTGTCAGGGGCTCCATACTTGATATTTACCCTGTTAATTTCGGCTCGCCTGTGCGCATAGAGCTCTGGGGCGATGATGTTGACAGCATCTCCACCTTCGATATCGAGAGCCAGCGCCGCATAGATACCATAAAAAGTATAGACGTGGCTCCGGCGCTGGAGACGCTTTTTCTTGACGGCGCCCAGATATGTGAAAAGCTCCGTGCGCTGCTGCCGAAAATAAGAGGCAAACGCGCTGCGGACGTCAAAGCGCGCATACAGCAGGACATCGGGAACACCGAAGCCGGCGTCTGCTGCGCGAATACCGACAGATATCTGCCAGTCTGCTATGATGAGGAAGAGACGCTGTTCGATTATGCGGACAATGTGATAATATGTGAGAACACCGCCTGCAACGAGAGCCTCAAGGCTGCGTTCACGCAGCACACGGAAGACCTGAAACTGCTGTTCGAGGACGGCATACTCTGCAAGGGACTCGACCGGTATATGCTGACCCGTGCCGAATATCAGGCAGCCTGCGAAAAGCGCGTGAGCGCGTACTTCGACAATTTCATGCGCGGCGGAGACCTTCGGCTGTCGCAGCTGATAAGCGTATCGGCAGGACAGGTGGCGGCATGGAGCGGCGAGTACAAAGTGCTGCTCGAAGAACTGCGCAACTATCTTTCGGAAAATTTCAGCGTCATCGTGATGGCGGGTACTGAAAAGGCGGCTAAAGTGCTGGCGGAGGATCTCCGCAGTGACGGGCTTCCCGCTGATTTTGCCAGTGAACCGAAGAAACTATACGCCAAGCGAGTGTATATAACACCCGGAGTCCTTACTTCGGGATACAGCTACCCGGAGGCGCGCCTCGCCGCCATATCCCACACTTCCGTTACATTACAGACCCGCGAGGCACCCACAAAACGTAAAAAAGCAGAGATCATCAATTCGCTGAACGATATATCGGTCGGCGATCTTGTTGTACATAACAGCTACGGCATTGGTGTGTTCGAAGGCGTCCGGAAGCTGACCGAGGATCGCGTCAGCAAGGACTATATCAAGATCAGATATGCCGGTACCGATGTGCTGTACGTTCCCGTTACACAGCTCGATCTGATCTCCCGCTATATCGGAACGGGCGATCAGAGCACCGTCAAGCTGTCGAAGATGAATACCGACACATGGCAGAAGACCAAGACTCGTGCCAAGGCAGCCGCTAAGGAAATGGCCGCGGAGTTCATCGAACTGTATGCCAAGCGTATGCGCACCAAGGGTTACGCTTTCGATCCCGACGGCACCGAGCAGTATGAGTTCGAGAATCATTTCAGTTATGTCGAGACTGACGATCAGCTGCGCTGTATAGGCGAGATAAAGCAGGATATGGAGGCTGACAAGCCCATGGAGCGCCTGCTCTGCGGCGACGTTGGCTTCGGAAAGACCGAGGTGGCGCTGAGGGCGGCGTTCAAGTGCATAATGAGCGGAAAGCAGTGCGCGCTGCTCTGCCCGACGACGGTGTTGGCGTGGCAGCATTACCAGACCGTGGTGAAGCGTATGGACGGTTTCGGCATAGATATCGAGCTGCTGTCGCGCTTCCGCACACAGAAGGAGATAAAGGCCGCCATAGAGAAGATGAAACGTGGGACCTGCGATATCGTCATAGGCACACACAGGCTGGTGCAGGACGATATATCCTTCAAGGATCTCGGCCTTGTGATAATCGATGAGGAGCAGCGTTTCGGCGTTGCCCACAAGGATAAATTCAAGCAGATGTTCGCGGGCGTTGATATACTGACGCTGTCGGCGACTCCGATACCGAGAACGCTGAACATGGCTATGTCCGGCATACGCGATATGAGCGTGATCGAAACTCCGCCGCAGGACAGACAGCCGGTCACCACCTATGTCATCGAGCATAACGAGGGCGTTATCGCGCAGGCTATAAACAAGGAACTGCGCAGGAACGGACAGGTCTACTATATACACAACCGGATAGAATCCATAGTGCAGTGTGCCACCGATCTGCACAAGGCAGTCCCCGAAGCCCGTATAGGCATAGCCCACGGGCGTATGGAGGAGGACGAACTGCTGGAAGTGTGGCGCAAACTGCTGGAGCATGAGATAGATGTGCTCGTCTGCACGACGCTTATAGAAACGGGCGTCGATGTGCCCAACTGCAACACTCTGATAATCGAGAATGCCGACTGTATGGGTCTCGCGCAGCTTCACCAGCTTCGCGGCCGTGTCGGAAGAACGAACCGCAGGGCGTTCGCCTATTTCACGTTCCGCCGCGGTAAGGAACTGAGCGAAACAGCTTCAAAGCGTCTTGAAGCGATTCGCGAGTTCACGAGGTTCGGCTCAGGCTTCCGCATCGCTATGCGCGACCTTGAGATACGCGGCGCAGGCTCGATACTCGGCGCAAGTCAGTCCGGCCATATGTCGGCAGTAGGCTATGATATGTACCTGAAACTGCTTGATGAGGCTGTCCGCGAACAGCGCGGCGAGGAGCCGAAGAAGGAAAGCGAGTGCCTCATAGATATCAAAGTGGACGCCTATATACCCGAAGACTATATATCGAACCAGTCGCAGCGTATAAGCTGCTACAAACGCATAGCGCTGATCCGCAACGAAGACGATGCCTACGATGTGACAGATGAGCTCATAGACCGCTACGGTGAGATACCTGCACCGGTGGAGGGACTTATCGAGGTCGCCCGGATACGCAGCACCGCGCAGGCACTGGGCATATCCGAGATAGTTCAGGGCAAGGAGGGCATAGCCTTCTATACCGAAGAGCCGGATATGGAACGCATAGGTAAGCTCAATTCAAAGCTCGGAGGCCGCATAAGTCTGGATCTTATGGGAAAGATGTGTTTCCGTATAGTGCCTGAGAAGGGCGAAAAGCCGCTTGCTGTTGTAAAGACAGTCGTTGACGGCTACGCAGAGGCAAAGTAAAGAAAGCGAGGACGAGTAAAATGGGAATAATGGATAAACTTGAACAGGCTGCTGAGCAGCTTGAAAACGCAGCGACCGACGTTGCCGGACGCGCTAAGGCTAAATACGACGAAACGATGACTCCCGAGAAGAAGGCGGAGCTCAGAGAACGCTTCGACAAAGGAATGAGAGAAGCCGATGACCGCCTTACCGAAGTCGCGGAAAGCGTAGGCAAGGAGATAAAGGACTTCGTACAGGGCAATAATAACAGCACGGACGGAGATAATAAGTAATGTCCGTATTCGATATCTTCAAAAAGCTGGACGAACAGCGTGCGGCAGAAGCTCCGGCGGGTGCTGTGGATTTCATAATCTGCGGGCTCGGCAATCCCGGAACGCAGTATGAGAACACACGGCACAACATGGGCTTCATGGCGCTGGACACACTGGCGGAAAGCCTGAATGTGCAGGTGAAGAAGCTGCGCTTCAAGTCGCTGACCGGTGATGCGGTGATCGGAGGACGGCACTGTCTTCTGATGAAGCCCACCACGTTCATGAACAACAGCGGTGAGGCTGTCGTCGAGGCGCTGAACTTCTATAAGCTGGGAACCGAAAACCTGCTGGTCATAGTTGATGACATTTCCCTTGATGTGGGGAGAGTGCGTATACGCAGAAAGGGCAGCGACGGCGGCCATAACGGACTGAAAAGCATCATCTACCTCACGGGCAGCGATACTTTCACCAGGATAAAACTCGGTGTTGGAGCCAAACCCCACCCGGATTACGACCTTGCGGCATGGGTGCTGGGGCAGTTTCCGAAGGAACAGGGCGAGCTGCTCGAAAAGGCATTCTCTGATGCCGCCGAAGCCGCAAAGCTCATAGCCGCAGGAAAGACCGACGAAGCGATGAACAAGTATAATTCATAGGAATGAGTAAAATGGGAAGCATTAAGAATAACAGCAATGATCGGAGCAGTAATTCTTTTCCGGAATTGAAGGAGTACGCCGGGAACACGGCGGAGACTTTCGCCGGTACCGAAGAAGGATATCATATAGACATCAGCAGGTACGACCGCACGGAAAACCTCGAAATGACCGACCCGGCTCAGAAGAAGATAAAGAGCACTTACAATGGTAAGGTCAGCATGACCGGCACGTTTGAGAGGCTCTCGGACAGGCAGCCCGAGAAGCCCTCCGATGTCACTCTTGAGATGACGCAGATACCGATTTTCGATCTTGACGATGAGGCGGACGACGATCAGCCTTATTCTCCCGACAGCTTCGGCAAGTCGAAGTCTCCGCGCATGATACCTGCGCAGGCCGGAGCCGAAATGGCGGAACAGGAGCATCATCACCATCATCATTCCGCGGAGAGCGAGCATCATCACCGCCATTCTTCGGAAGGCGAGCATCATCACCGCCACTCTTCGGAAGGCGAGCATCATCACCGCCGAACTTCCGGTAATTTTGAGGATATGAAAAGCGCCGCTGCCGATGCCGAGCTGAAGAAGAAAAAGGTTCTTGCGTCTAAGAAAGAGAAACGCGCAGAAAAGGCTGAAACGACAAGGACAGTCGGATCTGCTCCCGAACCTGGAGCAAAGAAGACTGAATCCGCATATTCGGCGAAGAAAACGGAAACTGCCGGGGCTGACAAGTCCGCTGCAAAGAAAAAGAAAGAGAAGCCCGCAGAGATAAAGCCGCTGAAACCGCTGTTCAGAGTGGCGAATATAGCCTATCCGTCTGTGGTGTTCACGATAATAGCGGCGGCGTTTATTTTCCTGCCAAGGCCGGAGACTTCGGAGACCGAGCAGCGCAATCTGGCGGAATTTCCGGAGTTTTCTGCCGAGTCATTCCTGAACGGCGGATATACGAATGGCATTACGGAATTTTTCAATGACCGTGTCCCGTTCCGCGACGACCTGAAAAAAATGGCCGCGCAGGTACGCGGTATGTTCGGCGTAAGCTACGGCGATGTCGAGATATCCGGACCTATCGCCGTGATAACCGAGGAAGAAGACACCGAGCCGGAGCCCGTTATCGTTGAGGACACCACACCCGCGGTCACAACGGTACCGGAGCCTGTGACGCAGACATCCGGTACAGCTCCCGGAACTGCGGAAAACACTACTGCCGGCACGACTGCTCCGCCGGAGACCACTACGACTGAAACGACCACTCAGCCTGTCGAGACAACGAAAAACGTCAACGAGATCGCCGAAGGCGTCATCACCAACGGACAGGTAGTGACAAAGCTCTCCGACGGCCATTGGTGGGGCATATCCCTGTTCGGCGGCGGTAAGGGCGCTAAATATGCGGCGGCTCTGAACCGTTTCAGGGAAGAGCTGGGCGATGAAGTGAAGATATACAGCATGGTAGTCCCTACGGCCGGAGAATATTATCTGCCGGATTCCTACTCGGCATATTCGGCCAGCCACCAGAAGAGCATAGACAGTATAGACTCGCAGCTCTCCGGAGTAATAAGCGTTCCGGCTTCAATGGAACTCTGGAAGCATACGGGCGAACCAATATACACACGAACCGACCATCACTGGCAGCCCCTCGGCGCGTACTATGCGGCGAAGTGCTTTGCGGAAACGGCAGGAGTCAGGTTCGCGGATCTCTCGACCATGGAGCAGGTGGATGTGCCCGGCTATATGGGTACGATGTACAGCTTTACAGAAAGCGCGAACCTGCTGAGCGACCCGGAGACCTTCACATATTACAAACCGACCAACAACTACACGACTTATTATTATAACAGATCCTATCAGTTCGATTACCAGCTCCCGTTCTTTATCCCCATGCCTGTAAGCGGCTCGTACTCGACATTCATGGCGGGCGACGACAAGATAGTGCGTATCACCACGGACGCGGGAACAGGCAGAAAGCTCGTGGTGTTCAAGGACAGCTACGGCAACGCGGAGATACCGTTCTACTTCGGCTCGTTTGACGAGATATGGGTATGCGATATGCGCTATTTCTCGCTGAACGCCGTGGAATTCATAAAATACACCGGCGCCACCGACCTGCTTTTCACGATGTGCACATTCTCGGCAGTGGGGACGAACGCTAACCACCTTGAAACCATACTGAACAATCCTGTAACAGAAATAAAGGAGACTGCAAATTAAATGAAGATTTCCGATAACGCAAAGAAGCTCGCCGCAGTCACGCTTGCCGTGCTGACGGCAGGTGCCTGCAATGACATGAGCGAAGCGGGAGCTCCGGACAGCGGCAAGGGTTTCAGCGTCGCGACTACCTCCGGAAAGTCGGACACGAAAAAAACTACCGAAAAGATCGTGATCATTGACCCGGACGATGAAGGTCCCGGCGAAGTCGATTACGATATAGTGCTGGATGACGGCGAGACTTCGACGAAAGCCGCCGATACGGCAGCGGACGAGAAATCGGCCGCGGATACGGAAACGACGGAAACAGAAGCGGCTGCCCCGGCTTCAGAGACCACAACTGCTGTGGCCGCACCGGAGACCGTAACCACCACGGCAGCGCCGGAGACCACAACCACTACGGCAGCTCCCGAGACTGCGGAAACAACTGCTGCGGCACCGGCTGTTACGGCGGCTCCCGTGCAGTCCTCCGACTACAACGTTATCGGCGAGAACGGTATACTTGTGTCCTATCAGAACGGTCACTACCGGGGTATTATGGCCTGCTACGGCACTTACGATATGTGCGACAGGTGGACCTCCGCGATCAACAAATTCGCTTCGAAGCTCCCGGATACCAGAGTTTACAGCATGGTGGTGCCGATAGCCAGCGAGTTCTACACTCCGCAGAAATACTGGGACCAGGGCTTCACTACAAAGCAGCTCAACAAGTGCGACCACATACGCGAAAACCTTGTGGGCGTGACCTCTGTTGACGCTTATTCGGCTCTTGCCGCCCACACTTCGGAGGATATTTATTCCCGCACCGACCATCACTGGCAGCCCCTCGGCGCGTACTATGCGGCGAAGGCCTTCGCAGGCTCGGCCGGCGTTGATTTCCCGTCTATCGGCAGTTATACTCCCGTTACCTGCGGGGGATATGTCGGTTCGATGTACACTTACTCGAAGGACGCACATCTGTACAATGATCCCGAGGATTTCACCATGTACCTGTCCCCGAACGCGGACAGTCTAAAGACCACCTATTATAATACATATTTCGGCGGCGCGTATTCCGGCGACCTGTTCGTGGCAAGGAACGCCTCCTCCTACTACTGCTCGTTCCTCGGCTCCGATGACCGCATAGCGAAGATCGAGACCGACGTGAAGAACGGCAGGACGCTGGTAGTCTATAAAATGAGTTACGGCAACGCCATTATACCGTTCCTTACATCAAGCTTTGAAAACATTTATGTCTGTGATATGAGATACTTTGACCTGAACGCCGTGCAGTTCTGCAAAGATGTGGGAGCCACCGACCTTCTGTTCACTGACTGCGTGATGATGGTTGCCGGCACAGCAGGCAAATACCTTGAATATATGCTTAATTTATAATGATCGGTCAAGGCCGGACGATCATACGGAGGAATCTGATGAAAGAGATATTTGAATATCCGTTCGATGCGGCGGAGATAATGAGAAAAAGCAAAAAGCTGAAAAGAGAGCTGCTGGAGGACGGCACCACGCGCATCAAGAAGCGTATAGCGATACTTGGCGGCTCGACTGTGGACGCCATAGCCGACGTGACGGAGCTGTTCCTGCTGAACAGCGGCATTGAACCGGAGTTCTACATTTCGGAGTACGCGCAGTACTACAATGATGCAGTATATCCCCCCGAGGAACTTCTTGCTTTCAAACCCGATGTCGTGTACTTCTGTACCTCATACCGCACCCTGACGGATTTTCCGAAGACCAGCGAGTCGGCGGAGGAAGTGAATGCCGGACTTGACGCACAGTTCGCGCATTTTACGCAGGCGTGGGAGAGCGTCGCAGAAAAGCTGAAATGTCCGATAATCCAGAACAACTTTGAACTGCCGCCTTTCCGGCTGCTGGGCAACAGCGGTTTTGCGGACATACACGGCCGCGTGAACTACATCAACCGCCTGAATGCCCGCTTCGCGGAATATGCCGCATCGCATACGGGCTTTTACATCTGCGATATCAACTATGTCAGTGCCTGCTACGGACTTGACAAGTGGCATGACGGGACACAGTGGTATATGTACAAATACGCTCTGCCGATGCAGGCGGTGCCTTATTACGCGGCGAATCTCGCTGCGATCATCAAGGCTATGTACGGCAAGAGCCGCAAAGTACTTGCTCTCGACCTCGACAACACGCTCTGGGGCGGAGTAGTGGGCGATGACGGAGCCGAAAATCTTCAGATCGGCAAGGATCTTCCCGGCGGTCAGGTGTATTCGGAATTTCAGGAGTACGTCAGGCTCCACAAGGACATCGGCGTTCTTCTTACGGTCTGCTCGAAAAATGATCTCGGGGTAGCGATATCGGGACTTGAGCACCCTGACGGGACTCTTCGCCCTGCTGATTTCACAGTGATAAAGGCAAACTGGGAAAACAAGGACGAGAATCTGCTCCATACGGCGGATGAGCTCTCGCTGCTGCCGGAGAGTTTTGTTTTCGCAGACGACAATCCTGCCGAACGACAGATCGTGCGAGACCGCATAAACGGTATAGCAGTACCGGATATGGAGGGGGCTGAGAACTATATCCGCATACTCGACCGCAACAGATATTTTGAAGTTCTCCGGCTTTCCGAGGACGATCTTAAGCGCGGCGAGATGTACAAGGCGAACGCCGCCCGCGCAGCCGCCCAGCACAGCATAGCGGACTACGGCGAGTATCTCGACAGCCTTGAGATGAAGGCTGAGATACGCACTTTCATACCTATGTATATTGCGAGAATAGCCCAGCTCACCAATAAGAGCAACCAGTTCAACGTGACCACAAGGCGCTATTCCGAGGCGGAGATTGCCAACATCAGCCATGACATTTCGTATATCCCGATCTACGGAAGGCTCTCGGACAAATTCGGAGACAACGGCGTAGTATCCGTGGTCATCGGAAATATCCGCGGCAAAGAGCTGCATATCGACCTCTGGATAATGAGCTGCCGTGTTCTCAAGCGTGACATGGAATTTGCGATGCTCGACGAGCTTGTACGACTCGCAAAGGAGAAAGGCATCACAGAGATCTACGGCTACTATTATCCCACCGCTAAAAACTCGATGGTCCGCGAACTTTTCGGCACTTTCGGATTCGAAAAAATAAGCTCGGACGATGCCGGAAACACGAAATGGCGCCTTTTTATCGACAAATATAACGAAAAAAACACACATATTTCAGTAAATTAGCAGAAAATACGCATAATATTTAAAAAAACTATTGAAATTCTAAAAAGTGTGTGATATAATGTAAACGTTAATAAGCGGATTATACCGCTTAAAGCGATAAAAATATCTATGGAGGATAAAAAAATGAAAAAGAGCAGAATGATCGCGGTTATCGCTGCAGCAGCTGTATCCGCATCGGTACTCGCAGTTTCGGCTGGCGCTTACAACGCTTATATCGGTCTCCAGACACAGACCTACAGCTTCAGAAACGCATGGACAGAGGGCAGCTACGGTGCTGCTACACCTTATTTCAACGGCTGGGTAGTATGGGGCGACGGTGATTCACCGGAAGAGTCCTTCCCGGAGTATGAGGACAACTTTGATTATGATATCAACGGTTATGTTCTTCCCGCTAAGTACACAGACGCTGCAATCGACGCTGACGGCACTTACACTGTAAAGGCTGAGGGCATCGACTGGGATCTGAAGGGCGAAACAGACTTCAACCTCGTATTCGTATCCACTGACCTTCCTGCTGGCGAAGGCATCGTTATCAAGGATGCAAGCGTTGCAGTTGACGGCACAGTTGTTAAGACACTCGATACAGTTACATACGATGAGACAGCTCAGTACATCGAGATCGATTTCGCTAACATCTGGAATCCTGATGTAGGAGCTTGGGGACTTGCTTTCCCGACAAGCGATGTAGCTATCACATTCACAGTTGAAGGCCTCGGCGGCGGTGCTGCTGCAGCTGCTGTTGAAGAGACTGCTGCTGAAACCACAGCTGCTGCTACAGGTGATGTAGCTGCTGCTACAACTTCTTCCAAGGGTTCTCCTGACACAGGCGTTGCTGATGTCGCTGCTGTTGCAGGTCTCGCTATCGCTGCCGGTGCTGGTATTGCTCTGACAAGAAAGAGAAAGTAAGTTTGTCGGATCAAAGATCTGATTAAGCTATAGAAATATCCTCCGGTTTTCCGGAGGATATTTTTTGCCGGGTGTGATTTCAACCCGTTGTAGAATTTTTGTTAAATTTGCAAGAAAATATTAGTTTTTTTGAACAAAAATAACAAATGGCAAAATGAATTTTGTGCAAAATGCGTATTGTAAAAAAAACGACAATGCGCTATAATGTATCTGTAAGTCGCTTTATAAGCGATTAAAACGATTTTACTATCAACACGATCAACACGATCAAACGGAGGATTATTTAATGAAACTGAAGAATTTATTTGCGGGCGTAATGGCGACCGCAGTTGCCGCAACAGCTCTTGCTGCTGCTGCAAGTGCAAACGATGCTTTCCTTATGTACACTGATGACAGTTGGGCATGGGGTGTATGGGATGCGGCTTCCTGCCCGGGAACAGCTGACGTAACAGGCGACGGTACATACACAGTATATATCGACAGTTCTATCGACGGCGCAAAGGCTGAAGACGAGGAAACAGGCGAACTCACAGTCGTTCAGGCTAACGGCGCAATGGTATTCTGCGTAGATATCGAAGGCCTCGCAGAAGAATACGGTTTCGGCAAGGGCGCTGAGGGATATGACGACCTCAAGACTACTGCTGAGAAGATGGCTTTCGCACAGCAGAAGGGCATTACTATCGAAGATCTCGCTATCAAGACATACAATGCTGACGGAACTACCAATGACATCGCTGTTGATCTCTCCAAGATCCTCTACGGCGATATCGAAGGCAACGGCAAGCTCAGAATAGAGATCCAGAACGAGTACGGCGATACACTCAAGGATCCCGCTATCGACAAGAGCACAATCAGCTTTGACGATAAAATCGAAGTTACATTCACAGTCAAGGGTCTCGACGGTGCGGATGAGGCTGCTGCCAGCGCTGATGCATGGGATCAGTATGATTTCGAGGCTATGAAGGAAATGAACGAATCCTTCGAGCTCGGCGGCAAGCTTGACCTTGTTGCACTTCTCGGCGAAGGCTGGAACAAGTTCACAAAGATCGAAGCTGACTTCAGCTGGACACCCGGTGAGAAGTGGTGCGGCGGTGCCGGCATCGCTAACGGTCTTGTAAACGGCGAAACATGGAACATGGGCGCTGAATTCGGTGCTGCAAACGCTAACGAGGCTCTTGCTCCCGACGGATTTGCTACACAGACTATCCTTGACCTCGGTGCTCCTCTTGAATCTGCTTATACAGTAGACGAAGACGGCAAGGCAGCATTTGCTGAACTCCAGGTTCAGAACTGGTGGAACGGCACAGAAGCAGGCGCTAAGGTTCTGGCTCTCAGATTCCTCGATGCTGACAACAATGTTATAGTTGAATGGGTAGCTCCCGATGCAGGCCGCGGCGACGTTATCGAAGAAGAACCCGCTCCCGCTCCCGTATCCGGTGATGTGGCTGCTGCTGCAGAAACTTCCAAGGGCTCGCCTGATACAGGTGTTGCCGATGTGGCTGCTGTTGCAGGTCTCGCAGTAATCGCTGCAGGCGCAGTAGTAGTAGCAAAGAAGAGAAAGTAAGCTCATAAAATTGGAACTGTTATGACCGGGATCGGTAACGGTCCCGGTCATTTAAAACGTTAAAAACCACAGCGGCCCGAAAGCCGCGAAAAAAATTCAGGAGGACAACTCAAATGAAATTCAGAAGATTTGGCAGAATCGGTTCTGCCGCATTAGCAGCAGCTTTAATGGCTACATCCACTGCTATCGTTTCCAGCGCATACGATCTTAACGGCGTTGTCGAGTATTCCGACTTCGGCGCACAGATCTGGGCTATGGGCACATCTAACTGGGCATGGACATCCGGCGGCACAGTTAAGTTTGAAGAAGCTGACGGCAAGGGCACACTCAAGTGCACAGCAAAGGCTGCTGACATCAACCCCAAGGGCGATGACACAGTTCAGTTCGGTCTCCAGTTCTTCACCGACAAGGACGGCAGCAACAAGGCTGAGTTCGAGATCGGCGACAGCTACACAGCAAAGGTTGACTACAAGCTCACAGGTGCAAACGGCGTTATCAGCGAAGGTACGATCGATATTTCCAAGGACATCGTAAAGGATCAGTACAACCCCGGTATTGACGGCACATTCGACATCTACAAAGTAGAGATCCCGAAGGCTGATCTTGATGCTTACGGCGATATCGAAGCTACCGTTACCGTATATGATTTCAAGTATGTCAAGGGCGGCGTAGCCGGTGAGATCGGCGCAGCTCCCGCAGAAGAAGCTCCCGCTGAGGAAGAAGCTGAGGCTGCCGCAGAGGAAGAAACCGTTACTGAAGGCGAAGATACCGACAAGGCTGATACAGCTGAGGAAGAGGTTATCGATGCTGACGATGACGACGATGATGATGATCTCGATTTAGTCATTGATCCCAAAACAGACTACACCCCCGACGAAGTAAACGATAATGGTTATTTCCGTATCCTTTCCGGCGCTGACAGCGGCGAAGCTTCTCTTTATGTTGGTATGACAGATGAGATACTCGATGTTTACGGTATCAGATATACTGTAGATTTTGACGATGCAGAAGTTGCTGACGATGCTGCATGGATCGGCGGCGGTATCGGCGCTAACTCCGAATCCACCGGCTGGGAAGCTCACGAGTGGGGCAAGGCAAGCGGCGAAAAGGAGATCACTCCTGACTTCGAGAACGGCATCATCGAGTGGATGGATACAGAGCCTATCTTCTCCGCGGATGATACATACGCTCATCTCTGGATGCAGACATGGGGCGGCAGCGTAACTATCCTTCAGATCGAAGTTCTCGACGCTGACGGCGAAGTTCTCTGGTCCACAACCCCTGTAGAAGTTGAGAAGGAAGAGACTCCTGAACTTATCGCTCCCGCTCCCGAGGAGACAGTTGAAGAAGCTCCCGCTGCCGGTGATGTAGCTGCTGCTGCTGAAACAAGCAAGGGTTCTCCTGACACAGGCGTTGCTGATGTTGCTGCTGTTGCAGGTCTTGCAGTAGCTGCCGCAGGTGCTTTCGTGATCGCAAAGAAGAGAAAGTAATCAATCGATATTGACAATAACAAAAAGCTCCGCAAAGTCGGAGCTTTTTGTCTGAAGTGGTATACAAGGGACAGCGGTGATAATATGGATATAAACATCAGAGAATTTGAACCGAATGACCTCGATGAAATGATCGCGATATGGAACGAGGTCGTCGATGATGCCAACGCATTTCCGCAGAGCAACAAGCTGGACAGCCATACAGCAGCGAATTTCTTCACATCACAGACTTTCACGGGTGTTGCCGAAGATGCGGACAGCCATGATATCGTAGGGCTGTACATACTTCACCCGAACAACGTGGGCAGATGCAGTCACATCTGCAACGCGAGCTACGCCGTAGCAAAGAACGCACGCAGATACGGTATAGGACGGATGCTTGTGGAACACTCACTTAACAAGGGCAAGGAGCGTGGCTTTCACATCATGCAGTTCAACGCCGTGACCGCCTCGAACGCCGGAGCCCAGAAGCTCTACGAAAGCCTCGGTTTTGTATCCCTCGGCACTATACCCGACGGTTTCCTTCTCCCCGACGGCTCCTATGACGATATAATGCTGTATTATAAGACTTTGTAAGAGTCGTCTGAGACGGGAGCAATAAGACGCTTCGCCTTGCGGATTCTTTGAGTACTGCAATAGTATCGAAGAAATAAGAACGAAAACCAAAAAAATCTGCGCTTTCAGGACAAAAGGCGCAGATTTTGATTTTTACAAGAATTTCTGAAGCAGGCTATTCTTCGAGCTTGATATTGTTTTCAGCGTTGTCGAGATCAACACCGCTTTTGGCCATGCGCAGGTTGATGATGATTCCGATAAGTATAGGCAGATAGAAAGTCAGAAAACGCCAGATAAACGTTGAAACGCCGGTGTAATAATCACCGAATATCGGCTTGAAGAAGGCCGCGTAGCTGCCCTCCGCAGCGCCCATGGCACCGGGCAGAGGCACAAATCCGGAGATCATCAGCACGAACGCCTGACAGGCAATTATCGTGAAGAAGTCAGTTTCACGCATGCCGAAGCCGATATATATGACATAGGTTATCGAGAAGTACACGAGAAGCTGTATTACTGTGGCGAGAAACATTTTCAGCACCATGACCGGACGGCTTTTGATGAACGTGAAATTCTCATAGTACTGCGAGAGCTCCTTGTCCACCGACTCCCGGACATCTTCGGGATGCTTCAGGATGTGTATCTTGCCAAGCAGGACTATCACCCCGTGAACGAGCTTGTTTGTGGGGGCGCGGAAGAAAGCCAGCATGAACAGCATGATTATAACGAAGGTGTTTATGATAAACCCGGCTATGACAAGGAATGTCAGCGGTTTAAGATCGCCTTCCGTGAACATCGGCAGCTTGAATATCAGGAACACCACCGAATACAATGTCAGAGTGAACTGGTACACTATGAATCTGCTCAGCAGAGCGGTCAGCGCCGAACTCAGCGGCAGACCGCGCTTGTAATAAGTATATGCCTGCATTGGCTGTCCGCCCGATGCAAATGGCGTTATGCAGTTGAAGTACTGTCCGATCATAGTGACCAGCATCGTTGTGCGGAATGTCACCTTCGGATCAAGGCTCTTTGCCGCGAGATGCAGTCCTATGCCTTCGCCCAGCCAGTAGACCACCATGCATCCGACTGCCAGCAGCAGGAACATGGGATTGAGCTGTGCAAGGGCATTTAATATATTATCTATGCCCTCCGACATCAGTACGAATACCATGACAATAAATGCTATGCCGCATATTATCAGATATATTTTGTTTGTTTTTTTCTTACCCATTAAACCTCTCCGAGCTTACACATTTTTTACACAATAATAAAGACTGTGTCGAAGTGACTTGGCGGTTATGAATCACAGCTTATCTGATAGTGCTTCCGTTCGGGATGCTGCTGTCAAGGAATACGACGCTTGCGGCACCGCCCTCGGTATCCGCCGCGAGTATCATACCTTGGCTCTCTTCGCCGCAAAGCTTTGCGGGAGCAAGATTAGCCACGAAAATGATCTTTTTTCCGATGAGATCCTCGGGTTTGTACCACTGTGCTATGCCGGAAACTATCTGTCTGCCGTTTCTGCCGTCGTCTATCTGCAATTTCAGCAGCTTCTTGGATTTGACTACCTTTTCGCAGGCGATTACTTCGCCGGTGCGGAGCTTAGTTTCCATGAACTTGTCTATTGTGATGATATTTGCCTTGTCGAGGTCTTCGTCCTTGCGTATCGTCTTTGCGGGAGTAAGCATAGCGTTCAGCTCGTCGATCTCCTTGTCGATATCAATGCGCGGGAAGAGTATCTCACCCTTGTGAACGGTAACGTCCGCAGGCAGTACACCGAATTCGGCGGAATTTTCATAGGTTACATCTTCTTCCTTCGCGCCGATCTGTTCCCATACTTTGGGCATGGTGGTCGGCATGAACGGGCTGAGAAGCACGGAGCATATCCTGATCGTTTCGAGCAGGTTATAAAGTACAGACGCAAGGCGGGCTTTGTTCTCCTCGCTGCGTCCGAGTACCCACGGCTCGGTCTCGTCGATGTACTTGTTGGCGCGGTCTATCACCTTGAATATCTCCGCGAGGGCGAGGGAATGCTGCGCCTCGTCGATATAGGCGGAAACGGGCTCACGCAGAGCCTTTGCCATAGAGATGAGTTCATCGTCCAGCGGCTCGGCTTTTCTGTCAATGGGCAGAGTGCCGCCGAAGTACTTGTCTGCCATTGCAACGGTGCGGGAAACGAGGTTGCCCAGCGCGTTTGCAAGGTCGCTGTTGATGCGGTTTATCATTATCTCGTTGGAGAAGTTGGAATCGGAGCCGTAGGGCATATCGCGGAGTATCTGATAGCGGACAGCGTCGACGCCGTATCTTTCGCCGAGGACGAAAGGATCGACAACATTGCCCAGGGATTTGGACATCTTGGCACCGTTGAAGGTTATCCAGCCGTGGCCGTAAAGTCTTTTCGGAACGGGAAGATCCAGCATCATCAGCATTGCCGGCCATACGATGGAGTGGAAGCGCACGATCTCCTTTGCGGTCATGTGCATATCTGCCGGCCAGTATTTGTCGAAATCGTTAAATGTGTCGTTGCCGTAACCCAGAAGGCTGATATAGTTTATGAGAGCATCGACCCACACATAGATCGTATGCTTTTCATCAAAAGGCACAGGAATGCCCCACTTGACAGTGGTTCTTGTGATGCACAGGTCTTCGAGGCCGTCCTTGACGAAGTTGTTTATCATTTCATTGACTCTGCTTTCGGGGCGCAGATAGTCGGTGTTGCGGAGAAGGTCGATTATCCTGTCGGTCATAACGGAGAGTTTCAGAAAATATGCTTCTTCCTCTGCTTCCTTGACTTCTCTGCCGCAGTCGGGGCATTTGCCGTCGATGAGCTGTGTCTCTGTCCAGAAGCTCTCGCAGGGGACGCAGTACTTGCCCTTGTATGTGCCTTTGTAGATATAGCCTTTGTCATAGAGCTTCCTGAAGATATTCTGCACTGTCTGGATATGACATTCATCGGTAGTTCTGATGTAGCGATCATAGCTGACGCCCATGAAGCTCCAGAGGCGCTTGAAGTTCGCAACTATGCCGTCAACGTACTCCTTGGGGGTCTTTCCTTCGGATTCCGCTTTCTGCTGTATCTTTGCGCCGTGCTCGTCCGTGCCGGTGGAGAAAAGCACATCATAGCCCTGCATTCTCTTGAAGCGGGCGATGACATCACAGGCTACAGTGGTGTAGCAGTGACCGATATGAGGATTTCCGGACGGATAGTAGATGGGCGTGGTTATATAGAATGTCTTGCTCATAATAACAGCTCCTTTTTATCGTAACGAGTATAATAAATCAGTAAATATTATACCACAAATCGGCCATTTTGGCAATATGTAAAAAAAATTATAAGAAAAATTTACATTTTTAACAGAAAAGACTTGATTTTTTTTGAATTTTCTATTAAAATAGAAGTATGTATGATTTTGCATATTTTTATGCGAAAAGAACGTAAAAAAACTACCGCCGCAGGTAAGTGCGCGACCACGGGGTCGAGAGACGGAAAGCCCGGCGGGCAATGGCTGAAGCCGCAGAAAGGACAGGGCAGTATTATGTCAAACAGATTATTTCAGGGAGTAGTTCATCAGATGAGAGATACCGTCGGAAGAATCATCGGCGTTATCGATGAGAATGCGACAATAGTTGCTTGCAGTGAGCTGTCGAAGATCGGCACCTCCAATGATTTCTTCTCGATAGAGTTCAGTGATTCGCACGATATCTTTATCCGTGACGGTTATACCTACAAGCCGTTCGGTGTTCATGTAAAGCCGGATTACGCGGTATTTGTCGAAGGAACGGACGAAATGGCGGGCAAGTACGCTTCCATACTCGCTATATCACTGTCGAGCATCAAGCAGTACTATGACGAGAAGTATGACCGCAACAACTTCGTAAAGAACATAATCCTCGACAATGTGCTCCCCGGAGATATAAGCATAAAATCCCGCGAGCTGCATTTCAACGCGGATATCAACCGCGTGGTCTTCCTCATAAGCATCATCTCGTCCAACGACGTTTCGGCTTATGACGTTATCCAGAACCTCTTCCCGGACAAGAACAAGGACTTCGTATTCAATATCACCGAGAGCGAGATAGTTCTGGTCAAGGAGATCAAGAGCGGCATAGACGTAAAGGATCTCGAAAAGCTGGCGCGCTCAATAGCTGATACGCTCCAGACAGAGTTCTTCACACGCGTCAACATCGGTATCGGCACACCTGTCATCGGCGTTAAGGATCTTGCGCGTTCGTTCAAGGAAGCCCAGATCGCAATTGAAGTCGGCAAGGTATTCGACACCGAAAAGAACATCGTAAGCTACGACAACCTCGGTATCGCGAGACTTATCTATCACCTGCCTACAACGCTTTGTGAGACCTTCCTCAAGGAAGTGTTCAAGAAGGGTTCGATAGAGTCCCTCGATCACGAGACACTGTTCACGATACAGAGATTCTTCGAAAACAACCTCAATGTTTCCGAGACATCGAGAAAGCTGTTCGTACACAGAAACACACTCGTTTACAGACTCGACAAGATCAAGAAGCTCACCGGCCTTGATCTCCGCGAGTTCGACCACGCTATCATATTCAAGATAGCTCTCATGGTCAAGAAATACCTTTCTGCCGACCCCGTTAAGTTCTGATCGGCCGCTTCGGCAGGCAGGGAACAGGGAACCGGCAAAACGGCTCCCCGGCCTTGCGCAGGCATAGAATATCGGACGAGGCAGACCATGTTCTGCCTCGGATATTGTTTTTAAACGGAGATAATTAATGGTAGAATTAAAGAATGTGGACGTCCACTACGTTGACGGCGTGAAGGGCGGCGTTGACGCGCTCAACGATGTGAATATACGCATAAACGACGGTGAGTTCGTATTCATCGTCGGCGACAGCGGCGCGGGCAAGAGTACTCTGCTCAAGCTGCTTACCCGTGAGATACAGCCTACGGGCGGCAGAGTGTTCGTCAACGGCTATAACCTCAAAAAGCTCAGAAACCGCAAGCTCCCGTATTTCAGGCGTTCCCTCGGTATGATATTCCAGGATTTCAGGCTTATACCGACGCTTACCGTTTACGAGAATGTGGCTTTCGTTCTGCGTGTCATAGACAAGTCAAAGAAATATATCAGACAGCGCGTGCCTTATGTGCTCGACCTTGTAAGACTCACCGACAAGGCCAAGGCCTATCCGGGCCAGCTCTCCGGCGGTGAACAGCAGCGTGTCGCCATAGCCCGCGCCTTCGCCTGTGACCCCAAGATCATCATAGCGGACGAGCCTACCGGAAACATCGACCCAAAGCTCTCCTATGATATCGTGGAACTGCTTCAGGATATCAACGACTGCGGAACGACGGTCATAATGGTAACCCATAACCACGACCTGGTGAAATTCTACGGCGGCAGAGTCATAAACCTCAGGGAAGGCAGCGTAGCCTACGACGGTATAATAGAAAGCGCAATAGAAGGAGAATAAGCATTTAATGAGAATGAGCAACTTCGGCTACCTTGTCAGACGCGGGGTAGGTTCGGTTTTCAGAAATGCCATGATGTCCGTTGCGAGCTTCTGCGTACTGCTCGTGAGCCTTCTGCTCATAGGGCTGTCCGTGCTCATCGCAATGGATATAAATATCATAATGGCAAATATAGAGGAAAAGAACGAGATATCGGTATATGTGAGCGGTGACCTCTCTGCGGAGGAATTAAGCCATATTTCCGATGTGATCGCTTCAAACCCC
>JAEEJW010000170.1 GCA_016282095.1 Ruminiclostridium sp. | reverse complement strand
GTGTTATTTTTTGTGGTGGGTATTGTTGTGGATGGTGTTGTTTCTCGTTTTGGCTCTATTGGTCGGGTTGATGCAATTTTTTTCACGTTCGGGCTCGGGCGCAGGCGGCCTGTCATCAGGTATAATCCACGACGTTGACCCATGATGCGAGGAATTCCTTCTCCTCTTCGTTGCCCTTGACGGACTGTGAAGCGGCAACAATTGGCATCCACTTCTGGACATACTGGAGCGCTGTATCGGTCTTATCACAGAAGAGCTTAAGGTACTTCTTCGCTATATCGTCCCTGCCGTTCAGGCAGAACAACAGATATGTGCGGGCAACATCCGCCGATGCGTTGCCCTGGGTAGCATGCGCCCAGTCGATGATATAGGGCGTTCCGTCAGGCGTGATGATTATATTCGACGGGTTGAAGTCCCCATGGCAGAGTTTAAGATGCTTGGGCATCGATTCAAGTGTCGTATGCAGATCGTAGCGCACTGTCGCCGGGAATGATGACGCGGAGATCTTGCCGTGCATCTTGTCCTTCAGACGCCCCAGAAGCTGGCACTTGTGGGACTGCACATCTATCTGCAGATCCACAAACATTTCCAGGTATTCTTCATGCTTGTCGGGATTCTCTTCCCACAGCTGAGTGAGAGTCTTCCCTTCGATGAAATCGGACACTATCGTCCACTTGCCGTCTATTGTGATGACTTCGCGGACCTTCGGTATATTCAGCCCCGTAAGTTCCACACGCGCCTGATTGAGCGCTTCGTTAAGCACGCCCTGCTTCGGGCAGCTCTCATCAAAAACTTTCAGCGCACAGTCACCGTCACGATATATGGTCTTATCCCTGCGTCTTGAAATAACATTATCAAGTTTCATTGCTTATCCCTCCTTACTGCTTCTTCGCTCTGCCGCGTTTCTTCGGAACAGGCTTGATCTCCGGCTCCGTCTTTGCACGTCTTCCGCGCTTCTTCGGAGCTTCTTCCGTCACAGCTTCCGCCGGAACGGCCTTAGCCATGCCGCGGGTGCCGCGCTTTGCAGGAGCTTTCTCAAACTGCTCCTCACCGGGCTTTTCGATCTCGGTGAAGATCTTTCCGTAATAAGCATCGAGGTAGAGCTGCTTCAGCTCGGAAATGAGCGGGTATCTCGGATTTGCACCGGTGCACTGGTCATCAAATGCAGCTTCGGTCATCTCGTCAAGAGTAGCGAGGAAGTCCTCTTCTGACACACCGTAGTCCGCAATAGTGGGCTTTATGCCTATCTGCTTTTTCAGCTTCTCAACCGCGGCGATGAGGTTCTCAAGCTTCTCCGCATCGGTCCTGCCGCCGAGTCCGAGCGCATCGGCTATCTCAGCGTATCGGGCAAGTGTATGCGGGTGATCGTACTGCGAGAACGTACCCATTTTTACCGGTGCTTCGGAAGCGTTGTATCTCATAACATCACAGATCACAAGAGCATTGGCTATGCCGTGCGCAATGTGATGATAAGCGCCCAGCTTATGCGCAAGAGAATGAGATATGCCGAGGAAGGCATTCGCAAAAGCCATGCCTGCCATTGTGGCGGCGTTGGCCATTTTCTCGCGTGCTTCGATATCGGTCTGACCGTTCTCATACGCACGCGGCAGGTACTTGAAGATAGTTTTCAGAGCCTGTATCGCGAGGCCGTCTGTATAGTCGGTCGCCATTACAGAAGCGTAGGCTTCGAGAGCGTGGGTCACAGCATCGATACCGGAAGCCGCTGTAAGACCCTTGGGCGCGGTCATGTGCATATCGGTGTCAACTATAGCCATATCGGGCAGCAGTTCATAATCCGCAAGAGGATACTTGCAGCCGTCTTCACGGTCGGTTATGACTGCGAACGGGGTAACCTCCGAACCTGTTCCGGCGGAAGTCGGTACAGCCACGAAATACGCTTTTTCACCCATCTTCGGGAAAGTATAGACTCTCTTGCGGATATCCATGAAGCGCATTGCCATGTCCTTGAAATCCGCCTCGGGATGCTCGTACAGCACCCACATTATCTTGCCGGCATCCATAGCCGATCCTCCGCCCAGCGCGATTATCACATCGGGCTTGAAAGCGCGCATCTGCTCCGCGCCGGCTTTTGCGCTGTCGAGAGTCGGGTCGGGTTCTACATCGAAGAATGTGGTATGGACGATCCCGAGTTCGTCGAGCTTATCGGTTATCGGCTTTGTGAAGCCTGCGCCGTACAGGAAATTATCCGTTACTATGAAGGCTCTCTTCTTGCCCATTACTTTGCCCAGCTCATCGAGGGCTACGGGCAGGCAGCCTTTCTTTATATACACCTTTTCCGGTGCTCTGAACCAAAGCATATTCTCTCTCCTTGCCGCGACGGTCTTGATGTTGAGCAGGTGCTTGACACCTACGTTCTCGCTGACGCTGTTGCCTCCCCATGAACCACAGCCAAGAGTGAGGGACGGAGTCATTCTGAAATTATACAGATCGCCTATGCCGCCGTGAGAGGACGGTGTGTTTATGAGTATGCGCCCGGTCTTCATTCTCGCGGTGAATTCGTCGAGTATCGCCTGCTCTGTGGTAACGTTCAGGTATATGGACGACGTATGACCGTAGCCGCCGTCCGCGATGAGATGTTCTGCTTTGTCGAAGGCATCGTGGATATCTTCCGCCTTGTACATTGCCAGTACCGGCGAGAGCTTCTCATGCGCGAATTCCTCGGAGATATCCACGTTCTCTACTTCTCCTATCAGGACTTTCGTGCCTTTGGGGACCGTCACGCCCGACAGTTCCGCAATAACTGCCGCTTTCTGACCGACGATCTTCGCATTGAGCGCGCCGTTGATTATGATAGTACGACGTACTTTATCGGTCTCGGCGCCTTTCAGGAAATAGCAGCCGCGGGCAGCGAATTCGCGCTTTACTTCGTCGTATATGTCCTTATGAACGATAACAGACTGCTCCGATGCACAGATCATTCCGTTGTCGAAGGTCTTGGAGTGTATTATCGAATTGACTGCCAGCACTATATCGGCGGACTTGTCGATGATCGCGGGAGTGTTACCCGCGCCGACACCGAGAGCGGGCTTGCCGCTGGAGTAAGCCGCCTTCACCATACCGGGACCTCCGGTAGCGAGGATAATGTCGGCTTCCTTCATGACAAGTGTAGTCATATCGAGGTTGGGAGCATCGATCCACGAAATGATATGCTCGGGAGCACCGGCTTTTACCGCTGCTTCATAAACTATACGCGCTGCTTCGACCGTGGACTTCCTGGCGCGGGGATGTGGGCTGAAAATGATGCCGTTTCGTGTTTTCAGGGAGATCAGTGCCTTGAATATAGCCGTCGAAGTCGGGTTTGTGGTGGGTATTACGGCTGCGATAACACCGATAGGCTCGGCTATCTTCCGCATACCGTAGGCTTTGTCCTCCTCGATGACGCCGCAGGTTTTTGTGTCCTTATAGGCGTTGTAGATATACTCGGCGGCGTAGTTGTTCTTTATCACCTTGTCCTCGACCACGCCCATGCCGGTCTCTTCCACAGCCATTTTCGCAAGAGGCAGTCTTGCCTTGTTCGCGGCTGTCGCGGCAGCAAGGAATATCTTATCCACCTGCTCCTGCGTATAGACCGAATACTTCTTCTGCGCCTCACGCACGAGTTTCAGTTCCGCTTCAAGCGCGGCTACGCTGTCGACGGGCTTTCGTTCCTTTTTCTCCATACAGCTTTCCTCCTGTTTTATATGTAATAAAAATCTTTGTTTACATTTTACCACAATTATATTCTTTTTGCAAGAGAAAAAACAAAATAAGTCTGCAATTTAATGTGTTTCTTTCGCCCATTATTTTTACTGTTTTATGATGCAGATATTATTATTATTTTAGCATTTATCATAAATAATGGTTTCACTTACAAAGAATATCTTGACATCTACACTTATTATGTTTATAATATGATTTGATGCGTGACATATTCACGCATCGCAACAGCAAATTTTTGGTCGGAAATGACCGGAGGACAAAAGAATGGCAGAACAGATAATACTGATAGCCGGTATCGCGGCGGCACTTATTTTCGGGATAATAACGATAAGGCGCAAAGCCACGGACGCACGCAAATGGGCATTGGCAGCGTTTGCGGGAATGCTCGCCTATACATTCTGCAACTATATGCTACCGCAGATAGCTGACACTGCGGCATTCGTATTCCTTAAGGAAGCGGCTCTCGCAGCAGGCGGTCTCTCCGCAGGCGCATTCATAATGTCGGTTTCCTCGGTAGCCAAGGTTGCCCGCAACAAGAACATCTATAACGGCTTCATCGGCATTTCGTCGGTATTCGCAGCCGCAGCTCTCACGATACATATGCACACCATAGGTATCACAGATGTGAACATCACTGGCCCCGGCGAAGACGGTCTTTATACAGCATCATACATAGCCGGTCCCGTTTATACGGGCGCGGCAGTCGGATACGGCGTGATACTTCTCATCATGTCGTTCTATGTGACGGCCTCGACTCTCCGCGGCAAGCATATAGCGGCAGTAACGAAGCTGTCAGCGGTTATGTCTGTCGTATTCTCCGTATTCATCGTACTCAGTGCTCTGTCTGTAATACCTTCCCTGATAGCGGAGATAGCTTTCATCGCAGGCGGTATCCTTCAGTTCGCGCTCGTAATGATCGCAGACAACGATGACATCATCGACTTCGCGGCTACCAACAGCCTTAACGCTGTGAACGACGGTATAATCATTCTCAACAACCGCAAGAAGTTCCTCTTCGCGAACAAGACCGCAAAGCGCCTCTTCATTGAGCTTTCCGAGAACGATACCTCGAAGATCAACGAAATGCTGGCAGGTCTCCCCGAAAAAGGCACTATCACCCGCGCAGATCATACTTACTCCATCAGCAGGAGCCCCTACACCGATTACACCGGCAGATGCGACTGCACCGTCATAAGCGCACAGGACGTTACCGAGCAGCAGCTCCGCACAGGCAGACTTGCCAAGGAAGCTGCCGTTGACAGCATCACCGGCGTGAACAGCCGCTCCGGCGTTGTCGAGATACTTAAAGACACCGTTGCGGAAGAGAACGGTACCCTCATAATAGTAAGTTTTGACGGCTTCAAGGCGATCAACAACGCCTACGGCCACGAAGAAGCCAACGAGCTTCTGAAAGCCTTCGGCTCCATGGTGCGCAACAACACCAACACCGATGACGTGCGCGGCAGATTCGGCGGTGAAAAGTTCGTGCTCTTCCTCCGCGGCTGCACCAACACCGGCGTTATCTCGAACCTCACAATGAGACTTGAAGAACAGGCTGCCGCTGCCGTAAAGAAGCAGTTCGGCGATTCCATAAACATATCGTTTGGCGTATCCGCAGGCGCAGTCCTTGTTCCCGACGCCGGCCGTGACCTCGATACACTTATCGAGCTTGCCGAGGCAGAGCAGGAAAAGATCACCCACAGCGGCGGACACGGATACTCGGTCTACGGTGCCGGCAGGAAGGCTGAAAACGATATGCGTGCTTTCACCGAGGAATTTGCGGCCTTCGCGGCTTCCGAAACACCCGCAGACGATAATCACACGGAAGAAGCATCGGAACCCGCAAACGACAGTGTTTCCATGGAAGACCTTTTCATAACCGCTGACGAAAACAGCGATAATACCTGATAACGGACAGAATACCGGGGCTTGAAAAAGCTCCGGTTTTTGTTTTATACGAAATTATTACAAAAAAGTGTTGACAACTGAAAAAAAAGTGGTATAATAGATTTAGCACTCAGAGATAAAGAGTGCTAACAAAGATATACCAAAGGGGACGATAACAATGGCAAAGAAGCAGTTCAAGGCGGAATCGAAGCGCCTGCTGGAAATGATGATCAACTCGATATACACGCATAAGGAGATATTCCTGCGCGAGCTGATATCCAACGCAAGCGATGCTATGGACAAGCTGTATTTCAAATCTATGCAGGAGAACCTCGGAATCACGAGAGAGAATCTTCAGATAGACCTGGCGTTCGACAAGGATAAGCGCATAATAACCGTGACCGATAACGGCATAGGCATGGATAAAGAGGAACTTGAGAACAACCTCGGTGTCATCGCTCAGTCCGGCTCACTGAAATTCAAACAGGAAAACGCTGACACGGACAAAGATGAAGTCGATGTCATAGGTCAGTTCGGCGTAGGCTTCTACTCCGCGTTCATGGTAGCGAAGAAAGTGGATGTCCTCACGAAGAAGTACGGGGAGGAGAACGCTTATCTCTGGTCCAGCGAAGGCGTTGACGGCTACACCGTTACCGAAGCCGAAAAGGATACCAACGGCACGGTTATAACGCTCTACATCAAGGACAAGACAGAAGACGAGGATTACGACGAGTTCCTGCAGGAATACAAGCTCCGCAGTCTCGTAAAGCGCTATTCCGACTATATCCGCTACCCGATAAAAATGGAGACCACACACCGCAAGCCCGTTGAAGGCAAGGAAGGCGAATACGAGGATGAGAAGACCATAGAGACTCTCAACAGCATGGTGCCGATCTGGAAGAAGTCCAAGCAGGAACTTACCGACGAGCAGTACAACGAGTACTATAAGGAAAAGTTCATGGACTATGTTGATCCGCTGCTCCATATACACTCCAAGACCGAGGGCAACGCCACATACAATGCACTGCTCTTTATCCCGAAAAAGGCTCCCTTCGATTTCTATACAAAGGAATACGAAAAGGGCTTACAGCTTTATTCCAGCGGTGTCATGATAATGGACAAGTGCGCGGATCTGCTGCCGGATTATTTCAGCTTCGTGCGTGGACTTGTTGACAGCGAGGATCTCTCTCTCAACATCTCCCGTGAGATGCTCCAGCACGACAGACAGCTCAAGCTCATCGAGAAGAGCCTCGAGCGTACCATAAAGAACGAGCTGAAAAAGCTGCTCAACAACGACCGCGAGAAGTACGAGGAATTCTGGAAGAACTTCGGCCTCCAGATCAAGTACGGCCTGTACAGCTCCTACGGTATGCAGAAGGAGTTCCTGCAGGATCTGCTCCTGTTCACCTCCAGCGCGGAAAAGAAATACACCACTCTTGAAGAGTATGTCACCCGCATGAAGGAAGGACAGGAAGCTATATACTTTGCAGCCGGCGAAAGTGTCGCAAAGCTCGACAGCCTGCCTCAGACCGAAATGCTCAAGGACAAGGGCTATGAGATCCTCTACCTCACCGACAGCGTGGACGAGTTCATCATCAAGATGCTCGTTGACTACGACGGAAAGGAATTCAAGTCGATACAGTCCTCCGACGCGGATTTCGAGACCGAAGAAGAGAAGAAGGAAAAGAAGGAAAAGGCAGAGCAGAACAAAGACCTGCTCGCAGAGATGAAAAAGGCTCTCGCCGGAAAGTGCGCAGACGTGCGCCTCTCCGCAAAGCTGCGTTCTCACCCGGTATGCCTCACCTCCGACAGCGATGTGTCGCTTGAAATGGAGAAAGTGCTCGGCGCTATGCCCGGCAGCGAGATGAAGCCCAAGGCTGACCGCGTTCTTGAAATAAACGGCGATCATCCGATCTTCGAAAAGCTGCAGTTCCTCTTCGATAACGATAAGGAAAAGCTCGCTGCTTACGCCGATATCCTCTACGATCAGGCGCTCCTCATCGAAGGCCTCGATATCGACGACCCCGTCGCTTATTGCAATAAGATCTGCGACCTTATGATTAAGTAATCGCTCCGCTCGAGATGTGCCTTTTTTAGAAGTCGCTCCGCTTGAGTTTTTTGGCCTACGCGGCCGGCGCCAGCGTGACGCTGGACCCTATCGCTTCGCCTTGCAGCGGGGGTAGGTACTACGCCTTTTCTCAGACTCCGAAAGGTGAAACCGAAGGGGTTTGGGGCACCGCACGATGCGGTGACTGACCGCCCAAAAGCGCGCACGGACGCGCGCAGCCAAGCGGTCAAAGGCGACCGGAAAGCCTCCAAAAGCGCAGAACCGAAGGGGCGCGGGGGCGAACGGAAAGTCCCCGCGTCGACACGCAGAAAATAACAGATAATAGCAAACTTATGGGAAAGGAAATACTATGACCGACAAAGAACTCTTTTCAATGATCGACCACACACTGCTCGCACCAACAGCAACATTGCAGCAGATAAGAATACTCTGCATAGAAGCCCTCGATCATAAGTGTGCAAGCGTATGCATACCGCCGTGCTATATCAGTAAGGTACACGACGAGTTTCCCGAGCTCAATATCTGCACGGTCATAGGTTTTCCGCTGGGCTATGAGTGTACCCGCGCCAAGATCGCCGAGACCGAACAGGCCATAGCCGACGGCGCCAATGAAATAGATATGGTAGTGAATATCACAGATGTCAAGAACCGTGATTTTGATAAGGTCATGGAAGAGATCTCCGCAATAAAGAAAGCCTGCGGGAACCATATCCTGAAAGTCATCATAGAGACCTGCTACCTGAACACCGACGAGAAAATAATGCTCTGCCACGCCGTCACCACTGCGGGAGCCGATTTCATCAAGACCTCCACAGGCTTCGGCACCGGCGGAGCAACCGCCGAGGATATAAAACTCTTCGCGGAGAACGTAGGCAGAAACGTGAAGATCAAAGCCGCCGGCGGCATAAAATCACGCGAGGATATGGAGCTCTTCGCAAGCCTCGGAGCCTCACGGCTCGGTACAAGCTCCGGCGTGAAGATACTCTCCGCAAAGAAGAAATAAAACAGCTCACTGTAAGCCCGTTATTCTTATAACGGGTTTACTTTTTTGTGATTATACACTATAAGCGCGGAGCCCGCGCACCCGATATTTTCTCCGGTCATTTTTCAGTACACAAAGTTTCCTCTCCCATTGCATTATTCTTCTTTATGTGGTATAATAAGAAAAAAAACACAAGGAGCGGTAACAAATGACCAGACGAGTATTTCTTATAGTCCTCGACAGCTTCGGTATTGGTGAGATGCCCGACGCCGCTGATTTCGGCGATGAGGGAAGCAACACACTGAAAGCCTGCTGGAATACCGGAAAACTTAACGTACCCAATATGCGCAGGCTCGGGCTCTTCAACCTCGACGGCGTGGATTACGGCGAGCCCTGCGATCTTGACCAGGAGAACGGAACATTCGCGCGGCTGTCCGAACTCTCAAAGGGCAAGGATACCACCACCGGTCACTGGGAAATGATGGGCGTTGTTTCCGAAAAGCCTTTCCCCACCTATCCGGAAGGCTTCCCGCCGGAAATAATAACGGAATTCGAGAAAAAGACCGGCCGCAGAGTGCTCTGCAACAAGCCCTACTCCGGTACAAGCGTCATAGCCGACTATGGCGAGGAGCATTTAAGGACCGGAGCACTGATAGTCTATACTTCGGCAGACAGTGTGTTCCAGATAGCTGCCCACGAGGATATCGTTCCTGTGGAGGAGCTGTACCGTTACTGTGAGATCGCCCGCGGAATGCTCAAAGGCGAGCACGCCGTCGGACGAGTGATCGCCCGTCCGTTCACCGGAAAACATCCGTTCACACGCACCCCGCGCAGGCATGATTTTTCGCTGAAGCCTCCGCACAAGACCGTTCTCGATGATATCAGCGAGGCCGGTCTTACCTGCTACGGCGTAGGCAAGATAAATGATATCTTCGCAGGTGCCGGGCTTAACGGTTTCGTGCGCACCGAGAGCAACGCCGACGGAATGAAAAAGACGGCCGCCTTCGCGGAGAAGGACTGGGAGGGTCTGTGTTTCGTAAACCTGGTGGATTTCGATATGCTCTACGGCCACCGCAACGACGTAATGGGCTACACCAACGCACTGAACGAGTTCGACGCATGGCTCGGGGATTTCCTCACAACCCTCCGTGACGGCGACTCAGTGCTCATCACAGGTGACCACGGCTGTGACCCGTCCACGTCTTCCACCGATCATTCACGCGAGTATGTGCCGCTTCTCAAATACGGACATCAGGGATTTCCAAAGTTCTCCGGCACCCTCGCCGGCTTCGATAACATCGGGAAGATGATAAAAGAATACTTCTCGTTATAATTTAACAGAAAAGAGACCGAAAATGCCATTTTTACCTATTACACGGGAAAACGACGAAATATTTGACTACATCTGCATAACGGGCGACGCCTATGTCGATCACCCGAGCTTCGGGATAGCGATAATCTCGCGTCTTCTGGAGAGTTTCGGCTGCAAGGTCGGCATCATAGCTCAGCCTGTGAGCGACAAGGACTTCACACGGCTTGGCGAGCCCCGCTATGCCTTCATGGTAACGGGCGGCAACATCGACTCAATGGTCTCGAACTATACCGTTGCCCTCAAAAAACGGAACGACGACGCTTACAGCGCAGGCGGCAAGGGCGGCAGACGCCCCGACAGAGCGGTCACGGTCTACTGCCGGACGCTGAAACGGCTGTTCCCCGATGCCCAGATAGCCATAGGCGGTCTTGAAGCCTCGCTGCGCAGATTTGCGCACTACGACTACTGGGACGACTGCGTAATGCAGTCTGTACTTGTGGACAGCGGAGCAGACCTGCTGATGTACGGCATGGGAGAGCTCACCGTTACGGAGATACATAACCGGTTCAAAGCGGGCGACCGTCTGCGTGATATGCGGGACATACGAGGTACCTGCTACCTCTGCGAGCCGAAGGACACGCCGATAGGTGCAGTGCAGTGTGATTCCTTCGAGATAGTCCGCGACAACAAGAAAGCTTACGCCAAAGCCTGCCGCAGGCAGTACGACGAGCAGGACGAGGTTTACGGGCGTACAATAGTCCAGCGCCACGGCGACGTGATGCTGGTACAGAACCCTCCGCAGCGCAGCCTGACACAGTCGGAGTTTGACCGCGCTTATGAGCTGCCGTATATGAGGACATATCACCCGTGCTATGAAAAGGAAGGCGGCGTGCCTTCGATCAAGGAAGTCGAGTTCTCGATCACCCACAACCGCGGCTGCTTCGGATTCTGCAATTTCTGCTCCATCGCTCTGCATCAGGGGCGCCGCATACAGACGCGCAGCGAGGAATCCATACTGAACGAAGCCCGGGAGCTGGCCGCTTCGCCTGGATTCAAGGGCTACATCCACGACGTGGGCGGCCCCACTGCCGATTTCCGTCACCCGTCCTGTGACAAACAGCTTACGAACGGGCTGTGCAAGGGCAGAAAATGTCTTGCTCCGAAGCCCTGCCCCAACCTTAAGACCGACCACACCGAATATCTCGGTATACTTCGGAAAATGCGTGCGATAAAAGGCGTAAAGCGCGTGTTCATACGTTCCGGCATACGATATGATTATCTGATAAACGACCCGGACGACACGTTCATGCGGGAACTTATAGCGAACCACGTCAGCGGTCAGCTTAAAGTAGCCCCGGAACACGCATCGAACAAGGTGCTTGATTATATGGGCAAACCCCATATAGAACTGTATGAGAAGTTTGAGAAGAAATTCTACGACATAACCAAGGGAATGGGCAAGGAGCAGTACCTTGTTCCGTACCTGATGTCCTCGCACCCGGGCTGTACGCTGTCGGACGCTGTTGATCTGGCCGTATTCCTCAAAAAGCACAATATCCGCCCGGAGCAGGTTCAGGACTTCTACCCCACTCCCGGCACGATCTCCACAGCAATGTTCTACACCGGACTTGACCCCTACACTCTGGAGCCGGTATATGTTCCGCGAAAACCCGAAGAAAAGAAGCTCCAGCGTGCCCTGCTCCAGTATTACAAGAAAGAAAACCGCGAGCTTGTGGAAAAAGCGCTGATAATGACAAACAGAAAGAATCTGATCGGCAGCGGTCCGGACTGCCTTATCCCGGCAGCGCAGCAGCCGCATCAGAGAAAACAGCCCCACCGTGCTCCCGTGCAGCAGCAGAACGGCAGAAAGGGGAAGAAACACAGATGAACGAACTGTCAGAACGGTTCAGAGAGCAGCTGAAAGCCGCCGCATCGGACGAAAAGTACCGCAAGATGCAGACACACATAATCCCCACAGTTCCGGAGGACAGCATAATCGGCGTGAGAGTGCCGGATATCCGTAAGATCGCTGCCGCATACAAAGGCGTGGACGTTACCGGATTTCTTGACGAACTGCCGCACCGTTACATGGAAGAAAACTATCTTCATGCGTTCTTCATTGCCGCGATAAAAGATTTTGACGAATGTATGGAGCGCACAGAAACATTCCTGCCTTACATCGACAACTGGGCAGTCTGCGACAGCTTTTCGCCCAAAGTGTTTGAAAAGCACAGACCGGAGCTGCTCGAAAAGATACGGGAATGGCATAGAAGCAGTCATACATATACTATACGTTTCGGAACAGGATGCCTGATGCGGTGGTATCTTGACGGCGCATTCGAACCGCGGTTCCTGGATATGGCAGCCGCCGTGCGCTCGGATGAGTATTATGTCAATATGATGACCGCATGGTTCTTCGCAACAGCCCTGGCGAAGCAGTATGAGAGCACCCTGCCATACATCACGGAACGCAAGCTCGACAAATGGACCCACAACAAGGCGATCCGGAAAGCGATAGAAAGCTACCGCGTTACGGACGAGCACAAAGCGACGTTACGGAAATTAACAATAACAGGCGGCTGAAAAATGTCCTGCATCTGATACGGACAGCTCCGCCCTGCTCACGTTTAAGTAATACCCATTCATATAAACTTTTAACGGGCAAAAATAACAACTGCTCCTTTCAAACGGGAAAGGAGCAGTTTTTCTTTATTTTATCTTTTGTTCTACATTTTTAATTGAACAGGCTTCTTATGATGCGGGAGTAAATCTTACCCACTCATACTCTGCCGTAAGCGGAACATTGGCATCATTGAATGCATTGAGCCAGCCGTCCACACCGGTTCCGCACCATGCGTTTGCCATGATCTTGCCGGGAGTTACGGGAATACGCTTTTCGGCCTTGTGAACTTCCTTGCCGTCAACGTACCAGATTATGCTGTCTTCCTTCCATTCAAAAGCATAGGTATGGAACTCCGTGGAAGCATCGAAACCGAGGTCATGGATATACTCGTGGCCGCCTTTACCGTCGGTGAAGTAGTTGAACTGTACTATCGTAGTATCCTTGCCGAGGAACTCTATATCTATCTCGTCCCAGGGGTTGCTGTCGGAGGGGCCTGTGTAGGTGAAGAATGAGGAAACTACGCCGTCATTCTTTATGGGCTTCATGCTTACTTCATAAAGTCCGTAGCCGTAGAAATCCTTGCTTCTGAACTCGCCGCCGGAATAAGGTATTCCCTTTTTCGGGCTGGGATCGTTATCGATGATGAGCTGCATCTTTCCGTCGTTGAACGTTACATTGGATGCGTACCATGTTACATTGAACATACTGCCGTTTGTCCAGCCGTCCGAAGCCTCGAAGCCGGAAGGCATTCCTCCGGACAGGTCTGCGTAGGTCGAGCCGTCATCGGGTACTTTCTCAACTGCGGGAGCCTCGGTGGTCGTCTCTGCCGGTGCCGCAGTTGTCACCGCCGGTGTTGCTGCGGGAGCGCTGTTTCCGCAGGAACAGAGCATGAGGGAAGCAGCTAAAAGGGCTATAAGACTGTATTTTGTTCTCATAATGGTGTACCTCCGTTTTTTGTATTGTTTCAGTTTGGTTTCACTTTCGTTTCATTTTCGTTACATTCATTATATCACGTTTGCCCGGAAAAGCAATATCAGGATTTTATTTTATATATCATTTTTTTAATATTTTGATGTTAATTTTACGACATAAAGAGCAATTTTCCGATATCGCAGAAGTGCTTGTATGCGCTATAATGAAACTACCGGAAAACGAATACAATTTTGCTGTGAAAGGAACTGATATTATGAAAGATTTTGCAGGATTCAGAAAAGGTATAGACCTCGGCGGCTGGCTGTCCCAGTGTGATTACAGCAAGGAGCGCCTTGAAGGCTTCATCGTCGAGAGCGACATAAACACCATAGCATCGTGGGGGGCGGATCATGTGCGTCTTCCTATCGACTTCAACATTCTTGAAGATGACAAGGGCGGCTACCTCGAAAGCGGCTTCGGCTATATCAGAAAAGCAGTCGATATGTGCAGAGCGCACGGTCTCAATATTATAATAGACCTGCACAAGACGGCGGGTTTCTCCTTCGACAAGGGTGAGCAGGAAACCGGCTTCTTCGAGAGCGAAGCTCTCCAGGAACGATTTTATAAGCTCTGGGAAGAGATAGCGAAGCGTTTCGCCTATGATCCTGTACATATCGCTTTTGAGCTGCTCAACGAAGTTACCGATCAGTCTTTCAGCCCTATATGGAATAAAGTCGCAGCAAAGTGCATAAAACGCATCAGAGCCATTGCTCCCGATACAGTTATACTTGTGGGCAGCTACTGGAACAACAGTGTAAGCTCCGTGAAGGATCTCGATCCGCCCGCAGATGACAGGATCGTCTACAACTTTCACTGCTATGACCCCATTCAGTTCACACATCAGCATGCTTACTGGGTAGACCCGGAACAGTTCGATGTAAGCAAGGATATGACCTACGCCGAGAGCGGCGCTACTCCCGAATACTTCGAGAACCTGTTCGCGGAAGCAATAAAGAAAGCTGAGGAAAACAACACCGTTCTCTACTGCGGCGAATACGGCGTCATCAACAAGTGCTCCCCCGAAGAGACCGTTGCCTGGTACAAGGCGATCAACTCTGTATTCGTGAAGCACAACATCGGCCGCTGCGCATGGAGCTACAAGGAAATGGATTTCGGCATCTCCGACAAGCGCATGGGCGGCGTAAGAGAAGAGCTTTTAAAATACATCTGAAAAACACTTGAAATCTTCATAGTTTTATGTTATAATATGCCGGTAGGTGTCGGATGACGCCTGCCGGAATTTTTTTGAAACGGAGAAAAAAGTTATGAAGAGATACATAGACATACTGCTGCGGGCATTTCTGACAGGCATTCTGATAGCTATCGGCGGAATAGTAAATCTTTCCTGTGACGTCAAGTACGTCGGTGCCTTCCTGTTCGGAACGGGACTGTTCACGATACTTGCCTTCGGCTGGGCGCTGTACACCGGCAAGGTGGGCTACGCAGTTGAGAATAAACCCTCTTACCTGATCGACCTTGTGGTCATATGGGTCGGCAACTTCATCGGAACTCTGGCCACCGGTCTTGTGATACAGCTCACGCGTGTAGGAGCCGCGATATCCGAAAAGGCTGCAGGCCTCTGCACCGTCAAGCTGAACGACAACCTTATCAGCATATTCGTACTTTCGGTATTCTGCGGAATGCTGATGTTCATAGCCGCGGACGGATATAAGACCCTCACCAATCCCGTGGCGCAGGTGCTTGCGATATTCCTGCCGGTCATGGTGTTCATACTCAGCGGCTTTGAGCACTGTGTGGCAAATATGTTCTACTTTTCCGCCGCCAATATGTGGAACCCCGATTCAGCGCTCTATATGCTCGTAATGACGTTGGGCAACTCTGCGGGCGGAATGCTGATACCGCTTGTGAGAAAGGGCTTCATGAAACAGAAATAAGCGTATTGAAACATCATTCTCAAATAAAAATCTGCTCCTCTTAACTTACAAAAGGAGCAGATTTTTTTGTTTAATAACGTGTGATTAATGTTTTCCCGGGTCCGAAGCGTCAGCGGACAAATTGCGCAAGCGCTTTACAGAGCGCAGCCGCCCCACTCGACAAGAGTAAAGCCGTTACGCTCATAGTGCGGGAGGGTCTGTGCGGATATAGCTACGGGCTCGTCACTTGCAGAGAACGTCATGAACACGCGGATGCTCGCTGCAGGAGCAGGCGAAACTTCCAGAGGAACGCCTGCGGCATAATCCGCGGTGTGCAGCGTTATCACGTTGTAGGGGTTGTTCTGCATCTGCGGCAGCCAGTAGATGATGAATTCGTTGGCTTCGCGGGCTGTGAGTCCTATGTACATCAGCTTTTCGCGCAGGAAGGCCGCCGTGTCTTCGCCGCGGACGCAGAAGCCCTCGCTCATATTGAGCCTTACCGCTCCGGTGCCTTCCCAGTAGAGGCAGTAGTATTCGTCGCCGTTCTCGTCATACAGCGTACCGTCCGGCATGGCTGTCACTTTCCAGCCCTCGCCGTACTCCGGATAGGTGCAAGTGAGTTCGCCGTCCTCGGGGAGCCGTACCCTGACGGAAACGTCGGTCTGTTCCTCGGGATAGAGGTAGATGACCGGCTTCGCATAAGCACCGAGGAACCAGAAATAGTGATCTACTCCGGGAGTTCCTCCGTAATAGAAATCGTCCACGAGATATGCAAGCTTGTGGGCAAGCTCGCGTTCTGTGAGATCATAGCGCACTATTTCAGAAACGTTGCTGAATTCACCCAGCCAGCCGCTGTACAGCGGATAAGTTGCTTTCAGCCTGTTGTTCGCGTAGTCGGCACGGGCAAATCCGAACAGCTCCCAAAGACCAAAGGTGGCGTTGATCCCGTTCCATTCAAGGTATTCCCAGTCCTCCGCGGCATCGGGTTCGTCCCAGGCATAGGGATTTTTTCCCATTGTGACTTTCGGGACAATCTTTTCACCGAAGTAGAAATAATCAGGTTTTTCGGGGTCGCTGCTCTCCGCAGACGTAAAGAGGTCGTGCTTTATCAGCCTGCCTCCCTCAAATGTGCAGAGATAGTCGTTGTCATCATAGCCGTTCAGATACCACGCTGGCGTACCGTCCGGCAGCTCCGAAAGCCCGATAAAGCCAAGAGCGTTGTCCGCGCTCATGTGCTTCAGCTCGATGCTGTCCGAAAACAGGAGACGATCTCCCTCAACAGTATATACCGAAAGCACATTCTTTGCAAGATAGAGAGATTCCTTCAGGTCGCCTTCCAGCTCGGAAACAAGTACTTCGGGTCTGCCGTCATAATCAAGATCAAGCAGGACTATTCCCGCCGTCGTGTCGTTGATGAGGCTGTCCTTGTTGTTCAGCAGCGCATCATAGACCGCCTGCATGGCCGGATCCTTGTCTCCGGAGGATATTACCGCGTCATTGGCGGAAATGTTGTAATCAGCGATGTCATCGAACGTGTCGATTATCTCGATATCCGCTATCGTGCAGGTGTTTTCGGATATGCTGCCGTAGGACTTCGCGCAGCTCACGTCCATCAGTACCACCTTTGCGTAGGCGTAGGCATCGGTATCGAGGGAAAGACCCTCAACAGGCACCGCATAGAACAGCAGCGAGTCGGAGAACACGCTCCTTTTGCCGAAGCGGTAGATGTATTCGGAATCCCTGAACATCGGCAGGCCGTACATATACTCCGGGTCAATGAGCACCGAAATGCCGCCTTCCTTCTCACATACGAAAGCGTTCACGGTAACGGGGTCGGAGGTATGCCAGCCGACACGCAGGTCATTGAACTCCGAATATCTGCGCACTTCCTCATTTTTTACAGGGTCGTAATATTCGGGCTTCACCGCGTCAACCGTCGTAAGCGTGACTGTCGGATCGTCCCACTGTATGGAATACGCCGACGGAAATTCACCGGCTTTTACGATATTCTCGCCGCCTATACGCCGGGAGACATGCTCCTTGTCGCTCTCCGAGAATGCGCAGGTCGAAGCGCGAACATAGATATCCGCGGCGGACGCAGAGATAACGAGGTTCTCTCTGCCCCCCTCATTTTCCGTAATGCGGCTGGTGCTGTCATCAAGTGTGTACCTGAAAAACATACGCTTGTCCGATTCGGCAGCACCGTAACTTGTCAGCCCGTACTCCAGAAACTCATCTGTAATGAGTTCGGCGTCCTGGTCGATGTGAACATTGCTGGTCAGCTTTGCGTTGTATTTCAGATCGTCGTTGGCTATCGCGGCTATGCTGACGGGTATACGGGGCTTTTCGGGCTCCGCAGTTGTCGTTGTTGTGGTCCCGGCGGTCGTTGTCGTCGCTGCTGCCGCTGTCGTATCGGACACGGCTGCCGTAGTCTCCGCAGGCGCTGTGGTGCTCAGCGATTCTGCGGCCGTTGTAGTCCCGGCGGGCTTGCCGCTCTCCGTGCAGCCCGACATTATCAGCGCCGCGCAGAGTGCCGGTATGATAAGTTTTCTGTATTTATTCACGATATTCCTCCTCCGTAATATAACGTTACTTTATTAATGTCTGCTCATCAACCGCGAACAGGCTTCATAGCGCAGCTTGAATCCTGTTCGTGGTTGCAAAAGTGCAAGGAAAATCCAAAAATAATCAAATTTTTCTTGCACTTTTGTCCGACCGTAGGTCGGAATGAGCT
>JAEEJW010000169.1 GCA_016282095.1 Ruminiclostridium sp. | reverse complement strand
GCCGAAGCCTGCACCTATCGCGACGATGCCTCCGAGCAGGCACACTATGCCGATGACACTGAATGCTACCGTTATGCTCATCAGCGCTATTATCAGGCCGAACAGCGTCGGCAGAGCCCACGAGTAAACGAACAGATCGAGGCAGATAACGCCTACTATCTTACCGGCGTCTGCGCCCTGTGTCGGTGCCTGCTGTTCCGCATATCTCGGCTGGCTGTAAGGCTGCTGGGCACTTCCCTCTGCGCCGAAGCCGCTTGCCTCGGGCATATCGCCCGATGTGGATGTCTGCTGCGCGGTGTTGACCTGCTGTGCGGGAGCCGACTGTACGCCGGGATTCTCGCTGATGTACTGCTGAACGATATCGTCCACGTCACCGAGCTTCCGGCAGACTTCTTCTTCACTCTCGCCGACAGCGGCACCGTCCTCAAAGTGCTGGCGGAAATCCGAAAGTATATCGCGCAGATCCGTTACGTTATTGCGCTCAAGAGTTTCCCTGAGTCCTGTCAGGAATTCTGTTTTCGTAGTGTATGTCATTGTACGTTCTCCTCCCCGTCAAGCAGGCGGTTCACCGCCGCGGTGAATCCGCGCCATTCGGTCTCCTGCTCCTTCTGAATGTCCCTGCCGCTGTCCGTAATGCGGTAGTATTTACGCGGCGGGCCTTCCTGCGACTCCACTATGTAGGAGTCGATGCTGCCGCTGTCCTTCAGCCGCTTCATCAGCGGATATATCGTTCCCTCTGTTATATGCATCGCATCGGATATTATATTTACCAGCTCGTATCCGTACCGGTCGCCGCGGCACAATATCGTCAGCACACACATTTCGAGAGTCCCTCGTTTGAGCTGTGACTGCATTATATTTCTCCTCTCTGCTTTCATTTTGCAAGGTACTTTGTTTTGCAAGGTATCTTGTATGTTTGTATTATATCACAAGCTACTCTGTTTTGCAAGGTACTATGTGTACAAATGTTGCTGAGATTTTCAGGTTTTTATTGTGCATATCAGACATAAGCGCCGGACGAGGGAATATATACTATAAAAAAATAACAGAAAAGCATTGAAATTTTTTCAACAATGTAGTATAATGTATGATGTATATGCACGTCTGCAGGGCGTGCCGGATATAAAAGAAATACATATATGTAAAATAAAGGGTGAAAAGAATGCTCCATATAGGGCTTGATGTCGGCTCGACAACGGTAAAGATAGCCGTTATCGACGACAGCAACGAATTTGTCTACAAAAATTATCAGAGGCACTATTCGGATATAAAGAAAACGCTGGCCGAAGTACTTCTCGGCGGGCTGGAAAAGGTGAACGACACCGAGATAACCGCAGCCGTGACAGGCTCCGGCGGCATAAACGCCGCGAAGTGGCTCGGCATACCGTTCATTCAGGAAGTCGAAGCAGGCGCGGTAGCTATCGAAGCGCTGATACCCGAGACCGACGTTGCTATCGAGCTCGGCGGCGAGGACGCGAAGATAACCTACCTGCGCGGCGGCATAGAGCAGCGCATGAACGGTTCCTGCGCGGGCGGCACGGGCGCGTTCATCGACCAGATGGCGGCTCTGCTGAACACCGATATCACGGGCCTCAACGAGCTTGCAAAGGACTACGAGACCATATATCCCATAGCATCAAGATGCGGCGTTTTCGCAAAGAGCGATATCCAGCCGCTGCTCAACGACGGCGCAAAGAAGTCGGACGTGGCCGCGTCAATATATCAGTCCGTGGTCAACCAGACCATAAGCGGTCTCGCCTGCGGCAAACCTATACGCGGCAAAGTTGCTTTCCTCGGAGGACCGCTGTTCTATCTGTCAGAGCTCCGCAAGCGCTTCATCGAGACATTGAAGCTGGCACCCGAGGACGTTATCTTCCCGCCCGACGCGAACCTGTTCGTGGCCACGGGCGCTGCACTGGCAGAAAACCGCGGCACCGTATCCGTGTCGGAGCTGAAAGACCGCATAGCCGCCCTCGGCAGCGTTCAGGTACATGAAGTCGAAAGACTCGCGCCGCTGTTTGCCGACGAAGCCGAAAAGCAGGCGTTCCTTGAGCGCCACTCAAAGAGCACGATCCCCACGGCAGACTTGTCAGAACACACCGGAAAGTGCTACCTTGGCATAGACGCGGGTTCTACCACCACAAAGGCCTGCCTCATCAACGAGAAGGCGGAGATACTCTACTCCTTTTATAATAATAATCTCGGTGACCCGCTGAAATCGGTCATCGGCATACTGAAAGACATCTACTCGAAGCTGCCTGAGGGCGCATATATAGCGAAAGCCACCGCTACCGGCTACGGCGAGCATCTGATAAAGGCAGCTCTCGGAGCGGACTACGGCGAGATCGAGACTATGGCGCACTACAAGGCGGCCGAACGCATACTGCCGGGCGTTGAGTTCATACTGGACATCGGCGGTCAGGATATGAAGTGTATGCGCGTGAAGAACGGCGAGATCGAAAGCATACTGCTCAACGAGGCCTGCTCCTCGGGCTGCGGCTCTTTTATCGAGAACTTCGCTGCGGCGCTGGGAATGACCAGCCGCGAGTTCGCGCAGATAGGCCTTGAAGCCGAGCATCCGGTAGATCTGGGCTCCCGCTGCACCGTTTTCATGAACAGCCGCGTAAAGCAGGCGCAGAAGGAAGGCGCGTCCGTGGCGGATATCTCCGCTGGTCTGAGCTATTCGGTAGTCAAGAACGCACTGTTCAAAGTTATAAAGATACGCGACCCGCAGGCTATGGGTGAGAAGATAATCGTTCAGGGCGGCACTTTCATGAATGCTTCTGTCCTGCGTGCCTTTGAGCTGACCTGCGGCAGAGAAGTCGTACGTCCCGATAAGGCCGGACTTATGGGTGCCTACGGAAGCGCGCTGGTTGCTATGCAGCGCGACGACGGCACAGGCTCGACCATATCGAAGCCCGACGCTCTCGAAAACTTCACCATACAGAAATCCACCGCGCGCTGCGGACGCTGCTCGAACAACTGCCTGCTGACGATAAGCAAGTTCTCCGACGGCAAGCGCTTCATCACGAACAACCGCTGCGAACGCGGAGCCGGTACCGGTGCCGGCAAGTCCACCCTGCCGAATATGTATGATTTCAAACTGAAACGACTGTTCGACACCTACAAGCCCATTCCGAAGGAAGAAGCGAAGCGCGGCATCGTGGGCATACCGAGAGTCCTCGGAATGTATGAGAACTACCCGTTCTGGTTCACTTTCCTGACCGCTCTCGGATACAGCGTCCTGCTGTCCCCGAAATCCTCCCGCGACATATACGACATGGGCATCGAAACTATGCCCTCGGAGTCGGTATGCTACCCGGCAAAGCTGGCTCACGGTCATATCGAGTGGCTGCTGAACAACGGCGCGGATTTCATCTTCTACCCTTCCCTGACTTATGAAATGGACAACGGCGGCAAGGGCGACAACCATTATAACTGCCCCGTAGTCGCCACATACAGCGAAGTCATAAAGAACTCGGTGCCGAGACTGCGCGATCATGACGTAAGATTCATGAATCCCTTCCTGCCGATATACGACCGCAAGGCTATGACAAGGCGCATCGTCGAGGAATTCTCGCCCCTGGGCTTCGGAGGCGAGGAGCTTGGAGCGGCACTGGCGAAGGCCTATACCGAGGACGAGAAGTACAAGGCTGACGTGCGCAGAGAAGGCGAACGCATTCTTGCCCTGCTTGAAAAGGAAGGCAAGAAAGGCATAGTTCTCGCAGGCAGACCCTATCACGTTGATCCGGAGATAAACCACGGCATACCCGAGATGATAAACGGCTACGGCTACGCAGTGCTTACCGAGGACAGTGTGGCACACCTCGGAGATCTGCCGAGGCCTATACGCGTTGTAGACCAGTGGATGTACCATAACAGGCTGTATAACGCAGCAGCCTTCGTTTCGACCCGCACCGATCTCGAGCTCGTGCAGCTCAACAGCTTCGGCTGCGGCATCGACGCGGTCACCACCGATGAGGTGCAGGAGATACTTCAGGGCAGCGGAAGAATGTACACGCTGCTGAAAATAGACGAGGTCAACAACCTCGGAGCCGCCCGCATAAGGCTCCGCTCGCTGATTTCCGTTATGGAAGAGCGCGAACGCACCGGTTATGTTTCCGACAAGAAATACACCGGTTATAAACGCCAGCCCGTATTCACCAAGGAAATGAAGAAGCGCTACACCATACTCGCTCCGCAGATGGCGCCGTATCACTTCGACATCATAGAGGCGGCGTTCCGTTATTCGGGCTTCGATTTCGTGGTGCTGAAAGACTATTCCAAGAAGATAGTCGATACCGGACTGAAATATGTCAACAACGATGCCTGCTACCCGTCGATACTGACTGTCGGACAGCTCATGAATGCGCTGGAGAGCGGGAAATACGATCTCTCCCGCACGGCTCTGCTGATAACGCAGACCGGCGGCGCGTGCAGAGCGACCAACTATATCAGCATGATCAAAAAGGCTCTTGCGGACGGCGGCTACGCGGATACTCCGCTGCTGTCGCTGAACTTCAACGGCTTTGAGAAACAGCCGGGCTTCAAGATCACCCCCGGACTTGCGATACGCGCCTTTATGGGCGTCATCTACGGCGACGCGATCTGCCGCTGCCTGTACAGAGTCCGTCCCTATGAGATCGAAAAGGGCAGCGCCAACCGGCTCTACGAAAAGTGGAACGAGAAGATCAAGCAGGATCTGAAGCACATCAGCTTCAAGAGATTCAGACAGAATATCCGCGACATGGTGAAGGAATTCGGCGAGCTGCCGGTCTATGACATCGAAAAACCGCGTGTGGGCGTTGTCGGCGAGATACTCGTAAAGTACAGCCCCGCAGCAAACAATGACATCGTGGGCTTCCTCGAATCCGAAGGCGCCGAGGCCGTAGTACCCGATCTCATGGGCTTCATCTACTTCTTCTGCGACCATGCCAACTCCCGCAAGGAGTTCCTCACTGTCAGCGGCGCAAGATACTTCTTCTCCAACAAAGCGATACAGCTCTTTGAACGGCTCGAAAAACCGTTCATCGACGCAATAAAGGGAACAAAGTTCGGCGGCTTTACGCCAATCCGCGAGATGAGAAAGCTCGTTGACGGCATAGTCTCCACCTGCAACATCGCCGGAGAAGGCTGGTTCCTGTCGGCTGAGATGCTGGAACTGCTGGAGAGCGGCGTTACCAATATCGTATGTATGCAGCCCTTCGCCTGCCTGCCGAACCATGTCACCGGCAAGGGCGTCATAGGAGAACTGCGCCGCCGGAATCCCGAGTCAAACATCATCGCGGTGGACTATGACCCCGGTGCTTCGGAGGTCAACCAGATCAACCGCATCAAACTGATGCTCACCGCCGCAATGAAGAAGATCAGGAACAGGGAAAAGCTGGCTGTGCCGGAAGTCCTTGTGACCGACGAGTATTCGGAATTACTCGGAAATAAGGTCGGATAAACGCATATCCGGAAAATGTAAATATTATTTACCCAAAAGGTATTGACAAATCCGGAAAAGTGTGGTATTATATAAATACAGTAAATGGCATTTACTTATTTTACCGGCTATACATTGGAAAGGAAAGAAAGTTATGGCTGAATTCAAGTTCACAGACGCTTCGGGCAAGACCGAGATAAAGAAGACCGGCAGCTCCGGAGGTAAAATGGGCGGCATAGTATTCATTGTCGTTTTAGTATTCATCGTGCTGGCAGTGCTCTTCAACTGCTTCACTATCGTAAACGAAGGTTTCATCGGCGTGAAGTACCAGTTCGGACGCATCACCGAAGATAATTTACAGGCGGGACTCAACTTCCGCATCCCGTTCATCGAAGAGATAGATCAGGTCGATATCCGTGACCAGATATATTCCGTAAAAGCAAACGCCTACACCAGCGATACACAGAGCGTGAACGAGCTCCAGCTCAAGCTCAACTACCGCTATTCCAGCGCAATGCTCTCGAATATAATCCGTGAGACAGGCATCAGCAACGTAGAGAACAAGCTCCTTGTCCCCAACGTGGCAAAGATCGCCAAGGACGCCATCGGTAAAGTAAAGGCCGAAGACCTTGTTCAGACCCGTTCGGAAGTTCAGGCTACGATCCAGAACAAGCTCACCGAAGTTCTCCAGCCTTACGGCATCGTGGTTACCGCGTTCGCTATCGAGAACCTTGACTTCGATCCCGCATTCGAGGCTTCGATACAGGAAAAGGTAATAGCGGCTCAGGACGCTCTCAAAATGGAGAACAAGACCCGCGAAAAGGAAGAGGAAGCAAAGCAGATAGTTATTGCCGCACAGGCGGAAGCCGACAGCCAGGTAGCTATCGCACAGGCGGAGGCTCAGGCTATCTCGCTCATCGAAGAGCAGCTCGCCAACAGCCCGAACTACATCGACTACTACAAGCTCCAGAAGTGGAACGGCGTGCTCCCGCAGGTGATCGGCGACGGCGTGAACCCGTTCATAGCTCTCTCCGACAGCACTCCGACATCTTCGGCTCCTTCGGTTCCGTCGGGCATGCCTCAGTCGGCAATATCGGTAAATAACGCCGAATAAACAGAAAAAACACGGTAAATAGTATTGACCTTACGCGCTGAAAATGCGCGTAAGGTTTGTATTGTTTTATTTTTTATACTGTTTTTTATCGGAAACGCAGAAAATCATCTCTGAAAAACACACAAGACTCGAAAGGACATTTATGGGATATACGGAACTTAAAAAAGCGGTAATGGAAAGATTTTTCTCCCGCTCGAACGATATGCAGAAAAAGGCGATATTCAAAACAAAAGGCGCTGTGCTCATAATCGCGGGCGCAGGCAGCGGAAAGACGACGGTGCTGTGCAACCGCATAGCGAACCTGCTGCTGTTCGGCGATGCATACACCTGCCAATGGGAGCCGGAGCTCTCCGACAGCGAGACGGCTTTTCTGAAAGACTACGCGGAGGGCAGGCTCGACAACACCCCCGAAGTCTCGGACAGACTGTCGGCGCTGATCGGCCACGACCGCGCGATTCCGTGGAAGATACTTGCGGTGACCTTCACCAACAAAGCCGCCGGCGAACTGAAAGAGCGCCTCGCCGCTATGAACGCGCCTGCCGCAGAGGTATGGGCTGCCACGTTCCATTCGGCCTGTGTGCGCATACTGCGCCGCAGCATCGGAGTCCTCGGTTATGACAGCAATTTCGTGATCTACGACACCGACGACTGCAAGCGCATCATCAAGGATATACTGAAGGCCATGAACCTGTCCGACAAGAGTTTCGATCCCAAGAATGTACTGAACATAATTTCCAGGGCAAAAGACAAACTTATAACGCCCGAGCTTTTCAGAGCGGCTGACGCATCGGGAAAGAAAGACTTCATGCTCGGGGTGGTGCGCGATATCTACCGCGAGTATCAGGGACGCCTCAGAGCCGCTAACGCGCTGGACTTCGACGATATCATAATGAAGACCGTGGAAGCCCTCAGAGCTGATCCGGATACCCTTGCATACTGGCAGAACCGCTTTGACTACATCATGGTGGACGAGTACCAGGACACAAACAACGCACAGTATGAGCTGGTGAAGCTGCTGGCAGGCGGCTCCGGGAATCTCTGCGTCGTAGGCGACGAGGATCAGTCGATATACCGTTTCAGAGGAGCCACTATCGAGAATATCCTGTCTTTTGAACAGGAATTCGACAGCGAAGTCATAAAGCTGGAGCAGAATTATCGCTCTACATCGAACATACTTGACGCGGCAAACGCCGTTATCCGCAACAACACCCAGCACAAGGACAAGAAACTCTGGTCCGATCTCGGCGCGGGCGAAAAGATAAAGGTGCTGCGCTTTGCCGATGAACAGCTCGAAGCGGCTTTCGTTGCCAACGAGATACTTAAGAACAAGGATTCGGGCAGCAGTTTCGCTGACAACGCAGTTCTGTACCGTAACAACGCCCAGTCCAGAAGCATAGAGCTTGCGCTCGGCAAGGCAGGCATACCGCATAAAATAGTCGGCGGCACGAAGTTCTATGAACGCAAGGAAATCCGCGACATGATCGCGTACCTGAGTGTTATAAGCAATCCTTTTGATACCGTGCGCCTCGCGAGGGTGATAAACGAGCCCAAGCGCGGCATCGGAGACACTTCATGGGCGGAAGTGGAGCGCATAGCGCTGACCCTGGGCATAAGCCCCATAGAAGTCATGGAGCGCTGCGAGGAGTTCGCCTCGACAGCCAAGAAGGCCAAGGCTCTGAAACCCGTGGCTTCAATGTTCCGGGATCTTATCGACACCGCCGACGAACGCGAGATAACCGAAATACTCGATGATGTGCTGGAGCGTTCGGGCTACAAGGATATGCTGCTGACCCAGGGTGACGAGGGCATGGGAAGACTGGAGAATATCCAGGAATTAAAATCCTCGATGATAACGTTCTGCCAGGAGAACGAGAGCCATACCCTGTTCGACTTCCTCGAACAGGTGGCGCTGATATCCGACCTCGACAGCTACGACACTTCTACAGACAAGGTCACGCTGATGACCATGCACGCGGCAAAGGGCCTCGAATTCACCAACGTCTATATCATCGGAGCCGAGGAAGGAATCTTCCCGGGCTACCGCAGCTTCGGAGACCCCATGGAGCTGGAAGAGGACAGACGCCTGTGCTATGTGGCGATAACCCGCGCAAAGCGCAGACTTTACATAACCACAGCCGAGTCGAGACTGCTCTACGGTCAGACCCAGAGAAATAAAAGATCAAGATTTATAGATGAAATACCGGAGGAATATATGGAAAACAAGGATAATACCAAGCGTACAGCGTCTGCGCCGTCCGGCGGCTTCGGAACGACTTCGGCCCTTTCCGAGCGCACATACGGCGGCAGAAAGCAGTCGAATTACTTACAGGAGCGCGCGGCTTCACAGGCCAAAGCCCCTGCGGCAGGCAGCCAGAGCTTCGCGGCGGGCGACCGCATAAACCACAGGAAGTTCGGTGACGGCACCGTGCTTACAGCCACCCCGATGGGGAACGATACCCTGCTGGAGATCAGCTTCGACGAGGGCGGAACAAAGAAACTTGCCGCTGCGTTTGCGAAAATAACAAAGATTTGAACCGGGTCTGAATATTTTTATTGTGAAAATGCTCAATTATAGTTTCAATATTTTTACATCGGAGCAATAAAATTTATTTAAATAATTGTGGAAAATTTGCGCGGAATGTGATATAATAAGGTGATATGATATGCTTTGTCCGTTTAACAGGCAAAGCAGATCACATACTTTCCTTCTATAGAGAAAAGAGATGATCACTGTGGCAGATCCCATAAACGGACAGTTCGTACTGGAAATAGACGAAAAATTCATGACCGCGAGACTCAGCGTCACTCCCCCGAAGAATGGCGGAAAGGCCGTGACCGAGGCCGAGGTGCGGCAGGATATGGCCCTCAAGGGCATAAGATACAACATTGATGAAGAAGCATTCAGAGAAGCGTTTAACGCGGACAGCCTCAGTGTTGAGATAGCTAAGGGCGATCCTCCTGTGGACGGCAAGAACGGCTATGTGGTATATCACTTCGAGCGCAGAAACGGCGCACAGGTCAAGACGGACGAGTTCGGAAACATGGACTACAAGGACCTCGGACTTATCCAGAACATACAGCAGAATGTCATAATCGCCGACATATTCCCGGAGACTCCCGGCACCCCCGGCAAGGATATCCGCGGCATCACAATAGCGCAGTACCCCGGAAAACCCGCCAATATCACTATCGGATCGGGCATCACCCGCACCGAAGACGGTAAGCATCTTGTCACCGCAATAGCAGGCAACCTGCGCTGGAACAAGGATCACTTCGTCGTGGACAAGGAGATCGTGGTCTCCGGCGACGTTGACCTTTCTGTCGGCAATATAGATTTCATAGGCGACGTCATCATACGCGGCAATGTGAACGAGGGCTTCTTCATCAAGTCCGGCGGCAACGTGTCCATAGCGGGCAACGTTACAGGCGCGACTGTCGAAGCAGAAGGAAGCATCAGCGGACGCCTCGGCTTTGTTACATCCAGGATATCCGCAAAGGGCGACATCACCGTCAATTTCGGCGAGAATTCCAATATCATCTGCGGCGGTACCTTAAAGGCGCAGAGTTTCGTCGGCTGCACTGTCTACTGCGAAGGACCGATGCTCGTTCAGGGCGGCAAGTCGATAATAGTCGGCGGCAAATACACCTGTCTGTCGGATATCGAAGTCAACTACATAGGCTCTGATTCCTATGTCCGGACGCAGATAATACTCGGCAATATAGCTGTGCTGGCGGAAGAGCTAAGCGATCTGAAAAAGAAGCTGAAAGAGTATGAGGCACAGCTCCAGCAGCTTGAGCTCGTTTGCAGCACTCTTCAGCAGCAGAAGAAGACAATGCCTCTGCCTCCGGAGAGAGAGGAAATGCTTAAACGCTCGATCAAGGCGAAATTCGGTCACATGGGTCTCATCAAGGAAACAAATGACCGCATCGCGGAGATCACGCACGATATAGAGAACAGCAATGACCTGTGCGTAAGGTTAAAGCGCGCGGTATTCCCGGGAGTCACCTTCCGCATAAACAGCTCCCAGTACGTCGTTACCACGAAGTCGGGACCCGGCACCGTGCAGGTCAACGATGAAGGCGATATAGTAATAAGATGACCCCGTAAGGAGGAGACCGCGTGAGTTTCGTTTCGGTCAGAGATGTGTACAAGCGCTATAAAATGGGCGAAATAACGATCAATGCCTCCGACGGCATCACCTTTGACATAGAAAAGGGTGAGCTGGCGATAGTGCTGGGGCCTTCGGGCTCGGGAAAGACCACCGTGCTGAATATGCTGGGCGGTATGGATACCATTGACGAAGGCAGCGTTATTATAGACGGCAAGGATATAGCAAAGTATTCACGAAAAGAGCTGATAACCTACCGGCGGCTGGAGATAGGCTTTATCTTCCAGTTCTACAACCTGATACAGAACCTTACGGCAAAGGAAAATGTGGAGCTGGCGGCGCAGACCTGCAAAGACTACATACCCGCGGACGAGATACTGCGGCAGGTCGGGCTGGGCGAAAGGCTGGACAACTTCCCGGCGCAGCTTTCGGGCGGTGAGCAGCAGCGCGTGGCAATAGCGAGGGCTCTGGCCAAAAAGCCGAAGCTGCTGCTGTGCGACGAGCCTACGGGCGCGCTTGACTACAACACTGGCAAGATGATACTGAAACTTCTTCAGGATACCTGCCGTGAACGCGGAATGACCGTTATACTCGTCACGCACAATTCGGCGATAGCGCCTATGGCGGACAGAGTTATCAGGCTGAAAAACAGCAGGGTCAGAGAGATAATCACAAACGAGTCACCGATGTCGGTCGATGACATAGAATGGTAATACGCACAAAGATAAACGAAGGGACATTTCAGTCAGATGAGTTTTCTTATTTCAAAGCAGGCAGTATTCAATCAGAGCGCAGGCACCGAGATGTATGAAATGCTGTACTCCTTTGCAAGCAGAAAAAATCCAACGGGTGACGAATCGCTCGTCTCACCCGAAGAGATCGAGGAAGCAAAGGAGTATATCAAGCTCAATATGCTCCCCATATTCGACAACAAGCCTGCGTATATACGCTTTACGCAGCTCATGCTGGAGAATAATTTCCATGAGCTGTTCCTTAAAGAACGGCTTATCATAGAAATACCGACAATGCTGCTCGCAGACGCCGGTTCTCTCCAGAGAGTCATGAGGCTGAAAAGACTCGGCTATACAATAGCACTCTCAGGCTTCCTGTACAGCGAGGAAAATGAGGAACTGTTCAACTTTGCGGATATTTTGCGCTTCAGTATACTCTCCGACGCGGACGAGATAGCCTATACGGTGAAGAAATGCCACGAACGCGGCAAGCGAGCGCTTGCCGAAAGCATAGATGATCAGGAGAATTTCGAGTTTGCCCGTGAGCTCGATATAGACCTCATGCGCGGCAGCTTCTTCTCAAAGCCTGTGCTTGAGACCAAGCGCTCCGGCGGCCCGATGATCAAGACCTTCCTTGAGATAATCGCGCTGCTATACAGCCCGGAGCCGAACATCGAGTACATATCGGCGGTCATCTCCACCGACCCTGTGCTCACCATAAAGCTGCTGAAAGTCATCAATCAGCTCTGCGCAGACAAGGGCAACACCGTTTCCACGGTGCGTCAGGCTCTGGTAATGCTGGGTATCGACAGACTTAAAGAGTGGATCTATCTCGTCGGACTGCAAAGACTTAACCGCAACTCCCCTGCCGAGATACTCCGTCTGGCGCTGTTCAGAGCAAGATTCTGCGAGCGCATCTCCCGCAATTCCGGCGGAAGCGTGGGCTCCCGCAGCAACGAAGTTTACCTCATGGGTCTGATCTCGATAGTAACGGGAAGCCACGACGAAGAAGCACTGAAAAAGGCTCTCTCCGATCTGCCTGTATCGACGGAGATCAAAGAAGGTATCACCGGCGGAGGCGTATTCGGCGACATCTTCCACCTCTCACAGAGTTATGAGGAGGGCGACTGGGAAAAGGTAGTCATCTATTCCGATGCCTGCAACATAGATTTCGACATACTCGCCAACGAGTATATCGAGGCGCAGAAATTCGTCAAGAAGTACGGAAACTTCGGCTCGTGACATATGTCTGACGGAAATTTGAACAAAAAAATCAAAATCATGAAAATTCCCCTTGACAAAAGGGGAATTTCCGATTATAATAATATAGTTACTATTTGTGGATAAGTCTGCCCTTTTGCGGAAAGAACCGTAAAAATGCGGCAGCTTCGGCAAAAATAAAGAATTTTAAACGGAGGTAATCGACATGAAAAGAACATATCAGCCCAAGAAGCGTCAGAGAAAGATGGAGCATGGCTTCAGAAAGAGAATGAAGACAGCAAACGGCCGCAAGGTGCTCGCAAGAAGACGTGCAAAGGGCAGAAAGCAGCTCACATACTGATCGGTAATGGGTGAGTTTTCCAAACGGTATTACGCTATCAAGAACGACCGTGAATTCCGCTACCTTTTTAAGAAAGGTGAATGCTGCCCGAGCTACGGGTTTGTGTGCTATTTCAGACAGACGAACCGGCGAAGGGACCGCTGCGGCATAGTCACGGGAAAGAAGATCGGGGGCGCCGTCACGAGGAACCGCGCAAGACGCGTGATCCGTGAGGCGTTCCGTATATTCGACAGCGAACTGTGCGCCGAGACCGACAAGCGCTTCGACTTCATATTCGTTGCCAGAGAAGGCACCGCGGAGTTGAAATCAACAAAGGTGCTCGGAACGATGCGTGCGAAGCTGAAGCCCATGCTGCTTGGAAAAAAGCCGTCCTCACCGGGCGGTGTGAAAAAGCCTGACAAGAAGACGGGACCGGAGAGCGCCGTCAGACGCCCCGCCGGTGACGATGACCAATGAAGTATCTGCTGATAGCAATTATAAAGCTGTACCGGGTAACATTATCAAAGATCAAGCCGCCATGCTGCCGGTTTTATCCGACCTGCTCCGCTTACGGGATAGAAGCGATAAGACGATTCGGCGCCGTCAAGGGCGGCTGTTTGACTGTACGGCGGATAGCGCGGTGCAACCCGTTCAGCGCTGGCGGATACGATCCCGTGCCGGAGAAGTATTACTTCTTCCGCGGGAAGAATAAAAACAGCAAATAATGTGTACGGAATAAAAGGGTGATAAACTATTAACTGGCTATATTCGTTAGTGGGAACTCCGCTCGGCTATGTAATGTGGGTCTGCTACCTGCTTGTGCAGAATGTGGGCTGGGCAATAATCCTGTTCACGTTCATAGTGCGCGTGGCTATGTTCCCGATAAATCTGCGCCAGCAGAAGAATACCGCGATATCGCAGCTCTTCATGCCGCGTGTCCGCGAGATACAGACCAAGTACAAGAACAACCAGCAGAAACAGCAGGAGGAACTGGCAAAGCTCCAGAAAGAAGGCTATAACCCTACGGGCGGCTGCCTTTCCATAATCCTGACATTCATCATACTCGGCGGCGTTATCGACGTCGTTTACCGCCCCATGACGCATATGGAACGCTTCGATACTGCGGCGATCAATGCAATAGTCACATCCGCGAAGCAGGTTGACACGGTGCAGACCATACTCGTGAACGAGTCCGACCGTACCGCTGTCATCGAATTCCTGAAGGACGAAGCGACCCTTACCTATGTTGAGAGCGAGACCACAGATGAGAGCGGCAAGAAGATCAAGACCAACAACCGCAACACCGTTCCGGACGGCTTCGATATCGACAAGGCCAAGAAAGAGATAACTGTCACGCAGGCCGACCTCGACCAGTTCGCCCCCTTGTTTGACATGACCAACGGCGATAAACTCGTGAAGCTGTATTCCAACGATTCCCGCCTCTCCGATCAGGTCAGGACCGCTATACAGCAGATCACTCTGAATTACAACGACAGCACTCTTTACAGAGAGCTCCGCGCACTCAATACCTATGGCAGAACGGACGCCAACAAGGCGCTCATTATAGCGAACTCCGGCATCGATTCACACGTTGCCGACAGACTTGAAAAACTCAGCGAGAACATCTTCTTCGCTGGCATCAACCTCGGAGAGCAGCCGAAATGGGCATTCGACGAACTGATCGTTATACCGATAATCGCGTTCGTCTTCTCCATGGCACAGATGCTCATCCAGCAGTACCTGATGAACAAGCAGAATCCCGAGCTCGCACAGCAGCAGAACTCCATGAAGTTCATGTTCCTCATGATGCCCTTCCTTTCGCTGGCGATCGTATTCAGCGTACCGGCGGGCGCAGGCTTCTACTGGTCGGTCTCCTACCTGTTCGGTATTCTCCAGAGCGTCATAATGTACAAGTTCTGGCCTTCGGACAAGATCAGAGCAGAGGCACAGGCGAAAATGGCTGAAAAGTTCGCTGAAAAGGAGCAGAGAGCTACCGTTGTAACGGTAGACGCGGATGGCAATACTTCCGAAAAGACAGAGCGTCTCTCTAAACTCACACAGAAAGAAATAAAGGAACTTAATAAGAAAAAGCTCGAGGCAGCAAGAAGAGCCGACGCCGAAAAGTACGGCGAAGAGTATAAAGAGCTGCCCGATGATGACGATGATCTTTAAGAAAGGATACGCAGGTAAATGGAAAGATTCTATACCGCGAAGACCGAGGAGCTTGCCAAGGAACAGGCGATCAACGAGTTCCGCGCTCTCGGCATCGGCGAAAATGACATCACTTTTGAGATCGTAGAGCAGCCCGTAAAGAAGCTGTTCACAATGAAAGGCGATTACCGCATCAGAGCTTACGCTCCCGACACAGCTGCCGAGGATACGGCAGAAGAAACAGCAGAAGCAGACAATTCTGCACAGGCTGACGAAGAAAGCACAGTTTCTGTTTCCGAAGCTCCCGAGCAGAAGGTTGCCGAAGCCCCTGAGGGCGTAAACGTACTCGAAAGTGAGAAAGTACAGAACGCAATCAGATATCTCGACAAAGTACTTGGCAGTCTCGGAGTTGAAAATTACACGATCAGCACTGTTCAGAATGACGACACAGTTGTTCTCGATATCGTCGGCGAAAAGCTGGGCGTTATCATCGGCAGACGCGGTGAAACTCTCGATGCACTCCAGTATCTTACGATACTCGCAAGCAACAAGGCGGAAAATTCCTACTGCCGCATAGCCGTTGACTGCAACGGTTACCGTGCGAAAAGAAAGGAAACTCTCGAAGCTCTCGCGGTCAAGACAGCGCACAGAGTGCTCAAACAAGGCAGACGCGTTACTCTTGAACCCATGAATCCCTACGAAAGGCGCATAATCCACAGCAAGGTAGCCGAGATCGAAGGCGTATTCAGCAACTCCATAGGCGAAGAGCCTTTCAGAAAGGTAGTTATCTCCTCCAACACCAAGCCCACCTACAATAAGGGCGAAAAGGGCGGAAGACGCGGCGGCGGAGACCGCAGGAACTACACTCCCGGCAGGAGCTATAAGCAGTCCTCGGGCTTCTCGACATCATTTGAGCGTGAGTATAAACGCTCGCAGCCTGTGAGCCGTCCTTCCGAACCCGATCCCGCACCTTTCTCGCAGGAGACTGTGGATATAGAGAAGAACACCTCGCTTTACGGTAAAATCGAACTCTGATATTTTTGAACGATCCGTCCCGATCGCCGGTTAAGACGGCATCGGGACGTTCTCTTTCGGATCAGCAGAATAGAACAGCTTCTGCCCCGCTTTTCAGAGTTTATTAATACTGGACTGTCGCCAAGTGGTAAGGCAAGGGACTTTGACTCCCTCACCCGTGGGTTCGAATCCCGCCAGTCCAACCAAGCAGCGTGACGCTGCACCCAAACCGTCTGTTACTTTAGTAACAGGCGGTATTTTTCGGCCTCGCAACCGCTAGTCCAAGAGTCAAAAACATAAGAAATATTACACATATATGATTTTCGGGATCCGAATCTTCGTCAAATATAACCATTTTGTTCAATAAAAATGGTAAAAATATAAAAACATTTGGTAAATATCTTCAAAACTCTTGACTTTTTAATTTTTTTGTTATATTATAATTATATATATACACATTGGTTACATTTGCCATATTTTGAAGGCAGGATCCGAAGCAAACACTATATTATATGCCCGGAGACTTTGTGTATATCATGGAGGGAATAAGTTTGAAAGGAGTTGTGCCCACCACGGGTGCAGATCAGAAAGATGAGCAAAGATGAACGCGCTTTAAAGCGGGCAAGCAACATCGAAAAAACGCTGAAAGCCCTGACTGTCCAACGTGAAATACCTAAATTCACGATTATATTTCTGGTACTGATCTACATAGGCGGATCAATATTAACGGCAATGGCGGGAGGCTCCCAGGATGTTCTGATGATCAATGACAAACCGCTGCCGATAGCGACCTTTGCAGGCGTATTCTCGTCTCTCGGGAATATGTGTGTGATCCTCATGGTCGTATATTACAAAAAACTCGGCTTTATCACGTCTATGATATTGCTGGGTACGCAGATACCGGGTTTTTACATGAACGTTATCAGGGGAGGCAATTATACATCTATTCCCGGTCTTTTCGCCGGTTTGCTTACGATCATAGCTTCCATTATTATTTTCCTGAATAACCGGCAGATAGAAAAATATCAGAAACGTGTCAACGAGCAGGCAGTCACCGACCGTCTGACCGGTCTGCCGAACCGTTTCGCAGTCAGCGAACTTATAAAGAAGCTTATCAAACAGAACAGAAAATTCGCGGTCGTCACTATCAATATCAATAATTTCAGAAGTATCAACGAGACAATGGGAATGGATACCGGAAACCTTGTCCTTATTGAAACGTCAAAACGCTGGAGGGACATAGCCAACAGCGGTGAGACCGGTACGATCGATTTCATAGGGCGTGTCGGCGGTGACGAGTTCTCGCTCATCGTGCGCGGATATCCTTCACCAAACGAACTGATGCGTACTATCGGTTTCTATGTTGCCGCTCTTGAAGAAAAAATAACGGCGGACGATTGCGATTTCTATATCACTGCCAGCTTCGGCAGCGCCGAATTCCCGACGGATGCCGACAATTATGATTCCCTGATCTCCTGCACTGTTGCCGCAATGAACGAAGTAAAGCGCGCAAAGAGCAGCGAACACGTAATGCTCTTCACACCCGAGATGCTGAAAGTTGAGCATACGCTTGAGATCGAACGTGAGATCAGAGCGGCACTCGAAAACGATACTATCTTCTTCAACCTCCAGCCGCAGTATGATATGACTCACAAGCTCCGCGGCTTCGAGACTCTCGCACGCATGAAGAACTCGGAAGGACGGATCATAAGCCCCGCAGAGTTCATTCCCGTCGCTGAAAAAGTGGGACTCATCGATAAAGTGGACAGCACCGTATTCAGAAAATCGGCGGAGTTTTTCGGTGACCTTATCAAAAAGACCGGCTCCGATATCACGCTCAGCGTAAATGTGTCGGTAAGACACCTGATGAAGAACGGCTTTCTCGATGAACTGCGGGATATCATCAAACAGACCGGAATACCTACGAACCAGCTTGAGATCGAGATCACCGAATCCATTATGATCGATTCCTATGAAAAGGCTCTCAACTGTATCGGCGAAGTAAAGAATATGGGAATAAAGATAGCGATCGATGATTTCGGCACAGGCTATTCGTCGCTGAGCTATCTGTATAAATTCCCTGCGGATCTGCTTAAAGTTGATAAATCCTTCATAGATCAGATGAATTCCGGCGAATCGTCAAAACGCTATGTGGCCTCGATAATATCTATCGGTCATATAATGGGCTTTGATGTGATCTCCGAAGGCGTCGAGGAGCCGGATCAGCTTGAAACTCTGCGCAGCATAGGCTGTGACTACATACAGGGTTTCATCTGGGGACGCCCGCTGCCTCAGGACGAGGCCGAAAGGCTTGTCGAAATGAAGTCCGCGTAATGAGGGTATGATGTCTGTACATCGATAAATGAAAAACGCCGTCCCGTATGGAAGGTTTCTTTTATCGCCGCGTCGTGCGGCGTTTTGGAAACCTTCTTTACTACGTCCTGTAGTATGGGCGGCGTTTTTGGATAAATCGGAATTTGCGGGGTACCCCCGCGGTCAGTCCGTATGTTGCTCTCCGCAAACAGGCAGTATCTGCCTCGCAGCCGTTATTCTCTGCTATGATCAATCGGAATTTACGGGGTACCCCCGCGGTCAGTCCGTATGTTGCTCTCCGCAAACAGGCAGTATCTGCCTCGCAGCCGTTATTCTCTGCTATGAT
>JAEEJW010000168.1 GCA_016282095.1 Ruminiclostridium sp. | reverse complement strand
GGGTGCGGCGGCTCGCCGCTTCATTATGAGACTAACGGCTGCGAGGCAGAAAACTGCCCATTATAGAAAATTTACAGACGGTTCGGGTGCGGCGGCTCGCCGCTTCATTATGAGACTAACGGCTGCGAGGCAGAAAACCGCCCATTATGGAAAATTTACAGACGGTTCGGGTGCGGCGGCTCGCCGCTGACTTTATCGGACGATTTCGTTATGAAACTAACGGCTGCGAGGCAGAAAACCGCCCATTATGGAAAATTTACAGACGGTTCGGGTGCGGCGGCTCGCCGCTTTCTGCGAGTATGCGCGCCTGTTCGTCATCGAGCGCGGCGCGTTCGGCAGGTGAGCGGCTGACCGCGGCTCCGCGGACAACTCCCCAGAGCATGAGGCCGGTAAGAACGAACAGCATATTTCTTTCCCCGTTTCGTATATATTATATAATATGTATATTCCGGAACAGGAAAATGTTTCCGCTCAGAATACCCGCAGGGCGAAATTCCCTGCGGATATCCCGGAAAACTCTCTTACGTTTCGGGTTCGAGAAGCTCGTTGCGCTTGAAGAACAGCGAAATGCTCCAGAGCGCGGAGAGGGCGACCAGTACATATACGATCCTGCTGATCACGCTTTCCGAGCCGCCGCAGATCCATGCGACGAGATCAAAGCGGAAAAGTCCCACCAGACCCCAGTTCAGCCCGCCGACTACAAGCAGGAAAAGTGCTATCCTATCGATGATCCTCATTTTTATCAGGTTCCTTTCGGGAATTGCCGCCGCATCACCCCATTCTTTACGGCGGCGATACTGCGGCTGTGATTATTATGCGCCGCCTTGTCGATGCTATTCATAAAAAATCAACAATTTTGAACATCTAATTCTGTTCAAAAAGGTAAAAATAGGAAAATGTATAAAAAAGGGTTGACAAATCGGAACGAATGTATTATAATGTAATAGTCACTTGAAGGTATGGGAGTTTAGCTCAGCTGGGAGAGCGTCTGCCCTACAAGCAGAGGGTCACAGGTTCGAGCCCTGTAACTCCCACCACCACAGTGGCATTTTTTAAGGCCCGGTAGTTCAGCTGGTTAGAACGCTAGCCTGTCACGCTAGAGGTCATGGGTTCGAGCCCCATTCGGGTCGCCAGCTTAACGCCCTTACAGCGTATATCTTCTGCGGATTTAGCTCATCTGGTAGAGCGCCACCTTGCCAAGGTGGAGGTAGCGAGTTCGAGCCTCGTAATCCGCTCCAAAGCCCTTGCAAAAGCGGGGGCAATGTTTTTACTTTTTGCAAAAATGTTCGCGTTCTGCAAAAGGTAAAAACGGTGGTGCCATAGCCAAGTGGTAAGGCGTGGGTCTGCAACACCCTGATCCCCAGTTCAAATCTGGGTGGCACCTCCAGCGGCGAGCCGCCGCTCCCAAACCGTCTGTTACTTTTCAGTAACGGGCGGTTTTTCTTCCTCGCAGTTCAGAGTAAAATATCTAAAGCGTTCGACAGAGACAGAAACGCCGCTGATGCGGCTCAATGAATAATGAATAGTGAATAATGAATAATGAAAAGCGCAGTAAGTCTCTGAGGTGTTTATGTATTATTTATTAATCACTATTCATTTTTCACCAACATTCGGATACCGGACAACGATATACGGCGACGGCGTGACATATAGGGGCAGGACGGGATCCTTACAGCCTGCCGCCTGAGGAGATGTATAAATGTACACATTCATCATTGGTCTTGTTATACTTATAGCCGGCGGATTTCTGTACGGGGGCTTATGCGAAAAGGTCTTCGCGCCCGACGACAGAAAAACTCCCGCTTACGCGCAGGAGGACGGCGTTGACTATGTTCCGATGAAGCGCTGGAAGAACAGCCTCGTGAACCTGCTGAACATCGCGGGAACAGGCCCGATCTTAGGCCCGATACAGGGTATCCTGTTCGGCCCGATAGCGTTCATCACTATCCCGATAGGCTGCGTTATCGGCGGAGCTATGCACGATTACTTCAACGGCATGATCTGCACCCGTGAGGGCGGCATACAGATGCCCGAAATGATAAAGCGCAGCCTGCCCAAGGGTGTGTTCTGGTTTTTCACGGGATTTGTGTGCCTTACACTGTTCCTGTGCGGCGTGGTGTTCGTATATACCCCGGGCGATATAGCCGCGACACAGCTTTTCGGCTTCGGCGGCACCGCGGGGGAGGCCTCAACATGGATAATATACGGCGTTATCTTCGTGTATTATTTGATCGCGACAGTTCTTCCGATAGACAAGATAATCGGCAAGGTATATCCGATCTTCGGTGCGGTGCTGATACTTTCCGCAGTCGGCATTTTCGTGATGCTTTTCGCGGGCGGGCATCAGCTTGCGGAACTGTTCGGAAGCCAGACACTCGGCAGCTTTGATTTCGGTGAGTATTTCCGCAGCCAGAACTTCATTCCCGCATTCTTCGTGACCGTAGCCTGCGGTATCATGTCGGGCTTCCACGGCTCGCAGACCGCGCTTGTTTCCCGCACCCTCGAAAGCGAGAAGCACGGCAGAATGACATTCTACAACATGATGATCTGCGAGGGCTTCATCGCTATGGTATGGGCTGCCGGAACAATGGCTGTCATCGGCATCGGCGCGGAGAACGCCGGTATCACTATGCAGCTTACGGAAACGGGCTGGGGATACTTCACAAGCGTTGACGGAGTGCTGACCCAGATATCCCCGACGAGCGTTGTAGGCGTTATATGCAGGAATATGCTCGGCGACATCGGCGGCGTTATCGCGATAATCGGCGTTATCGTCCTTCCGGTGACCTCCGGAGACACCGCGCTGCGTTCGCTTCGACTGATGATCTCCGAAACCTTCCATATAAAGCAGAAGACGGTCAGCAGACGCATGGCGCTGGCAGTACCGATATTCGCGCTTGCCCTCGGAGTCCTGATATGGGCGAAAAACGATCCGAACGGCTTCAACACGATATGGAAATACTTCGGCTGGGCGAACCAGACGCTCACGATATTCGCAACATCGTCCATAATGATATATCTGATGCGGCACGGAAAGACGAAATTCATGTGGATGCCCGCAATACCGTTCGTGTTCTATTCTTTCGTTACATCTTCATATCTGCTCAGCGCTCCCATAGGTTTCTCGCTGGATATGACCGTTTCATTCATCATTGCAGGAGTGTTCTCCGCGCTGATATTTGCGGGCGCGGTATATATGGGCATAAAAAGACCGGCTGTACTGACCGGACAGAAACAATAATTGCGCGGTACCCGCGCAGTCAAACCGTCTGTTACTTTTGTGACAGGCGGTATTTTTCTGCCTCGCAGCCGTCGGTCTCAAAAATCACCGAGTTGCCCGGCGGCGCGGACCCCGCGCTGTCAAACCGTCTGTTACTTTTGCGGCAGACGGTATTTTTCTGCCTCGGGGCCGTGAATCTCAAAAACATCACCGCGGCGCTGCGGAAGATCATTCCTGCTCCGCGTTTTCGCGGGCGATGCGGTTATGTATCTCCTGCATACGCGCATCAAGCTCCGCAATGGAGTCCGCGCATTTCCGGAGGTCGGCGGATATCTCCTCGGGGTTGACTATATTCTGCTTGTATTTCAGCTTGTGGTCGAGACTTGCCCAGAAATCCATTGCTATGGTGCGGAACTGGACTTCCGCGCGCATCAGTTTCTTGCCCGTTGACAGGAAGATAGGGGTCTCGATTATAAGATGCAGGCTCCGGTAGCCGTTGGGCTTGGGCAGCGCAATATAGTCCTTGCGCTGTATGAGTGTGATGTCGTCCTGCGCGGTGAGGATATCCGCCAGCGCGTAGATGTCGCCCGGGAACGAGCAGATGACACGCACGCCTGCGATGTCGTTCAGGTTCTTCTCGATATTCTCGATAGTCGGGAGTATGTTCTTGCGCTTCATCTTCTCGATTATGCTGATCGGATCCTTCACGCGGGTCTTTACCGACTCGATGGGATTATAGTTATATCTTGTGGAGAACTCGTCGTTAAGGTTGTTGAGCTTGGTCTCAACTTCCCGCACTGTACATTCATACTGCATCATAAGCTCTATGAACGGCTGGGCTCTCCGGAGCAGCTCCTCGGTCTGTTCTGTGGAGAACATATTGTCGAATGTGCCGGGTGCTGTCAACTGTGTATTCTCTGACATTTCCTGTTTTCCTTTTCTTTTTTTCTGTACGCGGGGCATTACGCTCCCGCACTGTGCTTTTTATTATACCACACTTTCTCCGGCTATGCAACCTTCTGACCCGATTTTTCCTTTTATTGTCACAATAAGGACACATATCCGGGAAAAGGTTACAGATTGTAATAATTAGCTCTGAATTGTAACCGTTTCGTAAATATTTTTAACCGCTTTGTAATTGCATTTTCCTGATATCTGTTGTATAATGAATACAGAAAGAACGGATCCGGTTCGATCACATAAATATGACACACTATCCTTTCAATATCCTGAGTTATCCTTCCATAATGAATGCCCCTCATGCGCTGCGTGGGGGGCATTCATTCTTATGTCCGCCGTTCGCGTGAGCGGACAGTCATTATAAGAAGATCACCGGGCCTGTTACTCTCGGGAGCAGTTGCGAGAGTTCAAGGGCTGTGAAGTTGTATGAATATTCGGGGCTTTCCTTGTAGCTGTTGACCGCGTCTTTGCAGAGTTCAATGATCTCGGCTCTGTAATGGGCGGCTTCCGGGCGCGCAGAACCGTCAAAACTGCCCGCTCTGACGTATTTCAGCGCCGCCAGGTATGCGTCGTCGGACATGGAGGACAGGGTACCCACGTCAAGAGTTTCGTGTTCGCCGTCCAGGTACTTCTCAATGTTGTATTCGGTTATCAGCGCGTCGGGTCTTGTGAAGCAGAGCGCCGCGAACATCGCGATGAACACCCCCGTTATGATGCGCGCAGTGGGCAGGCGCTTCACGAACGCCCTTACCGCCAGCACCGCGAATACCACAGCCAGCAGCACCATGAACCATGATGTGTACAGGCGGAGCCTTGTCAGGCCGTACTTGCCGATATACAGCAGCATCTTGGCGAGAGCCGTCGATATTATGAATATCGTGAAGCCGCAGATCAGGCAGGTGTAGACTTTAAGCGCCGGAGTAGTCTCACGGCCGCTCTTCTTCGAGAATGTCAGCATGAACAGGATAACGCAGAGGTTTATCACCGCGATGACGCAGAGTTCAAAGAAGCCGCGTCTCGCATACTCCGAATACAGCATATTTCCGGGGAGCTTCCCGGAAAATGCGGACAGGAAGTAGTTGGCCTGCGAGACCACATACATAAGGTAAAGCACGCATATCGGAGTAACGCCCGCGTAGATGCCGAGGTTGTTTATCACTTTGCAGCGGCCGGTCTTCTCATGGTAATACATATCGCTGGGGAGAGGGCGGAGCTTCTGCTTCGCGTCCGCGCGCATCATGCTGAAGATCAGCAGACTTGCGGGAACAGTCCAGATCATTATGCGCACCGAAGTGTGTATATCCCTGAAGGCTATCGCGTCAATGATCTTGTCGAACATTCTGCCGACACCCTCATCTGCTATTGCGAGAAGCACAGCCACTATGAACGTCAGCGGTATCGTGGCGAGAAGTCCCAGCAGTATCGGCACTATCCTGCTGCCTGCGCTGCTGCTGTTCTTCTTTGAGAAGGAGCGGAAAAAGCCCGTTATATCGTAGAACGGCTGAACGAACACGGTGCGCAGAAGGTCAAAGAAGAAGAACTTTGTTACGAAGCCTGCCTGTATGCATACCGCTTCTACCCACCATGACACGGCTCCGATGAGGAACATGGTGCAGAGAACGTGGAGCAGGGGGCTTGAAGTTATCGAAAAAGTGAAGGCGAAAGCGCATATCGCTGCGCCGGATATCCATTGGGCGGCAGTGGGTCTTCTGCCGCACTTCACGACATACACCGCGCAGCAGGCGAATGTCAGCAGCACGGAAAGCGTGGTGAAGAAGCCGTTGTATGTGAACAGCGAGAAGCGGGTGAAGAGGTATCCGGCGATCACGGACAGCACTGCGAAAACGCGGTCGAAGCTATGGGTTTCGGGTCTGTAGGTTATGGGCTGAATGGTCTGTGCCGGCATCTGCGGCGCTGATATCTGTTCTGTCATTTCAATTGTCCTCCCTGGTATATTCAAGAATGTCTCCCGGCTGGCAGTCGAGCACGCTGCACAGGGCTTCGAGGGTTGAGAAGCGGACTGCTTTGGCTTTATTGTTTTTCAGGATCGAGAGATTGGCGGGGGTGATATCTATTTTTTCTGCCAGCTCGCCTGCGGATATTTTCCGTTTGGCCATCATTACGTCGAGGTTTACGATTATGGGCATATCGGCACCTCCTATATCGTATAGTCGTTCTCTTCGCGCAGTTCGGCTGCGGAAGCGAGCATATTCTTTATCACGCGCAGGATAAGTCCGACGAAGCCTGCTATCACTGCGACGAGCAGGGCGAGCAGTCTCCAGAAGGCGAGGCCTGCGAACACAGCTGCTACTCCGAAGCAGCACCACGAGATTATGCGCATACAGCGGGTATTACGGTCGATGAAGAGCTGCTGTTTTGAGATATTCCGGAGCATGACGTTGAGTTCCCACAATGCGAGTATTGCGAGGATATCGCAGATATAGAAGGACACTGTCAGCACGGGCATTATCGGGGGTTTTCCGGATACATCGTCATACCACCGGGTAATTATCGGTATAAGGAACAGGATTGCGCAGGCGAGGACGAAGACGGCTGTTGTCAGTATTCTGGTAAGTTTAAGTGAGTTTTGTGATGTCCACTTGATATTCATATTCGGTTCTCCTTCACTGGTTGTTGGGTTTATTATAGCACAGAAATATCTGTTTGTCAATAGAAAATTATCGAAAAACGATAAAATTTTTCTGTTTATCAGAATTGCGGGGTACCCCCGCGGTCAATCCGGCGGGGTACCCCCGCAGTCAATCCGTCTGTTAAATTCTGCTTTTTAAAGTCTGTGCCTCGCAGCCGGTAGATACTGCTTTTTCGCGGAGGGCTTTCCGGTCGCCCTCCGCACCTCCTTCGGGGTGCGCCTTTTGGTAGTTTTCCAAAAGG
>JAEEJW010000167.1 GCA_016282095.1 Ruminiclostridium sp. | reverse complement strand
GTTACCTCACCAACTATCTAATCAGACGCGAGCCCATCTTTCAGCGATAAATCTTTGATCATCAGACGATGCCGTCCGACGATGTTATGCGGTATTAGCAGTCGTTTCCAACTGTTGTCCCCCTCTGAAAGGCAGGTTGCTCACGTGTTACTCACCCGTCCGCCACTAGCTCAAGGAGCAAGCTCCTCTCGCCCGTTCGACTTGCATGTGTTAGGCGCGCCGCCAGCGTTCGTCCTGAGCCAGGATCAAACTCTTTATTAAATGGTATCTCAAGCTTCCACTTTCGTGGCCGCTTAAAATCAGTTTGTCTTGTCTCTTCCGAACACTAACATTTTTGTTATTGTCCATCCGAAATTATTTTTCCTTGAATTTCAAGGGTCGTTAATTCGTTTTGGTTGCTGTTCAATTTTCAAGGTGCTCTTTTCCACTTCCGTGGTGCCGTCCCTTTCGGACAGCTTATATATTCTACCACATCTTTTCCCTTTTGTCAATACCTTTTTTCAAATTTCTTTGAAAAATTTTATCAATCGACATAAGAGTCATTTCGTAGCGGAATGTGCTTATTATATCACAGCACAGTGGGTTTGTCAAGGGCTTTTTTTACATTCTACATTTACGTCATTTTGCGGAATTATTATGCCCCTTCCATTGGTAAATATTCACTCATACTGCATTAAAGCAATCACGCATCATCACATCAACATTCAAACAACAGGCATCTGGCAAAACAAATCGGGGCAGCCTTAAAGCCGCCCCGTAACTGTTATTCTGAAGATCAGGTCTCAAGGAAACCAAAGTTTGACTTACCGCTCTTCTTGATCTTGTACATCGCGTCGTCCGCCTGACCGATAATCTCCTCAACTCGCTTGGTATTGTCTCTGATAACAGAGATACCGATGGAAACATTGACTGAGAGATGATCGCCGGAATCGCTGTCGAAGCCTTCCTTCAGCGTATTGAGTATCTGCTCGGCAATAATCGCAGGATCATTGGTGTCCGCATCCTTTACGCAGACGATGAACTCGTCGCCGCCGTAACGACCTACCATACCCTTGTCGCCCAGAGCGTTCTTGACGGTCGTAGCCGTAAATCTGAGCACCTGGTCGCCTGTAGCGTGGCTGTACTGGTCATTGAAGAACTTGAAGTCGTCGATATCGACGAACAGAATAGCGAACTCGCTCTTTCTCGCAGCGATAAGCTCGATCTCGTTGTTGATAGCGGTCTCTATTGTTTCGCGGTTGAATACATTGGTGAGCGAATCGAAAGAAGCACGGGCTGTAAGGATATTCTCACTCTTCTTTGCACGGTCGATATCAACGATAACGCCGACGATCTTGATCGTTTTGCCTTCGGAGTCAAGAATGGACGATGTACGGATAAGTACCCATATATAGTCGCCGTAGATATTCTTGATGCGGTATTCGTTGTGTTTGAAGTTCTCTCCCTTTTCGAGCTTCTGGAGATCAGCGGTGTATCTGTCAGCATCCTCGGGATGCACCTTGCACTTGATGAGGAAGGAATCCGCGAAATGCTCGGACGGAGCGCGATAGCTGAACTTCTTGTTGAAGTTGTTCGAGAAGTTGACTTCCTTTGTCTGGAGGTTCCATTCAAAGATGATATTGTCGGACATCTCGATGATCGTTCTGTAACGGGATTCACTGACAATGATATTATCAACTATATCGTTGAATACACGCGCGATATCACCGTACTCATTGTGGGACATGATCTCGACGCGGGCTTCGTGATCGCCGCGGCTGATCTTGAGCAGTGTTTCCTGTATTTTATAGAAGGGCTTTGTAACGATGATTATGAGAACTATTACAGCAACGAGGCAGATTACTACCATTGCCACTGCTACACCTGTAACTGTAGACGATGCAGAGTGCGAGTAGCTCTTATACTTGTTGGCTTCCTGATAGCATACAGCCTTCCAGCCGCTGTCAGCAGCAGATGCGTATGCGATCATGGTACCGTCGTCGGAAGTATATACCGAGGGATCCGCACCAGCCTGAGCCACAAGATCCTTGTATATGCTGAACTGAGAGGTCGCGCTGTTATCATTATAGTTGCCGCCGTAGGTCTGACCGGTCGTAGCTATGTTGCCCAGCGGGTCTACGAGGAATACAAGTCCCTTCGACTGCTGAACGATCTGGGAAATACCCTTGTTATGGAATACAAGGCCTACATTGAAGCTGTTTACCTTCGCCTTGACGGAAAGCTGATAGTTCTTGAGACCTTCCGCAGTGAAGATGACAGGCATCTTGTCGGGGGCCGAGATATTGCATATACCGTCAGCCTTTGTAACAGTGCTGTTCAGACCGCGGGCAAGGAGAACCTCGCCGTTGTCCTTGTAAACCACTGCACCTACAAGCGGTCCTTCCTTTTCGTCTATGAGGGCATCGAATTCAGCAGCGGCAGCGTTATACTCGGCGCTTCCTTCGCTGTATGTGCCGTTCGTGAACTTGCTTATGCCGGGCAGCGACGTAATGGCATCGAACCTTCCTCCGATATCGGAGGTATAGTCTCCGATAGTGACCGACTGTTCCTTAGAGATACCTGCGAGGTAACTGCGGAACATAGTCTGTGCGGTGGACTCAAGCTGTATACTGAGGAATACGCTGAATGCCGCAACTGTGATGACAAGCATTATTGCCGCTACAATGATGAGTTTGACTTTGATCTTCATATCTTTCTAAACACGCTCCATTATATAATAATAGTAGAAAAAAGCGCATATTCGCTTACTATATAATATCACAAAATTCACCGCTTGTAAACAATATATGGAGATTTTGTAAGTTTGACTTAAAGAACCGTGTTTTTTTTGTTGATTTTACCCATAGAAAACCTCCCCGGAAATTCCGGGGAGGCAGTAAATATCACATTCCGAAATTCTTTTTAAGATCGTCCGTGAACTTTTTCAGTTTATCCATAAATCCGGTCTGCTTTTCATAGTTCTTTTCTGTAAGCTGCTCGGAGAAAGCTATAAGAGCATCCTTCTGCTTCTTGTTCAGGTTCTTGGGGACTTCAAGCGTCACCTTTACGAGCTGGTCGCCTCTGCCTTCGCGCTGGAGCCTCTGAATTCCCTTGCCGCGGAGTCTGAATATAGTCTCCGGCTGTGTGCCGGCAGGGACGGTATAAGTAACATTGCCGTCTATCGTAGGTACTGTTATCTCGTCGCCGAGCACCGCCTGCGAATAGGTTATCGGTATTTCCGTCCAAACATCGAAGCCCTTTCTCTCGAAGAGCGGGTCCTTCTTCACGCTGATGCGGACATTGAGGTCGCCGCGCTGGCCGCCGTTCATTCCTATGCCGCCCTGACCGGATACGCGGAGTATCTGTCCGTCGTCAATGCCTGCCGGAACGTTGACCGTAACGGTGGCATTCTTGTTGATACGTCCGTTTCCGCGGCAGGTCTGGCAAGGAGTATCGATTATCTTGCCGCGGCCGCCGCACTTGGTGCAAGCCTTTGTCGAAGCCATTGTACCGAACAGTGTGCGCTGGTTGAAGCGTATCTTACCCGTTCCTCCGCAGTCTGTACAGGTCTTGGGGTTGGTTCCGGGTTTTGCGCCGCTGCCGTTGCAGGTGTCGCAGACCTCAACACGGGAGAATGTAATATCTATCTTTGTGCCCTTGCAGGCTTCCATGAACGAGATCGTAGCGTTCACGGAGCAGTCCGCGCCTCTTCTCGCGGCATTGGGGTTGGAGCTCTGTCTTGATGCTCCCATACCGCCGCCGAAGAATGAGTCGAATATATCTCCGAGGTCGATGCCGTCACCGTCACCGAATCCGCCGAAGCCTCCGAATCCGCCGAAGCCTCCGCCTGCGCCCGCGCCATAGGACGGGTCTACGCCCGCGTGTCCGAACTGGTCATAGCGCTGACGCTTCTGGGGGTCTGAAAGCACGTCGTTGGCTTCGTTGACCTCCTTGAACTTCTCCGCAGCCTCGGGATCGTCGGGATGAAGGTCGGGGTGGTACATCTTCGCCATTTTGCGGTATGCTTTCTTTATCTCGTCCTCGGATGCGCCCTTCTGTATGCCGAGCACTTCATAATAATCGCGTTTTTCCGCCATACCTTACCTCCTCCTTTCCATAGGAAAGGATATTTTTCATAAAACAGCATTGTGCCGTCAGAACGGCAACGCCTTTCTGACAGCACTCCGCTTTATACGTTAATTAGCGTCCTTGTAATCCGCGTCAACGATATTGTCGTCCGGATTGCCGCCCATGGAGCTCGTACCCTCACCGCTTACATCGGGACCCGCAGCTCCGGGCTGACCGCCTGTCTGCTGATAAACTCTCTGAGCTACATCGTAGAACGCCTTCTGGAGTTCGTCCTTCGCGTTCTTGATCGCGTTCACGTCGCTGCCCTTGAGAGCTTCCTTGAGAGCTTCGACCTTCGGATTAACTGCATCCTTATCGGACTGTGTTATCTTGTCACCGAAGTCGTTCATCGACTTCTCGACCTGATAAACCATCTGATCCGCTTCGTTGCGTGCGTCGATCTCTTCCTTCTTCTTCGCGTCTTCAGCAGCATAAGCTTCCGCATCCTTTACGGCACGGTCGATATCTTCCTTGCTCATGTTTGTGGAGGCGGTGATGCTGATGTGCTGCTCCTTGCCTGTGCCGAGATCCTTGGCGGAAACATTTACGATACCGTTCGCGTCTATATCGAATGTTACCTCGATCTGCGGTACTCCTCTCGGAGCAGGAGCTATGCCGTCGAGACGGAATGTGCCTATGGACTTGTTGTCCTTTGCAAATTCACGCTCACCCTGGAGGATGTTGATATCAACACTGGGCTGGTTATCTACCGCAGTGGAATAAACCTGTGTCTTCTTTGTCGGGATAGTTGTGTTTCTCTCGATCATTCTCGTGCAGACGCCGCCGAGTGTCTCGATACCGAGGGACAGAGGCGTTACATCGAGCAGCAGGAGTCCGGTGACTTCCTTGTTGAGAACGCCGCCCTGGAGAGCCGCACCCATAGCCACGCACTCATCGGGGTTGATGCCCTTGAAGGGCTCCTTGCCGAGGTAGTTCTTTACAGCTTCCTGGACTGCGGGTATTCTGGTGGAACCGCCGACAAGAAGTATCTTGTCTATCTCGCTGAGCTTCAGGCCGGAATCGCTTACAGCCTGCTTCAGCGGACCCATTGTAGCTTCTACGAGGTCTGCGGTAAGCTCGTTGAACTTAGCTCTCGAAAGGCTTACGTTCAGGTGCTTCGGGCCGGTAGCGTCAGCTGTGATATAAGGAATATTTACGTTTACGGAAGTAGAGTTGGAAAGTGCGATCTTCGCCTTCTCAGCCTCATCCTTCAGTCTCTGCATAGCGAACTTGTCGTTGCGCAGGTCGATGCCGTCGGACTTCTTGAATTCGCTTACGAGGAAGTCTATAACTCTCTGGTCGAAGTCGTCGCCGCCCAGCTTGTTATTGCCGGCTGTGGCAAGAACTTCCTGAACGCCGTCGCCTATCTCGATAACGGATACATCAAATGTACCGCCGCCCAGGTCATAAACTACGATCTTCTGGTCGTTCTCCTTATCGATGCCGTAAGCCAATGCCGCAGCGGTAGGTTCGTTGATTATTCTGTGGACCTTCAGGCCTGCGATCTGGCCGGCGTCCTTGGTCGCCTGTCTCTGGGAGTCGGTGAAGTATGCCGGAACTGTGATGACAGCGTCCGTTACCTTCTCGCCAAGGTAGCTCTCGGCTTCGGTCTTGAGCTTCTGGAGTATCATCGCGGAGATCTCCTGCGGTGTGTACTTCTTACCGTCGATGTCAACCTTGTAATCGCTGCCCATGTGGCGCTTGATGGAGATAACTGTTCTTTCGGGGTTTGTGACTGCCTGGTTCTTTGCGAGCTGACCTACAAGTCTCTCGCCGTCTTTTGTGAATGCTACTACCGAGGGAGTTGTTCTGCTGCCCTCACTGTTGGTGATGACTGTTGCCTCGCCGCCCTCTATAACGGATACGCACGAGTTGGTCGTACCTAAGTCGATACCTATTATCTTGCTCATAATAATTGCCTCCTGTTTATTTAAAGTGATTTTTTAACTGTTTACTGCGCAACGGAAACCATTGCGAACCTCAGCACCTTGGTGCCTATGCGGTAGCCGTTCTGGAACACGCTTACTATTTTTCCGCTTTCGTGATCTTCGCTCTGCACCTGCTGCACTGCCTGGTGCATGGACGGGTCGAAATCCTCTGTCGGAACTTTCTCGACTCCGAGTTTTTCGAGAGTCTCAAGGAACGTGTCGTATATCATTTCCACGCCCTTCTTGTAGCCCTCGTCTGTGCAGTCCGTGGCAAGCGCTCTTTCAAGGCTGTCCAGCACCGGCAGGAACTCGCTGACTACTCTCGCTGTTATGTCGGGCATCAGCTCGGCCTTTTCCTTCGCGGTGCGCTTGCGGTAGTTGTCATACTCCGCCATTGTGCGCATCAGCTGGTCCTTTATCTTTGCGATCGCGTCTTCGTATTCCGGCTTTTCCGCTTCGACTACTTCAGCTTCGGCTGCTTCTTCTGTCTTCCCGGGCTGCTCTGCTGTTTCTTCCTTTATTTCCTCGTCCTTTCCGATGTTCTCATTCTTTTCATCACTCATCTTTCTCTTCCTCCTTAATTTCATCTGTATCATCTCCCTCCGAGCCGTCCGCGCCTCTCGAAAGCAGGTCGCTGACCTTATCGGTAAAATATTCTATATAAGGGATAATCTTCTTGTATTCAAGTCTCATGGGGCCTATTACTCCGAAGCCGCCGGCGTTTTCTCCGTCCTTGCTGAACGTTCCGGTTATCATGCTGGAGTTGGAAATGACGAAGGTGTTGTTTTCCTCGCCGAACAGCACGTTTATACCGGAGAAAGTCTTATCAAAAGCCGCCGTGAGAGCTTCCTTCCTGCGCAGAACATTCGCTATCTCGGTGCCTTTGAGTTCACCGCATTCGATGAGGTTTTCCTCACCCTCGATGTGCACTCTCTCATTTATCATATCCGCCGAGAGATCCGCTATTCCTTTAAGCAGCGGCGAAAGCGAGAGCATATAACTGCCGAGAGCCGCAGTCAGATCGTCCATGAAACTGTCCGAGACCTCGCAGAGATTTACGCCCTGAAGGTTCTCGCTCACGAAGCTGCGGAAGAAATCCATCTGTTCGTGGGTCAGATCGAAAGAGAGTCTGCATACGCGGTTCTTTATCCCGCCGCCTGACGTCATCATCATCAGAACGTACATTCTGCGGCCTGTGGGGATCACTTCGACCTTGGTTATCACGGAGAACTTATCTGTGTCGTTGGCGGAGACTATGGCGCATTTGGTGAAATCAGCCAGCGCCCGTGTCGCGTTCTCGATTATGACCTCATCGGTCATGCCTTCCATCTCTTCAAAGAGACGGTCTATCTCGACCTTTTCGGTTTCTGGTATCTGCTTTTCGGCAAGTCTGCTGATGTAGAGCCGCAGGCCCTTGTATGTGGGGACTCTGCCCGCCGACGTATGCGGATGTTCGAGAAGTCCCTGCTGTTCGAGCGATGCCATTTCATTGCGGATAGTGGCAGAGGACACCTTGATATCGAGCAGCTCCATTACGGCCTTTGAACCGATAGGCTCGCCGGTGCGTATATACTCGTCAACTATAGTTTCGAGTATCTTGTAAGCTCTTGACTCCATTTCTATCCCCTCTTTGGTTACTCTTTAGCAGTCCGCCCTTCCGAGTGTTAGCACTCTATCTCTCTGAGTGCTAAACATAATATATCACTTTTTCTACGCTTTGTCAATAGTTTTTTGAAAAAATTTTTCCGGACAAAACAAAAAGGTCTGTACAAGGCTTCTGTACAGGCCTTTCGGATCTATCTGAAGGATAAAAAGACAAAATAACTCGTCACGCCCTCGGGAAAACGCGTGGTACTGTAAGGGGCGTTCCCTATGCTGAAGGAATTGCCATGCTCTGCGGTGTTGATATCGGCGCCGAGCAATTCCGACAGTCTCACAAATGCGCTCAGGCAGTAGGGTGTGTCTACGTTGTCATTCGTGAACCGTTCGATCACTGAGGTATCGCCTTCCATGACCGCCCGCAGAGTTTCCGCGTCATGGTATTCTGCTCTGTCAGGGCTCAGATAATGTGAAAAGTCAATGGAAAAAGCTAACAGGCAGTTTTTCATTTCCGACATTTCAAGCATAAGTTCAGCCAGCTTTGCCGGAAAATTCCTGCCCGCATCGGGAGATACAAGCAGTACGGCAACCTTCGCGTCGGGTAGATAGCGTTTAATGAACGGGATATGTGAAGAAGCACTGTGGTCGAGCTCGGTCATTTCATCATCGGGAACTGCTCCGAGCCTGCTGCACAGGAGCGCGGTAAGTTCTGTGTCATTTTCCAGCACTCCGTAGGCTGTATCCCAGTCCTTTATGCTTGTACAGAGCTTATGCTCCGACTTGTAGTGCATCGGAGCCGCCAGCACGACAGTCTCGATTTCGTCATTGGCAGCGGCGGCCGTCTTATACAGCTCCGCGATGAAGTGCCCTGCGGTAAGGTGATGCGGAGCCACTCCGCACAGCAGCTTTCCGTCGGTTTCGTAAGCGGTGCTGACGGCATCGTAATGATCGTACTCACGGCTGTCGAAATACCGGCAGGCAAGCCGCCCGGAGCGCGGCATCGAACCGCGCTCCGGGCTGTCGCTGTCCTCCGCGGCATCAGCCGCGCCCGGCAGCGACTCCGCCTCCGCGGCTTCCGCCGCGTCGGCGGGGCCGGTCTCTGCGGGTCCCGGGACCGAGCAGGCCGAAAGCATAAGCAGGGCTGCAATCAGCGCGGCAGCTTTACGCTTCATTTGCCGCACCGCCGATCTTCAATGTACTGCGGTCACTCATACCCCATTCGCCGCTGCTGAAATCAACGACTGCGGCACTTTCGACCACGAATTCGCCGGAGAGATTCACGGTAAAGGAGTAAGAAGCCTCACCATGCTTGTTTGTATAGAGTATTATCTGCTGACCGTTGGTGTTGCAATACATTCCCGGCACCATAGCTATACGGCCGCAGGAAGGTATCACATCATAAACCACACTGTAAGGAGCAGCTTTTATTGTCACGGTCATCTGCTGACCGGGCTCGGGTTCGCCGCTCAGCGTCTTGGTCACCTTGAGAGCGGGAGCTTCGGGATTTTCTGTTATCATACCGACATAGCCCGCCAGAGTATACACCGCTCCGGATCTCACGGTGAAATCTGCTTCCGCCAGCTGTTCTTCGGTGAAAGTCATAACTGTGGGATGGTGTCTGTTAAGAGTTACGGTCTGTGTCACGCCGTCTCTGCGGTAAGTGAAGGAAGCTTCGCCTTTTACTTTGGGTGTGAAGTGCGAAAGATATACGGTAAGCTGGAGTCCATAGCTGTCATACTGCGGATCCTCGGAAGAAAGATATCTTGCGAAAGCCTCGGCCTCGGGCAGATCGAGCAGCGATGCCGTTATCAGAGCGGTACGGGTCAGCATCTGTCTGTCACCGTCGGGGCCCTGGATGTATGCTTTGACAGCCTTGAGATCGCTGTCGTCGAATTTAACTGCAGGGGCGTATCTGATATAGGCATTGTATGCCCCGTCATAATCTCCGCTGAACGCGAGAGCTGCGGAAAGATAGATGCCGGCCGCGGAAGAGTCGACCTTGCCGCTTTCCAGAAGCTCACGGGTATCGGGAAGAATGTTCTCGCCCAGAGCCGCCAGAGCCATGTGAACAGCGCATCTGTCCGCCATGTCGGAAAGATACTCGCCGGAATAGCTCCAGAGAACCGATATCAGCTTATCACGGTTCACTGCCTCGGGTACTGCCGCGCACATCAGTGCTGTAAGCTCTACGCTTGTATCCGCTGCCGGGAGCTCACGGGCCAGAGTGCTGCTTGTCTCGGGCAGGAACTCGTCGATCATCTCCTGTTCGGTCATATATCCGAGCTGAACTGCGGAGTAAGCCGCAGCCAGTCTCATGCCGAGATTCTGGCCGTAATAGCATACAAGGCGCTTCATGATCTGCGTGCTGAGCATATATTCCTTGTCAAAGAATGCTACGGTGACAGGGTATTTCGTCGGAGTGATGCTTGCGGTAAGGTCTGCAAGATCTGCCTCACGGACTATATCCGTTTCAAGCTGGGTCTTTACGACTTTCAGAGGCATCTCCACCGCGTCGCCGTCAGTCATGAATGTGACCTTGTACTCGCCGGCGGGCAGTTTTCCGAAGTCCGCAGTTCCCATGGGGCTTATACTAATTTCCTTGTCGGCGCCTGCGCCGGAGAGCTTGACGGATATCTTACCGCCGGACGGCAGTCCCGCGCACTTTGCGGAAACGGAGATATCGTCCCCCTCAGTGTATGTGTTCTGCATTATCGGGGTAATTATCACATCCCGGCTGACTACTACCGGCAGAAGCTCAGTCCCTGCGTAAAGCCTGCTCTCGGAGGTGTTGAAGGTCGAGAACAGCGTTGCACGCCATGTGGTGAGATTGTCAGGGAGCTTGACGGAGAACACCGCGGTGCCGTCTGCGCCGGTCACTTCCTCGCCAAAGAATGCGGTATCCTTGAAATCGCGTCTTGTGCCGCTCTCGCCTCCGCCGCCCTTTTCACCTGCGAAGCCGTTGTCGAAGAAGTGCTGAATATAGCTCGTTCTGCTTATTGCTCTCGGATACCATATATGGCTGTAGACTCCGGAGAGTATATCGGCATCCTGATATGCCATGGCAAAAGCCGCCTCGTCCACGCAGGACAGATGCACCGCCGCGCCGCTCACGGCGTTGCCGTCGTTGTCGGTCACCCTGACGTTAATCTTCGCGGTATCGCCGGTATCATATTTCTCCTTGTCACACGAAGCCTGAATATTAAGTCCGCGCTCGGACGGATCATAGAACATAGTTCCGCCGTCCGCCTTATAGACGTGGGTACCGTCGAAGTAAGCTCCCTCAAAATTCGCATCCGGTATCAGGTCTTTCGTTGCTCTGAACAGTATGGCGGCATCCTTGCTCATATCATAGACTTTATAATCTATGAAGTCGCTCTTGTACACCGCGAGGAGAAGTTTTCCGTCAACGGAAGCCTCGGGGCTGTTGGAGCTGAGAGTAAACTTTATATCCTCGTCTTCAGTGAATGTATGGAAGTATGCGTAATAGTTATCACCGCGCAAGTCTGTTTCCATATCTATTGTGTAGAAGATCTGACGGGACGTATCGCCGTAATTGTTATAGCCGTCGTAGCCGTATTCGGACCAGCGGCCGTCCTTATCCATATAAACGGTGAAGCTGAGCTCAACGTTATCGCCGTTGGTGTCGCTGTAATTCATCTTCACTACATAGCGGCCATTGTCAGCCACGAAAGGCAGCCCGCGCAGGGTATATTTTCCGTTCTCGGTGGTGAGTTTATAAGCCGCGACCTGTGTGGACTGATTGTTGTATCTGTATCTCTTTACGGTGCGCTTTTCGAGATAGTCATAGTAGCTGTCGATCTCTTCGGCTTCGGTCCAGTGATGCGTTACGGTAACGTGTACCTCGGTGTCCACAGGATCGCCCTTCATGATCGAATAGGCGCTCTTGTCCTTATACTCGTCGGTGTAGCGCTTCTCGAAAAATTCGTCAGCCTTGCTGAAATCAATCTTGTTTGTATAGACAGTCAGATCATTCTTCTCATTCAGATTGTACCGGAGCATAACATCCCTGAAGAATCCTTCGATATTCTTGTAACTGCTGATGTACACATTCTCAATGCCGGTGAGTTCGGCGTCCACATACATTGTTTGGGCTCGCCAGTCATCTGCGTAGAAATCGCCCGCCGTTATACTTTCGGAGGCGCTGCCGTTCTCGTCCGTAGTAACAAGCGTATTCCCACCGTTTACAGAGAATACCAGACCCTCGGCAGGCGTACCTTCATAGTAAGTCGCGTTCACGCCGACTTCGAAGGGATCGCGGTGCGGAAGCACCACATACTCAGGCACTGTCAAATCAACGATGTATTCTGGCTTCACATAGTCGAATATGCCCACAGTCTTGCTTACGATGATGTCATCGCCGGATTTCAGGCATACTTCAGGGAAATCGCCCTTGTGGTTCCTGTAGGAGAATTCAGCCGTGAATGTACCGTTCTTCGTGACGGTAACGGGTACTTCCTCACCGTCGCCGGTCAATGTATCGCCCAGCATCACCCTGAGCCCGGAGGGCAGAGCGGTATTGTGAGCCCGGGGTATCAGCACACCCCATACCTTTATCGTGTCTGTGGTGAGATACTGTTCGCGGTCTGTATATATATAGGTATAGAACAGATCGTCGTATTTCATATCCTTCGCATCTGACAGCACGAACGCGTCCGCGTAGCTGTCACTGCGGCTGTCGATCCTTAACAGAGCCATTCCTGTTTCGCCGGCGGTGTCTATCTTTGCGATACCGTCCGAATCGACTCTTCCGGAATATGTCTTTCCGCCTGTCTCAAGCGTAACTTCCGCACCAATAGCCGGTTCACCGGTTCCTGAATTGTTCACATAGAAGATATTCTCCTCACCGAGACTCAACGAATATACGGACAGCGGCGAGACTTCCAGAAGATACTGTATGCTGTGTACCGCGCCTGTGCCGTCCGCTGCGGAAATATCGGCAGCATAGTAACCGTTCGCAAGCTGCTCGGGCAGCAGCACATATACAGAATTGCTGTCGCCTTCGCGGTAATAGGGCTTTTCGGCGGAAGAATACACTTCCGGGAGGCCTGCGGTCTCAACGGAGCGGGCGCCGTTCATGCGCTGTTTTACTGCTTCGGCGTAAGCATCTGCGCTGTCGAACCCGTAAAGATGCAGTTCATATTCCAGCTCACGCAGGTCATCGGAGCAGTGTATCTCCACACAGGCGCGATCACCGGGCAGGAACGACTCGGAGAAGCCGCTGTTGGAGCTTCCCGTATAGAAATAGGTCATATCTCCGTAGCCCGCGGATGTCCTGAACGAGAAGGTCTTGTCCTCTTTCAGCGTCTGGCCGTCCGCCGAAGGAAAGCCTGCCTTCAGCGTGACGGTGTAATCGGTCATAGGCTCAAAAGCATCGTCGTGCGAGAACACAAGCCTGTTGCCTGCTTTTGTGAACCTGCCGTTCACGCCGGGCGTTATCGTGAAATACCCGGCAGCCTTTGAAATATCGGGTGTGCAGGTGAACGCGATCTCGACTCCTGTATCGGGCAGCACATAGTTATCGCCGGAGCCCGGATATACCGATTTGACGGCAAATTCCGCCATAGTCGCAAAAGCATAGCTGCCGCATACCTCGCCGCTGTCGTCCGATACGGAAAGTTTTACGGTCTCACCGCGGCTGAAATCCACAGCTGTCCTGAGCAGGTACGAACCGCCCTCGCCGCGGGTCAGCGTGAACTCGCCGCCGTCATTCAGCGCTATGTGGCTGCGCAGGATATCCTCGGACACGTCACCTTTGACTTCTATCTTAAGCGCGGTATCCGTCGTGATATAATTCCCGACCGTGTTGACGGCAGAAACACTCTTTACTATACTGCTCTCCGGTCTTGCACGATCCTTGAGAGCACGGAAATAGCTGTCAGAGTCGTCGGGTTCGCCGTCCATGCCGGATACTGTACCGATTTCAGCCGAAGTCGTGGCAGTCGCGGGTTCGGCAGTAGTGGTAACAAATGTTGTCTGTTCGGGAGTGGTCGTTCCCGTCACAGGGACTCCGCCGTCACTCATGCGAGGCAGGAGCACCAGCGCGACCACTGCCGCGGCCGCCAGACCGGTAAGTCCCGCTGCCCACGCAAATACAGGCGGCTTTCTGCGCGGAGCCTCGGCAGGCTTCACGCGCTTTTCCGCTGCCGTCTCAATTATGTCTTCCTCGATCTCGTTCATAGCGTCGGATAATTCTTCTTTTTTCATATCTCATACAGCACCTTAACGGTGCGCCTCCTCTTTCCGGAATCAGGAGATGCAGAACATTGAAAATGTTCTACACCTCAAAACCTTCTTTTTTCAGATATTCACGCAGGGCCCCGCGCGAACGGAAGAGCGAACTTTTTATCTTGGTCTCGCTTGCGTTGAAATAAGACGCGATATCGCTTATGGAATCGTTGAAAAAGTAACGGCATACGAAAATATTGCGCGCCTCGACATTCAGAGTACGCAGAAAAGCGTTGATGCACTTTCCGAGATAGCCGGCCTCGACCTGCTGTTCGGTGGTCTCGTTGTCCGAAACACACTCTGCCAGCTCGTCAAGAGACAGGGCGTACTGCGAACCGCCGTTCGACAGGTTGCCGCGCTTTCTGAACACAGTAATGGCAAGATTGCGCACCACTGCGGCGAGGTAAGCGCCAAGCTTAGCGGGACGGTTCGGCGGTATCGAGCTCCACGCCTTGAAGTATGTATCATTCACACATTCGCTGCTGTCCTCATTGCTGCCGAGAATATTGTTCGCGATAGTATAAAGGTAGCCGCCGTATTTCGTCTGTATCTCTGTGAGAGCGGATTCATCACGCGCCCAGAGAAGTTCAACAATTGCGTTATCATCCACAGGCTTATCTTCCTTTCAATTATATAGACGAAAAAATCCGCGGAAGGTTGCGCGGACTTTTTCAATTACGTTATTTTTTATTTTGCTGCCGTCATAAACCCACCGGTCAGCATCTTTTCATCAAGCCCGGTTATCGGCATCGGCTCGCTTATCATAAAGCCCTGTGCCAGTCCGCAGCCTATCTTTCTGAGCAGTTCATACTGCTCCGCGGTCTCAACGCCCTCGGTCAGCGATACCATGCCGAGCTTGTCGGCCAACGAGATGATATTTTCAAGTACCGAAGCCGTATTCTTGTTTTCCGGATAGCCCTCAAGGAACAGCATATCGATCTTCAGGACATCGAAATGGTATTCCTTCAGCACATTCAGCGCCGAGTAGCCGTTGCCGAAATCGTCCAGCCAGATGCCGAATCCCTCGCCGCGTATACGGTCGAGCGCTGCTTTCAGAGCTTCCTTGCCGCCGACCAGCGAACTCTCGGTTATCTCGACATCTATCAGGCTGTGCGGGATGCTGTACTTATCAACAGCCGAACAAAGGAAGGCTACGATATCAACGAGCTCGAAATCAAGACAGGAAAGGTTAACGGACACGGGCGGGCAGCTGCTTCCCGTATCGAGCCTGTGCCTGATGTCACGGCATACGCGTTCTATCATGAACATATCGAGCTTATGGATCTGCCGGTGCTCCTCCAGCGTTGCTATGAAGGACTTCGGCATGAGCAGTCCGTGGCTCGGGTCGTTCCAGCGCGCAAGAGCCTCGATGCCTGTCACGGTACCGTCCGACACGGATACTATGGGCTGATAGAAAACCCGCAGATTTTCCTCGCGTACAGCGGTGTCTATGTTATTGACCACATACTGCTTCAGGCGGTATGCGCTTTCAAGCTCCTCATCATAGACACGGTACAGCCTGCCGAAATGTTTTTTTATGCTGTTGCAGGCAAATCTGGCTCTGTCGCAGGCAAGTATCGGGTCATCGTCATTCTCTGCCGGCTTGTAGGCGCCGCATTTGAGGTGGAGCTGAACGGCACTCTTCTCACCCGTCAGCTTCTCCGAGATAAGGGAGACCGTACCTTCCGCGCCGGGATTTGAGGTAAGTACAACAAAATGGTCATCAGAAAAGCGCGCTGACAGCGAATAAGTGAAGGCCTGTTCTATCATCTCACCGACCCTGCGCAGCAGCTCGTTGCCCTGACTGAACCCGTAGGTCTCATTATAGGCCTTGAAATTCTCAATATCGAGGAAGAGGAACGTGAGTTCGCTCTTTTTCTTTTCGCTCAGCATCTTTCCCGCCTCGGCGCGGAAAAATCTCATATTGTGTATACCGGTCAGTTCATCGTGCTCCGCGATATCTTCAAGGTGATCGTTTATGCGCGCCAGCTCCTCGGCCTTTTCTGCCTGCGAGGCGGTGCGGGCGTAGTTTCCGAAGCTGCAGAACAGCGTGGCTGCCCACATTATGAAGAGATTGATCTTCGTGGCGTCCGTTGAGCCGATAGCGCCGGTAGCGGTTATCAGCGTAGTGTCAAGGGTAAGATAGAATATGCCGTAGGACACGGATATAATAAGGAACCCGACTATCGGATACCACGTCAGCAGGCAGGCCGCGAAAAGTTCCATGGTCAGGAATGTGAACACCTGCTCGCCTTTCCCGTAGTCGGACGCCGATATCTCTATGCCGAAAGACAGGCATATCAGTATGAATGCCCATTTCAGCACATATCCGAACAGCACGGAGCGTTTCCTGCCCCGTATGTATCCGACGGCGAAGATCAGCATGGCAAGCGCCGACGCCAGAAGCATGGCGTAATTGAAGTAATGCGAAATATAGTAGTCCGTGCTGCGGATATCTATGCCCTGCAACTGGCGGGACAGCAGCCTTATGATCATCCATATCTCCATGCAGCTTATGTACACGGACATATATATGCTGGCCTTCATGTTCGAGGTATAGAAGAAATTCTTCACATACTCACTTTTATGTTCAAGACCGAGAATTTTTAACAGCTTTTCTTTCATATATTTCTCCTGTCAAGGGATAATTCACAGAAAATGCACCGCTATTTGTCTAAAGTATATAAAATACAGCGGCTCATACTGCTGTTATTTTATCATATTAAAATATATTTGTCAATGATTTTTGCATCATCGTATTTCAAAATAAACACTTGCATTCGCAGGGAAAAAGTGCTATAATATTATGCAGTAAATTATTAACGGAGGTCACAACAAAATGGCAATGTTTGACAAACTGCTTGCAAACCTGAAAGCAAGCAAAAAAACTATCGTATTCACAGAAGGCACAGACGCGCGTATTCTCTCGGCAGCTTCGAGACTGCTGAAGGAAGACCTTATGGGCGTTATCCTCTGCGGAAACCCCGATGAAGTGAAGAAGGCCGCTGCCGACGGCGGTTTCGCTATTGACAAGGCGCAGATCATCGACCCTCTCACCTACCCCGACATGGAGGAAATGGTAAAGACCATGGCAGAGCTCCGCAAGGGCAAGATGACTGAGGACGAGTGCAGAAACTTCCTCAAGAAGTCCAACTACTTCGGCACTATGCTCGTCAAGATGGGCAAGGCAGATGCCCTG
>JAEEJW010000166.1 GCA_016282095.1 Ruminiclostridium sp. | reverse complement strand
ACTGCGGATATCTTTCTCCGGATGACTTTGAAAAATTATACAACAAATCTCTTGTTTCTGATCTCAGACTTGTCAGTTGATACGATTTGGTCTGTTTAACTTGGCCGGATTATTGACAGAGGTGCAGTATCAACTATCTACACATCTGCCACAAAAACGGCATTTGTTGACAATTTGTTGACAGTAAGAAAAAAACGGCTCCCAAAATGCCAAATCTGTTGACAGCAAAGAAAAAAAGGGCTGAGATTTCTCACAGCCCGTTATTTTTATCCTACTTTCAGGTTTTTGTTGTTCTTTATCGGTGATAAAATATCATTTAGTGCTTCTGCCGCAGCAGCATTTGACTTAACTGTAAATCTATGGTATTGGAAAGCCGACATTCTCAGTAAGTCGAAGAGCGTAACTTCACATTTGCGTGAATTACGATTCTCCCTTTCGCACAAAACTGTACCCAACAAATTAGTCACTTCGACGTGAATATTTGACAAGTCCGAGAAACACGAAAATGACATAGTAATACCACCTGATAAATTGGGAGTTTCGGGCGTGACTATACCCTGTAATAAAAGGGGCGGATCCGGATCGAAAATCGAGGATTTTTTTCGTTCTGCGACGTCCAAAATGCACGGGTAATGATATTACCCTACCCACATATCAAAAGCGGCTCTGAGCTCGTTTTTCGTCCGGTCGGCACCGAGGGGTGAACAGTTCGTTCACCCCTTCACAGATACCATATTGGTGAGGAACTGAGAGAACAAATCATTCCCTCAGATAAGGAGTACCTGCTTTGAACGAGCGAAGCTGTCCGGTGCATTTGCCCAGATTAAAAAGCAAATGCAACACATCCTGACGAATCCGGTATTAAGTGATACCTTCGATCAGACGAGCCGCCTCTCCAATGGTTAGCATTCTGCGCTTGGTGTTGTTTTCCATAATGGAAACCTCCTTTTCAAAATAAAAAAGTCCTGCCGAAATGACAGAACCTTGCCTAAATATAAAAAGCCGTTGACAATCACAACAGCTTACAATAGCATATTAACACATTTTTTATAACATACAATGACATCTTTTTATTAAGAAATCGAATTGAAAATCGGTGTACCAGCTGTACCAAGTTTCGTAATCCCGTATGTAGAGCGGGATTGCGGGAACAGCTCGGTGTACCGTTTGCCGTACCGGCGATGTACCTATGATGTACCGGGCGAGTGATTTATGAGCAGATTTCTGTTGGCTTAACTGAAAAACTCCCCGAAAATTGACAGCTGACGACGAGTGGAAAAATTGGGAGTTTCAGGTGCAGTCGTACCCTGTGACAAAAGGGACGGATCCGGGTCGAAAATCGAGGATTTTTTGCGCTGTACGCCGTGCAAAATGCATAGGTAATGATCTTACCCTACCTGCATATCAAAAGCGGCTCAGAGCGCATTTTTCGTCCGTTCTGAACCACACAAAAAAGACGCAGAGCCGAAACTCCGCGCCTTTTGTTATTCTTTTACTCTGCGGTAACACTTGCCAAGTCGCTCTTGTAAACCTTCGTCCACTCGCCGTCAACAAGTGCCTGAACAGCGTATGTATATTTGCCGCTCTTGACCTTGCTTATGCGAACGGAATTCTTTTCGGTCTCGGTAACAAGCTTATAGCCGGACGATGTCTTCTTCATCACTCTGTACATTGTCGCGCCTTCTACCTTTGCCCACTTGATCGTTACTTTTCCGTCCTTGACTGTCGCCTTGGGAGCGGGCTTGTAGTATATCTTCACGGAAACCTTGTATGAATCCTTTTCTGCGGATTCCTTGCCGTTCACTTTGTACTTTATCATGAAGTTGTTGGTCACGTTGTTCGCCTTTACGACATCGTCGATACTTGAGGCTTTCAGAGTGCCGACCCTGATGAATGTCTCAGTAGTCTCGTCATACTCGTAGATATTGTAGTCGCCGCCTGTGGAAACATAGTATTTTCCGCTTGTGGAGCGAACTACATCGACAGCAGTGGACGTTCCGAGATCCTGGACGAACGCATACTTGCCGCCGATCTTGACATAAAGCGAGAAGTTCGTTGCGCCGGGAACATTGTTCCACGACAGCGCACTCTGATTCCGCGCACCCTGTACGCCGGTAATGCTGAGCTCGGGAATGTCCGCTTCCGTATCCTTGGGAGGCTCTGTCCATGTCGGAGAATGTGATACTGTGGAAGGAACGTAAACGGGTATTGTCGAAGCTTTTATCCAGTTTGCAGTTATCGTCATGTTCCCGGCAGGCATCATCGTAGGTATATCCGGATTCCAGCCCATGAATTCATAGCCGTCCCTTGTAGGATCGGACGGACGGGTTATCGGTGTGCGGTAGTTCTGCGTGATAGGAGCTATTGTCGAGCCGCCCACAGTATCAAAGGTTATCGTGTACTGATTGATAGCCCACTTTGCCTTGACTGTGATGTTCTCGGCGGGCATCGTTTCGGGTATTGCCGGTTCCCAACCTGCGAAGGTGTAACCTATCTTGGTCGGATCTGCGGGAGCGGTTACCGTTGTGTTGTAGTCCTGCGTGATAGGAGCTATTGCCGAGCCGCCGTCAGTATCGAACGTGATCGTGTAGCGGTTTACGGAATATACAGCTTTGAGAGTGATATTCGCGGTAAGCTCCGTTTCAAAATCATACTCCGCTGTTCCGTCAAGTGACCAGAATCTGAACGTGTGTCCGGTCTTTATGGGTTTGTCCGCAGGTTTTACCGCTTTTTCTCTGTAGGTATGTTCCTGCGTTTCCGGAATGCGCAAGCCGCCCTTTGTGTCGAACGTTACCGTGATCTTGCTGCCGCTGTTTACTACCGCGTCGGTATCGGGCGAAGCTGTCTGTGTCTCCGTCTCCTTGTAACGGACTTTGTACGTTCCTGCCGCAAGTCCGGTGATCTCTGTTCCGGTGATCGCGGTATATGTCGCTTCGCCGTCCATGCGGTATTCCATTGTGCTGTCAACGCCCGTGATCCTGCCGTCCGCGCTTCCGTCGTAGGTCTCGTTGAACGCCATGATGCCTGCCGGAGCGGTCTGTTCTGCCTTGTTTACAGTCAGCTTTACCTTGCAGGCTGCTGTTGTGAAATTATCTGTATCATCGGGGGTGAATGTTACATCATACTCCGTTGTATCGCTGTCTGCAACTGCGGGAGCTGTCGCGGGCGTTGTCCATGTGAACGTACCCGGCACCGCTTCATTGCCGGATGTTGCCGAACCGCCGGTAAGCGTGCTGTCAGAAAGCTTCTGTCCGTAGGTGACAGCCGAAGCTGTCGGAACGGCTGTGATTGTGGGTGTCGTCTTTTCCGCATAGGTGTAGGTAAATGTCTTATCGTCACTTACTAATGCTCCCGTTGTGGGAACGGTGTCCCACGAACCCGCCTTATAACCGTTGTCCGGTTTTGAACCGACAGCGGGAATATCCGAGGATTTCAGTATAAGTGCTAAATCCTCATCAGTCCCGCGAGCCAGAACAACAGTTTTCTCTGCATCCGTCCCGTCGTCCCATTTGCCGTTCACTACAATGAATTTTACATAAAAAGGCAAAATGCCAAATGTGTGCGGCGGGCTTGTGAAAGTCGTGCCTTTCGGGCGCTGAACGAACTGGTAATCCGTTCCCGGCGCAAGTCCCGTGAAAGTCGGGCTGTCCTGCCATGTTTCGCCGTTGTCTTTGCTGTATTCATAGCCGGTGACTTCTACAAGCGTGATGCTGTCCGCTGTCACGCTTTTCGGATCAGGCTTCGGAACAAAAGCGAAAGTGAAGGTCGTGACCGTGTCCTCGGTCGAAGGAGACGATAAATAACCCTTGGGGCATTCTATGCTCCAGTTGTTGTTAGCCTGCGTAAGCCCTGTCACGGTATAGCTCCACAAGTTTTCTGCGTTGAGCGTCCAAGAAACCACGCCGGCGAGTGTCGCGGTAAGTTTGTCGGGTCTTTTTTTATAAAAGTTATCAACGTCGTTCCAGACAACATTCACGGTCGAGGAAAGTGTCGCTGTCGCATCGGGTACGGCCAGCACCGCATCGTCTGTGGGAGTACCGGAAACCGTTACTGTCTCCGCGTCTGTTCTTGTTGCCGTAATGCCGTTAACGGTAATATCGGAAAATTCCTCAAAATAATAACCGAGGTTCGCGGTATAAACTACCGTTGCCATGTCACCGTAAATATCTGTCTGCGAAACTCCTTCCGCGGGATCGGGTGTCGCGTTCGCTCCGCCTGTGAGGGTTACCGAATATAATTCTGCCGCCTTTACTGTCATATACTTCCAGCGGGTTGTCGCGTAATCGGTGCGCACGGTTGTCGGGTCTGCGCTGTCGCCGCCGAAAACTGTAAGACCGTCTGCAACGGTCAGGGTGCCTTGGATAGCCGAAGATGTGGTGCTGCTTGCGATAACTTCACCGCCGTTGATCGTTACGTCCGTCGCATAAATGCCGTTTCCATTACTGCTTACGGTCACTTCACCGCCGTTGATCGTTACACTCTTCGCATAAATGCCTTGCATACGACTGCTGGCGGTCACTTTGCCGCCGTTGATAATTACAGGGTTGCTGTCATTATAGATTCCTGCAGTGGTGGTACCCTCTGAAGGTAAGTCTGACCCTATCGCGTGAATATCGCCGCCGTTGATCGTTATTATGCGATTATTATACCTGGATATGTTGCCGATACCGTAAGCGTAATCCTCGCCGTATGTTGCGATCAGTTTGCCCATGTTCTCGCCTGTGCTCTGGGCATAGATTGTGAAGCCGCCGTCCTCTAAGCAACCGATGCCTCCGTTAACGGTCAGCTTTGCACCGTCGCAGAGAATGAGATTCACGTTGCCGACGACATACAAACCATCAGAAGTAACCGTTACATCGCTGTTGACAACGTACCAATTGCCGTCCGTCAGTTCCCCGATTGCTTCCTTAATAACGATGTAGTCCGTGCAGGTCTGTTCCGCGCCGTTTTCGTCGAGGTAGGAGACGGGCTCGTGTGGAACATACGGAACTATCTTCTTACCGTCTATATTATTGTCGTCCGTGCTCTTCCAATACGCGAGAGTTGTCGTTCCGTTGAGTGCGAAGGGCTTTCCCTCAGCAAACGAGACTGTACCGTTATATATACCCTGAGCATTGATAAAGTCGTCCTCATTTGTCCAGCCGAGGGTGATAGTGGCTTCCGAAGCACTATCACCCGCACCGACAGCATACCCGTAACTTCCGGCTATGGCTGTCACCTGTCCGCCAAGTATCTTTATCGTGCCGCCGTCTCCTTCAAAGCTGCCGCCGATGCCGGCTCCGTAATCGCCGCAGGTCGCGGTGACATTACCGCCGTTTATCGTTATAGTGTCGCCGGCTCCTTCAAGGCCGCCGCCGATGCCGGCTGCGCCAACACCGCCGGTCGCGTCAACAACACCGCCGGTTATCGTGATATTGCCGCCGTCTCCATTATAGCCGCCGCCGATGCCGGCTCCGAAATCGCCGCCGGTCGCGTCAACAACACCGCCGTTTATCGTTATAGTGCCGCCGTCTCCAATATAGCCGCCGCCGATGCCGGCTCCGTAATCGCCGCCGGTAGCATCTACAACACCGCCGTTTATCGTGATATTACCGCCGGCTCCGTTTTCTCCGCCGCCGATGCCGGCTTCGTTATAACCGCCGGTCGCGGTGAGCGCACCCATTGTATTTCCGGTGCTCTGAGCGTAGATCGTGAGCTTGTTTGTACCATCAACGTTTATTCCCTTTGACGCAGTAAGAGTTTTACCGTCGCAGAGAATGAGCTTAACATCGCCGGTGACAGTCACTCGGCTGCTGTTTATAGGGGTAGTGCTGTCAACAACATACCAGCCGGTGCTCCATGCCGTTGTGGTATTCGTTACGGATGTGTATTCCTTGCATGATTTCTCCGTACCGTCTGCGTCGAGGTATGTTATATGCGGAACCAATTTCTTGTTATTGATATTGTTATCCGATATACTGTTCCAATATGCGGCAATCGTCGTTCCGTTGAGTACGAAATGCTTTCTCTCAGCAAATGAGACTGTGCCGTTATATTCACCCTGAGCGTCGATAAAGTCATCCGTATTTGTCCAGCCAAGGGTTATAGTGGCTCCCGAAGCATTATAACCCGCGCCGACAGCCGAATCACCAGTTCCGGCTATGGCTGTCACCTGTCCGCCAAGTATCTTTATCGTGCCGCCGGCTCCATCATAGCTGCCGCCGATGCCGGCTCCGTAATCGCCGCCGGTCGCTTCGACTTTACCGCCGGTTATCGTGATATTGCCGCCGGCACCATAAATGCCGCCGCCGATGCCGGCACCATGCTCGCCGCCGGTCGCTTCGACTTTACCGCCGTTTATCGTAATATTGCCGCCGGCTCTACCATAGCCGCCGCCGATGCCGGCTTCATCTTCGCCGCGGTCGCGGTGAGCGCACCCATTGTATTTCCGGTGCTCTGTGCGTAGATCGTGAGCTTGTTTGTACCCTCAACGTTTATTCCCTTTTCCGCGGTAAGAGTTTTACCGTCGCAGAGAATGAGGTGTACGTCGCCGGTGACAGTCACTCGGCTGCTGTTTATAGGGGTAGTGCTGTCAACAACATACCAGCCGGTGCTCCATGCCGTTGT
>JAEEJW010000165.1 GCA_016282095.1 Ruminiclostridium sp. | reverse complement strand
TCTTCCAGCCATGCTTCATCGTAAGCGTTGCCGTTGAAGATTATGCGCCTGTGTTCGCGGAATGTGCGTACCAACAGTTCGTGCAGCGCCATGTCGAAAGCGTTTCTGCTGAAAGCTTCGCCGTCTGCGGCAGCCTTGAATTCCAGCTCATCCGAGAACTGACGGAGCTCCTCCGCCACGATAGTGTTGAGGATTATATTTGCGGTGGCGACATTCTGGGACGAGCCTACCATTCTGAATTCGAACTTGTTGCCCGTGAAAGCAAAGGGCGACGTTCTGTTGCGGTCTGTGGAATCCTTCTTGAAGCGCGGCAGAGCCATTACTCCGAGGTCAAACTCTGTGGATTTCTTGTCGAGCTTTTCACCGTAAATGATCGAATCCACAACAGCGTCAAGTTCTTCGCCGAGGAACACGGAAACGACTGCGGGGGGTGCTTCGTTGCCTCCGAGGCGGTGGTCATTGCCTGCGGTAGCCACGGACAGACGAAGAAGCTCCGGATAATCGTCAACAGCTTTTATCACGGCAGCGAGGAATGTGAGGAACTGCATATTCTCTGTCGGAGACTTGCCGGGATAGAGCAGATTCTGTCCGTCATCGGTTGCAAGACCCCAGTTGTCGTGCTTGCCGGAGCCGTTCACGCCGTTGAAGGGCTTCTCATGGAGCAGGCAGACCATGCCGTGCTTGAGAGCGGTCTTCTGCATTACCTCCATTGTGAGCTGGTTCTGGTCGGCGGCGGCATTGGCGCCGGAGTAGATCGGAGCCATTTCATGCTGCGCCGGTGCGACTTCATTGTGCTCGGTCTTGGAGGTCACGCCCAGCTTCCACAGCGTCAGGTCGAGATCGCGCATGAACGCATATACACGGGAGTTGATAGCGCCGTAGTAATGATCGTGCATCTCCTGTCCCTTGAGGGGCGGTGCGCCGAACAGAGTTCTGCCGGTATATACAAGATCCTTGCGCTTTTCGTAGACCTTTCTGTCTATAAGGAAGTACTCCTGTTCTGCGCCGACCGTGGCGTTGACACGTTTTGTGGAAGTGTTGCCGAACAGGCGCAGTATGCGCACAGCCTGATCGGAGAGGGCATCCATTGAGCGCAGAAGCGGGGTTTTCTTGTCAAGAGCCTCGCCCGTGTAAGAGCAGAAGGCTGTCGGGATATAAAGTGTGCCGTCCTTGATGAAGGCGCAGGAAGTGGGATCCCACGCGGTGTAGCCTCTGGCTTCGAAAGTGGCGCGTATGCCGCCGGAGGGGAATGAAGATGCATCCGGCTCGCCCTTTATAAGCTCCTTGCCGGAGAACTCCATGATCACGGTGCCGTCGCCTGTGGGAGCGATGAAGCTGTCATGCTTCTCGGCCGTGATATTGGTCATGGGCTGGAACCAGTGTGTGAAGTGCGTAGCGCCGCGCTCCACAGCCCAGTCCTTCATAGCCGCGGCCACGCTTTCGGCTATGGAGCTGTCCAGCTCGCGATTGGTGTTCATTGTGGCTTTTAGCTTTTTGAACACTTCTTTCGGCAGGCGCTGCCGCATTGTGGACTCGTCAAACACGTCCTCGCCGAATATTTTCGTAATATCAATAGTCTCGTTCATTTTTTCCGGAATACCTCCCTGATAATATTGGCTGAAAACCGCGCTCAGGCGCAAAAAAGCGTTCCGGCATACAAAAAGAATGCCGGAACGCCGTTGTTCTTATTAATATTATATTCTGCCGGCGCGGAAAAGTCAACCGACAACATCACCAAAAATCACAGCTTCTTGCCGCGCTTTTTGATTATCTCCGCCATCTCGCCCACATTCTTCATGCCCGAGACTTCGCCCATAGTGAAGCGCAGTCCGAACTCGTCCTCAACGGCGGACATCAGCGTGATGTGGTTCAGGCTGTCCCAGTCCTCGATATCGTCGGCAGTCGTATCTTCGTCAAGCTCGATATCGTCGTCGTCAAAAAAGTCTCTGAACAAAGCGTTAAGACGCTCATAAATGCTGTCCATAGCTGTCCTCCTTACTTCTCTACGGAGAATGTGGCTGTCTCTTTCGGACGGTTGTCGATGACGTGCTTAGCCTTGCCGGCGGTGCGCTCGATCGACTTGGGCTCAACAAGCGATACCTTTGTGCTTATGCCCAGAACGGTCTTTAAGTTGTGGTGTATCTTCGAGCGGAGCTCTTCAAGGTTCCTGTAATCCGTGAGCAGTGAAGCGTCCGCAAGCTCGACTCTTACTTCAAGATTATCTGCGGAGCCCTCTCTGCCTACTACAAGCTGATAGTAGGGCGCGATCTCGGGAATAACCATGATTACGCTTTCTATCTGGGACGGAAATATGTTTACGCCGCGTATTTTCAGCATATCGTCCGTTCTGCCGGTGGGCTTCATCATTCTCGCGTGAGTTCTGCCGCAGCGGCACTTCTCATAAGTTATCGAAGTGATATCGTGAGTCTTGTAGCGCAGTACGGGCAGGCCTTCCTTGTCGAGAGTTGTTACGACAAGCTCGCCGCTGGCGCCTTCGGGGAGTACTTCTCCGGTGACGGGATCAACTATCTCGGGAAGGAAGTGATCCTCGTTGAAGTGCATACCGCAGCGCTCGGTACATTCGCCGGAAACGCCGGGTCCCATGAGTTCGCTCATGCCGTAGTTGTCGGTAACGAACATATGGAGGCTCTTCTCGATCTGGTCACGCATTTCGGGGGTCGCACCCTCGGAACCCAGAAGTCCGAGTCTGAGCTTTATCTCTTCGGGCTTTATGCCGACTTCCTGCATTACTTCGCCGATACGCAGGGCGTAGGACGGAGTAGATACGAGAGCGGTCGTGCCGAAGTCGCGCATCATCATGACAGTCTTTTCGGTATTGCCGGAGGAGCTGGGAACTACGGCGGCACCGAGCTTTTCAAGTCCGTAGTGCAGGCCGAGCGCTCCGGTGAACAGGCCATAGCCGAAGCAGATCTGAACGATGTCGTCCTCGGTGGCACCGGCGGCTGCGACTATTCTCGCCATGCAGTCGCTCCACATTTCGAGGTCGTTCTTCGTGTAGCCTACAACGGTGGGCTTACCGGTAGTGCCGGAGGAAGCGTGCATTCTGACGATCTTCTTCATCGGCACAGCGAACATACCGAACGGGTAGTTGTCGCGGAAGTCCGTTTTGGTTGTGAACGGCATACGCTTAAGGTCACTCAGGTCCTTTATCTTGTACGGGTCAAAGCCCGCATTGTCGAACTTATCCTTATAGAGCTTCACGTTCTCATAGCAGTAAACTGCCGTCTTTTTCAGCTTTTCAAGCTGTATTTTTTCAAGCTCACTGCGCGGCATTGTTTCCGCGTCTTTGTCAAAAAACATTTCAATTACCTCCCGATACATTATTTACGAATTGATTTTTCTTATTTCTTCTTTTTCTTCTTTGTGCCTTTATTGGCAGGAACTGCTTCTTCGACAGCTTCCTCGCCGGAAGTTATGGCCTCACTCTGCTTGACTACGACCTTCTTGCCATAGCAGCTGAAGATATAATCGAGGTCGATCTTGCGCATCTTGGGGGTGATAAGGCTGACTATCGGTACGATTATCAGGGAGCTTACCATTGTGAACGCACCGAGGTTGACAGGCGAAGCGACTGTGAAGCCAAGTATCGTTCCGGAAAGCATTCCCGCAGACGCCATTATCAGATGCAGAACTGTAACGCCTATACCGAATACGAAGCTTACCCATACGCTGGCGCGGGTAGTCTTCTTCCAGAACAGGCCGTAGAGGAACGGTGCGAGGAATGCGCCTGCAAGTGCGCCCCACGAATAACCCATAAGGTCGGAGATGAGGGCGTTCTTATTGAGCGCGATGATGACGGAAATTACAAGGAATACCGCAACGAATGCGCGGAGGATCAGAAGCTGCTTCTTTTCGTCGAGCTTACCCTTCATAACAGGCTTGATAAGGTCAAGGGTTATAGAAGAGCTCGATGTGAGCACCAGCGAGGACAGGGTGGACATGGAAGCGGACAGTACCAGTACGACTACGATACCGATAAGCAGATCGGGCAGGCTTTCAAGCATAGCGGGGATAATGCCGTCAAAACCGCTCATAGGTGCGCCGTTGGCGTCGGCTTCAACGAAAATGCGTCCGAAACCGCCGAGGAAGTAGCAGCCGCCGGCAACTACGAGCGCGAAGGCTGTGGAAACTATCATTCCGGACTTTATGGAGCGCTCGTTCTTGATCGTGTAGAACTTCGTCACCATCTGCGGAAGACCCCATGTACCGAGCGATGTGAGTATGATAACACCCAGCAGGTTTATCGGGTCCGGGCCGAAGAAGCTTGCGTAAGCACCCTGCATTCCAGCGAGGACGCCCTTTTCATTGGGGATCTGCGACATCTGGTTCAGAGCCTCATAGAAGCCGCCCTTGTTGGCCAGAGTAGCGATAACGACAGCGGCGATGCCTATGAGCATTATTATGCCCTGAATGAAGTCGTTGTAAGCGGTAGCCTTGTAGCCGCCGAGGATAACATATACCGCCGTGACTACCGCCATTGCGATAACGCAGATCGAGTAGTCAACATGGAATACCATTTCAAACAGTCTCGAAAGTCCGTTGTAAACGGAGGCTGTGTAGGGTATCAGGAAGATGAAGACGATGATAGCGGAAACTATCTTCAGTGTCTTGCTCATATAGCGTTTCTCGAAGAATTCCGGCATTGTGGAGCTTTCGAGATGCTTTGACATTACGCGTGTGCGTCTGCCCATGAGCGCCCATGCCATGAGAGAGCCGATAAGGCAGTTTCCTATACCTATCCATGTGGAGGAAACGCCGAAGTTCCAGCCGAATTTTCCGGCATAGCCGACGAAGATAACGGCGGAGAAGTAGCTTGTTCCGTAAGCGAAGGCTGTTATCCACGGACCGACGCTTCTGCCGCCGAGAACGTATTCATTCACGGTGTTGGCTTTTCTGTTGCAGTAGATACCTATGCCGACCGCCAGAGCGATGTAAAGCACAAGTATTGTGATAATAAGAGGCATAACATACTCCTTTAAAGCTTTCCCGCATAAATGCTTTTTTGCGGTCGCGCTTTTTTGTAATGGTGCTTTTTTGTGCTAAAGTATATTATAACTTCTTTTATCACGTTTGTCAATAGCTATTTTCAACAGATATGAGTTTATTTATTTGTACGGACACGCCTCCGCAGCGGGGCGGAACAGGCAGGCGGATGACGCGCCGTGTCAGTTCATATACTCGCCGTTGTATTCAAGAAGGGTAACGGAAGTCACGCC